>CAMTVF010000012.1:0-44965 GCA_947085115.1 uncultured Opitutaceae bacterium | reverse complement strand
CTCGGTGATCAAGGTGCGCCTGCATAACAGGTCTGAGCACCACTGACGCTCATGCAGACCGACACCGGCCTGAACATCCCACCTTCAGCGATGGGGCGTTTTAACTGGCGTCGTGGGGAGGTCTAACTGTCGCCGTGCGGCACGACCGACTGGCTGCGCCGGCATGGGCCGCCCAAGGAGGTGTTCTTTGCCCAGGTCCACGCCCCGGGCGAGTGCATCCAGACCGATTGGACCAACGCGAATGAACTCGACGTGACCATCGCCGGCGAAGCGTTTCCCCACCTGCTCTGCCACTCGGTGCTGCCTTACTCGAACTGGGAATGGGCGACCCCGTGCCGTTCGGAATCGGCCCTCTCGCTCAAGAGCGGGCTGCAAGCGTCGCTGTGGGAACTGGGCGGGGTGCCGCAATTTTCCCAAACCGACCAGAGCTCCACCGCCACGCACCAACTCCAGCGCGGCGAGCGCCGCCGCGGCTTCAACACCGAGTATGTCGCGCTGTGCGCGCACCTCGGCCTCGAACCGCGCACCATCGGCGTCGCCTGTCCCAATCAAAACGGCGACGTCGAAGCCGCGCAGGGCGTGCTCAAGCGCCGGCTCAAAAACCAACTGATCCTGCGCCGCAGCCGCGACTTTGCCGCCGGGGCCGCCTACGCCGACTTCGTGGCCGGCGTGTGCCAGGGCGCCAACACCCTGCGCGCCCCGAAGCTCGCCGAGGAACGTGCCCAGCTGCGTGGGCTGCCCGCGCAGCGTTTCCCCGCCACCGCGGCGCTCACGGTGCGGGTGTCGGGTTACTCGACGGCGCGCGTCCACGACTGCGCCTACTCGGTGCCCGCGCGCTTGATCGGCAGCCTGGTCCAAGCGCACGTGAGCGAGGAAACGGTGCGCTTCGTTTATCGCGGCGAAGAAGCCGCGTGTTATCCGCGTTCGACCGGCCGCCAGCCGCGCATCGATTACCGGCACCTCATCGGCTCCCTGGTGAAGAAGCCGGGCGCATTCGCGCGCTATCTCTACCGCGAGGAGTTGTTCCCGCGGCCCGTGTTCCGCCAAGCCTACGACCGGCTCGCGGCGAGCGAAGAACGCACCGCGAGCCTCCGTTACCTGCGCCTGCTCCAACTCGCCGCCGAGCACGGCGAAGATCGCGTCGCCGATCGGATCGGCGCCGTCCTGCGCCAGGGTGAACTGCCGCTCGCCGACGCCCTGGAACCTCACTTGCGCGAGCCCGACCCGGCCGTCCCCGCGGCCCTCGTCGCCTTCACGCCGGACCTGGCCGCTTACGATGCCCTCATTGCGGAGCCGTTTCGACAGGCTCAAGGCCCCGAGCTAGTCGAGGGGGTGGCCTCATGAGCGCCGCCGCGCCTGCCCTGAGCCTGCCGAACGGGCAGACCTATGTCTGCTGCAGCCCGCGACCCGCCCTCTACCCCCACCGTTTTCCTTCCTTCGGTGGGGTTTCCGGGTCGTGTTCGAATCACTCAGATCCGAGAATACGGAGCCGCGGCGAGCACCGCTCCCTAGTCGTTGCCGGGCAGCGTCTCGGCTGTAGACCGGACCGCTTCGCCCCAGCTGATAACGTCCTGCGCACTGTTGGAACCAATCGCTCCCGCCAGAAGAGCCGTCAATTTGCCGCGAAGGTCAGGACGAAGGCCGGGCAGGACCTTGTTCAAGGAGCGCCGTATGGCCGGATCAGCGAGATGCCCGACCATGTAGGAGCCGATGGCGAGGCGGAGCTTACGACTCTCGGTTGCGAGATGGGCCTCGAGCTCGGCCTTGAGCAGTTTCTCCCGATACTTTAGTTGAGCTTTTTTCGTTCGCAGTGCGGCTAGTGCTTCGGCGGGTTTCATATTATTTGTGGGATTTGTTCCGGGTCATCATAGCACACGCTTTCTGGGCAAGGACTGAACCGACGAATCCATCGGACTGGCGGCAAATCCATACTGAGCGGGTCGGGTAACGGGGGATGGGGAAGGGACGTGTTTGGCCGGTGGGGCAGTCGCGGGGGGCAGATTCCGAGATGTTTTTCGGTTTTGGGGTGGGCGGTGAGATCTGCGCACCTTAAGCAAACAGACTTTGCCGCAGGCTGAACCCAGTCGTGAAAACGTGTGCTATAAGACAGGGCATGGCCATATTTCACCTGCAGCTCCGTCCTATCCAGCGAAGCAAGCACAGGAGCGTGATTCAGATTGTGAGCTACATCACCGGGCAACAGCTACGGAGCCCGCGCTTGGGAAAAAGCTACCGTCGGCGCACCGTCGGCGATGTCGTCAGGTTTGGCTGCGTCGGATCGGGTCTGCCTATGCAGTGTCTCTGGGCGAAAGCCGAGTTTGCAGAAAAGCGAAAAAATTCGGTCGAGGGTCGGCACCTTATTGTGGCCCTTCCCCGGGAAAACTCCCATGAGGACCACTGGAAAATGCTCATTGCCATGGCCGGAGAAATCGGAACGGGGCTGGGTGTGCCAGTAGTTGTCGCGCTGCATGACAATGTCCAAGAGGTGAACAAGCCGAGAAATCCCCATGGTCATTTGGTTTTTTCCACCCGCGTCTGGGACGAAAGAGCCCAATCCTTCCTAGGAAAGACGCGCTCGCTGGACGTGCAGCAGACCGGATCGGTCATCATTGAGAATTACCGGAAAAAATGGGAAGATATCGTAAACCACAGTCTGCCTGCGGGAGTGAAAAAACTGAGCAGGCTATCCCATGCGAGGGCGGGACGGAGCCGGATTCCGCGCCGCCATTTGGGTGAAGAGGCAACGAGAATGGAAAAGAATGGAATCCTCACCACCCATGGCAATTACAACCGCAAACTGGACAAACTGGATCGGATCGTCGCGCAAAAAGCCAAGGTTGAGAACCTGCTGACTCTTGCGCCGAAGATGCGCCATGCCGAACCCCTGCGCCCAAGCATGCCGTCGCTTCGAACAGCTGCCTCGGCTGAAGGCCAAGATTCGAGCAACCGTCGTCAGCCCGAGGCCGCTATGGCACCTGAAGCAATCACGAAGCAGCTAGTCGATACCACGACGAGTCGCCCACAGATTTTCACTCCGATGGCCCCTCAGGAAGCGGCCGCCACCTCAAAGAACGTGGTGATAGAAAATGGCAGTCTGGTTGCCGGATTGATGCCGCAGTCCCTCGAAGCGGAGCTCTTGCTCGTATTGGAGGCACTCGACGTGACGGCGGGAAAAGACCTTTTGCCGTAGTGCGGATCAAGGATCGGGGGATACTTACTATTTACTTCCGAGGTGGTCCGTCTTCTTGCCCCCATGTCCGTGGACCAAGCATACCCTCGATTTTCATGTGCTATAACAGTACCATGGAAAATACTGAATCCCTCAAATCGCCAGAGTCAATCAGCCCCAAGGACAGCGTTCCCATGCCGTCTGTTGCTCAGCCACAACGTGGACGTGTTAACCGGATGCAGGCAGCGCGCTATGGCGCCAAGTTTCTGCGTCCACTCGTCAAGCAATGGGAGTTACAGGGCTACGCAGTGACCGGGCTTGTCAAGCGCACCGTTAGCCGGGCTGGGCTGATCGTCAAGGCCAACGCAAGTGAGGCACAGCAGAAGGAAGGAAAAGACTCGACCAAAGTCCAATAGCCCGGAGTTCGCGATGAGATCAGACTTCAGTGCCACAACGGTCTTCGCCCGGCTTCGCGCAAGTGTGCGCAGCGGCCAACCTTTCTCGCCTACTCCTGTGGCAACCAGAAGTGGCCCAGCTGCGCGTATTCGTAGCGCAGAACTTGGTATTTACGCCACGGTCGAAGAGTTCGCCTCCCTTGTGGGACTCGATGAGCGCACCGTCAAAGAGATGTGGGTGTCCGGAAAGCTAACACACATTCGGGTATCGGCAGATGGTCCATGGATTCATGTCGCGAAGGGTTTGCGTGACCTAGAGCGGCTCGAGCATGGCCCGGAAGCTCAATCGGCTTAAGCGCGATCTGTCACGCCGTCGGGTAAATCCGCCAAAACTTCTCAGCATCTTCTTGCGGAGCTAAATTCAGGTAACTTGACCAGAGTACTCCCTCCGAGTTTCCTGCCTGCAGTGCAGCATCTGCGACGCTGCGAAATTTTCCGACGAGCATCGAACAGTAGGTGTGTCGGAGCACATCATGGCCCAGGGAAAAATGCCTTCTGGTCGCAAGGTGGATTTTCCTGAAGTTTGTGCAAATTATAGGGAATCGCTCCAGAGGGTACCGCGTCAGCCACGAAACCAAGTTTGGTTGAAGTTTGACCAAGCGGGCTCGTTTCGTCTTCGTGATTTTCGCCGGGAGCTTCAACTCGCGGGCAGCGAAATCAAAATGTGAAGGCGATATTTTGGAAATCTCACCGTTGTCCCAATCGGGCCTGATACCCGCAAACAAGCAAAGTGCGTAAAAGGGAATCAGCCTGCCGTTTTGAAGGGTCTCAACGTGCTTCATTAGTTTCTCGGCGGAAGCGGCGCTAAGCACCTCAGGCGCCGGCTTAGCGAAAGCCCGTTTCTTGTAGCTGCGGATGCCGCTAGCCGGGTTGGTTTCAATCCAGTGTTCCTGGAGGCAATACTCAAAGAAAGCCGTGAGATATCCTCGGCGATTAACCCATGTCTTGTTGGAGAAGGCAGCACCCTCCTTCCCCTTGGTCGTTTCCTTCAAATAGTCTTGTAGGCGAATAGTCGTGAAACTGCTGATCGGTTCGTCACCGCCAATATGTTTCTCCAGTCCGTCCATGGCGTAGCCGATGCGGGTGAACTGGGGCAAAGACAACGTGTGCTTGTTGTGCCGCCGCTCCACGTCGGCCAAGTAATGCTCGAGCGCGATTCGCAGCGTGATGGAATTCCTAGGCGGCTGGTAATGGGAGACGAACCAGTCGCAAGCAAAGGCAAGGCTGGTCTGCGGAAATTTCTCCTTTAGCCGGTGGCCGGCCGTCACGACCGTGGACGCCTCCTCGGGAGTCAGCGACCTAGAAAGAAACCGGTAATAGTCCATTAACTCGAGCAGGCCGACACCCGGATGGTCACGCTGCAGCTGAAGGACAACGGCCTCGGCCGCATGAATCTGTTCAGAGGTGAGGTGTGTCAGCAGGTAGGACTGTTTCGAGGGCGTGCCGTTATTCTCGCTGTTCTGTTTTTCTGCAAACGCCAAGGCATCAGCCCGGTTGTCAAACTCACGACGAATCTGGCGACGGTCTCTAGTTCCGCGCGCGAGCCAGTAGAGGGAGCCGCTATCCCGTTTGCCTGCGACTACGCTGAAGCCTTTTGCCTTGTTCGCCATTTTTATTTAGCGGGTGATTTAGCGGGCGAATAAAACCCTAGCAAGGCAAATAATGTATCTGCTTACATTAAAGCGACTAAGAAATGGTGGAGGTGAGGGGAGTTGAACCCCTGTGCCCCAGGCCTTCGCGCGCCGCATCTACCGGTGTAGTGTCAGTTTAAATCTCGCCTCGAGAGCGCGATGACACGCGCACTTCCTTTGGCCAGCCGTGGTTGAAGATACCACAGTGACGTCACGACGGCCGTCACCGCTATTCCTGCTGTCGGCGCTCCTATCCACTAGCAGGTGTCATGGGAGGAACGTGGCTGTGTTTTTAAGCAGCCAGGGGCATTTCTTCGTAGTTGCCGATTGTTTTGTTCGAAGGGGGATTTACGAGAGGCCTTCGGCTCTCGACAGGCAGCAGCGCACTCCAACCAAGGGTCGAATCCGGAACACCCCCAAAAGTGAAATTCATTTTGGACTGCCGATCCCGACTCAAGCCGAGCGCAATCAAAGAACCAAGGAATCAGAAGTTGCCCGCCCATCCCGCAAACGCAAGCGCCGGATTTGTCCGCGCATTACCGTCGCCGCGAGCAATGACACGTAATACGTGTCATTGCCCGCCCACGCGGGGACGAACGGGTGGCGGAACTGCGGCGGGCTCAGACCGGGCAACCGCCGCGCTCGCAGACGGCCTGGGCAATCTTGCGGCGCAGCTCGGTGGAGTTGATCGGTTGCCAGCCGAGAACTTTCCGCACGTCGGAAAGCTGGCTGATGACCTCCTTCGGCTCGACGCACACCTCAAGAAGCCGGCGTGCGTGGGACTCGAACTTCACCACGTAGTCGTTGACGAAGAGCACCGCGAGATCGGCATGAGCCGTGGCCTTGCCCCTTGCGCGCACCTTGAGCGCGCGCAGCACGGCGCTTTCGGCGAGGTAAAGGTCGGCGATGATGTCGCTCAACGCCGCCAGCGCCTCCTGTTCCTCGATGATCTTCTTGCCGAACTTGCGGCCAGCGGTGCCGGCGAAGAGGAAGACGAACTTCTTGGCGTTGGCGAGCGTGCCAAGTGCATTCTTGAGCACGTCCCCGGTGTCGGACGGTGCGCGCATGAACGGGCGCTTCAACGCCATGGCGAGCGCAGTCTTCATCAGCGGGAACCGGCCGCGCTGATCGCGGCGCATGAGGGTCGCCGGAATAAAGAGCCGGTTGATCTCGTTGGTGCCTTCAAAGATGCGATTGATGCGTGCGTCGCGCAACGCGCGGGCGGCCGGGAACTCCTCGGTGAAACCAAAGCCGCCGTGAATCTGGATCGATTCGTCGGCGACCATGAAGCCGATCTCGGTGCAGCGCACCTTGAGCGCCGAGCACTCGATGGCGAACTCGTCCAGCGCGCGGGGAAACGCAGGGGTCATCGAGTCCAGCATCTCGCCGTGTTCGAACACTTCGTCTATCATCCCGGCGGTGCGGTAGTTGGCGCTTTCGCCCGCGTAAACCATGGAGGCCATGGCGGCGAGTTTGTCCTGGATAAGGCCGAACGAAGATATGGGTCGGCCGAACTGGTGGCGCTCCGTCGCGTATTTCGCCGCGTGGCGGATCTGGTCGCGCGCGGCACCGATGGCCCCGGTCGCGAGGCTGTAGCGCCCGAAATTCAAAATGTTGAACGCGATGTAGGCGCCCTTCCCCACCTCGCCCAAGAGGTTCTCGACCGGCACCGCGACGTCCTCGAGCACGAGGCGGCGGGTCGAGGATGTCTTGATGCCGAGTTTGTGCTCCTCGGCCCCCGTCGACACACCCGCGAAACCGCGCTCGACGAGGAAGGCGCTGACTTTTTCCCCGTCAACTTTGGCGAACACGATGAAGAGGTCGGCCCACGCGGCGTTGGTGATCCACATCTTCACGCCGTTGAGAATGTAATCCTTCCCGTCGGGGCTGAGCACGGCCTTGGTCTTCATGCCGAGCGCATCCGAGCCGGAGTCCGCTTCGCTCAAGCAGTAGGCCGCCATCCATTCGCCCGTCGCGAGACGCGGCAGGTATTTGGCTTTTTGCTCCGGCGTGCCGAAGTAAATGATCGGTTGCGAACCGATGCCGGAGTGCGCGCCGCAGGTGATGCCGAATCCGCCAAGGCGGGAGAGTTGTTCGCTGATTCCGATCGAGGCGCGCTTGTGCATCCCGAGGCCGCCGTGCTCTTCCGGCACTTCGATGCTGAGCAAACCGAGCTCACTGGCCTGCTTGAAGAGTTTCAAGGCGAGGCCTTCTTCCTGATGTTCGAGCGCCGTAAGGCGCGGCAGCACTTCCTTTTCCATGAAGCGCTCGGCTGTCTCGCTCATCTGGCGCTCTTCCAGCGAAAGGTCCTCGCGGGTGAAAACGGTGGAGGGGTCGGTTTCTTCGAGGAGGAAGTTGCCGCCGGTGAGGCGCTCGGGGAGTTTGGTCGCAGTTGTCATGGTTGGGGGTCCTTGAATAATTTTAGTCGGAGTGGCGCGTGAAAATCAGAGGCCGAGTCGCTCGGCGAGAATCTCGGCCACGTCGAGCACACGGGCTTCGCTGCCGCAGGCGGCGACGCCGTCGCTCATCATGGTAAGACAGAAGGGACAACCGACCGCGACGGTCTTGGCGCCGGTGGCGAGGGCTTCCTTGGCGCGCTCGGTCGAGACGCGTTGGGCGGGATCCTCTTCCATCCACATGCGGCCGCCACCAGCGCCGCAGCAGAAGGTTTTCTCCTCGCGGCGAGCCATCTCGATGATGTTGCCGCCCTTGGCCGCGGTGGCGCCGAGCGCGGTGCGCAACACTTCGCGCGGTGCGGCATGGATGCCGTTCACGCGGGCAAGGTAGCAGGGGTCATGATAGGTGAGCGGCTCGACCGCCGCCACCGTGCCTGCGGGCAGCTTGAGGCGACCTTCCACCAACAGACTCTCGATGAACTGCGTGTGGTGCTGCACTTCGAATTGCCCGCCGAACTGCGGGTAGTCCTTCAGGAAGACATTCACGCAATGCGGACAGTGCGCAATGATGCGGCGGACCTTGTATTTTTGCAGCGTGGCGATGTTGGCGGTGGCGAGTTCTTGGAAGAGAAATTCGTCGCCCAAGCGCCGGGCGGAATCGCCCGTGCATTTCTCCTCGGTGCCGAGGATGGCGAAGTTGACGCCGGCGGCATTGAGCAATCTGACCATCGCTCGCGCCACGCGCTGAGCACGGCGATCGTAAGAGGCCGCACAACCGATCCAGTAGAGAACCTCAAAACCGGGATTCTCTTTGACCGTGGGGGCTTGGGAAGTGGCGGGGTTGGCGGACATGAGATTCAGGTGGGGTCGGAATTGGCGGGCGGAGTGGCGAGGGCGGCCGACCAGGCGCCGCGTTCGTTCGCGGGCAGGCCCCAGGGATTGCCCGCCGATTGCATGCGGCGGAGCGCGGTGGCGGCGGCACCGCTGAGTCCGCCTTCGCTCACGAGGTGGCGGCGCATGTCCACGATCAGCGCGACTTGATCGATGCGGACAGGGCAGACTTCCACGCAGGCGTTGCAGCTTGTGCACGCCCACAGCGTTTCCGCCTTGATGGTTTCTTCGTGAAGCGCGGGTGCCTTGCCGTCACCTGCGGCAAATGTTTTCTCCATCAAGCCGCGCAAGTCTTGCACGACCGCCATGGGCGAGAGCGGCTTGCCGGTGGCAAACGCGGGGCACGCCTCTTCGCAACGCCCGCACTCCATGCACGCGTCGAGACTCAGGAGTTGTTGCTGTGTGAGGTGGCGGATGTCGCTGACACCGATGCGTTCGGTGAGTTCGACCTCCTCCACGGTCACCGGGCGCAACTGGCCGAGCGATGGCGCGGCAAGAAACAGATTCATCGGACCCGTGATGAAGTGCAGCAGGCGCGTGTAGGGAATCGACGCGATGAAACCAAAAACGAGCAGGGCATGAATCCACCACACGGCCCAGTGCGCGCTCCGCGCATCCGCCTCACTAATGCCGACAAAGAGTTGCGCCACCGCAAGGCCCACCGGCGAGCACCACGCTCCGATTCCCTCCGGTTGCTGCCAAAGGAGGCGCAGCGCCTCGACGAGATAGCCGGTGACGCCCATGGTGATGAACGACAGCAGCACATACCAATCAGTTGTCCGGTGCCCGACGCTCGCGGGCCGGCGCACGCGCCGCCACAGAAAATAGCAACATCCCGCGATGAAAAACAGGCCGAAGATATCCAGCGTCAGCTCGTAGATGACGTAATAGGTGCCGCGGTGAAAACTCAGCTCGGGCGAAATCATCGCCGCGAGGTGATCGATCTCGAGCAGCGTGGTGCCGAGCAACAGCATCATGAAGCCCGCAAACAGCACGATGTGCGCCGAGCCCGCGAGCCCGCGACCGCGGACGCGTTGCTGGCCGAGTCCCTCGACCAATACCCGGCGCGCCCCGGGGCGGATCTTGCCCCACATGGCCTTTGCGCCGCCGACAAACAGTTGGAGCAGGTTGATCGGCTGTCCGCGGCGCCACATCCGGAAGCGCCGCCAGAGGCCGTAAGCGAACACCAGCATCGAGAGCACCGCGATCACATAGAACACCGCCTGCGACGAGGGCGGGATGTTGCCGAAGGTCTCGCGGGTTGGTTCCATGGCTGGGGGCGCGGAAATCAGGATTTCAGTTTTTCGATCAGCTCCGGCACGGCGCTATAGACGTCGGCGACCAACCCGTAGTCGGCGACTTCGAAAATGGCGGCGTCGGGATCCTTGTTGATCGCAACAATTACTTTCGTGTCCTTCATGCCCGCCATGTGCTGGATGGCGCCGGAAATGCCCAGCGCAATGTAGAGATCAGGCGCGACCACTTTGCCGGTCTGTCCGATCTGCAGCGAATTCGGGGTGATGCCCGCGTCAACCAGCGCCCGCGACGAACCGACGGCAGCGCCGAGTTTGTCGGCAAGACCGCCGACGAGGCGCTCGAAATCTTCCGCGGTCTTCACGCCGCGGCCACCCGAGACCACAACCCGGGCCTCGGTGGGATCCGGCCGACCGGCGGCTTTCTGCTCACAGGCGTTGAATTCGATCAGAGCGGGCAGGGTCGCGGCATCCACCACGACCGCCATGATCGGCGATGTGGCGGCCGACGCGGCGGGCGCGGCGAAGGCGGCACTGCGCACCGTGAGAAACTTGATGGCTCCCGCGAGCCGGACGGTGGCAATGACGTTGCCGGCAAACATCACCCGGCGAAACGTCAGTCCGTCAGCGGCGGGTTCGACTCCCACCACATCACTGATCATTCCGGCATCGAGCAGCGCAGCGGCGCGGGGCAACACGTCCTTGCTGAAGGTCGAAGCGGCTGCGACGATGAACTCAGCACCGCGCTCCTTCGCCACCCGGGCAATGACGTGGGCGTAGCGATCCGCGAGCGGGTGCTCCAGCGCCGCATCGTCGGCGGTCAAAACGGCCGCCGCACCATAGTTGGCCGCGGCCTGCGCGGTCGCGGCAATCCCGGAACCGAGCACCATCACATCGAACGTGGCGTTGGTGGCGGCGCCAATTTGTTGGGCGCAACCCGCCGCGGAGCCGGTGGCGAGTTTCAACTGCCCATTGGCGTGTTCGGCAATGACGAGAATTTTGGACATGGGGCGGAGGGTCAGAGGACTTTGGCTTCGTTGCGGAGACGCTCGATCAGCTCGTCCACCGTCTTGACCTTGACGCCGGCTTTGCGCTTCGGCGGGGTTTCGAGCTTCAGCACGTTGGTGCGCGACGTGGCGTCGACGCCGAGATCGGCCAGCGCAATCTCTTCGAGCGGTTTCTTCTTCGCCTTCATGATGCCGGGAAGCGAGACGTAGCGGGGTTCGTTCAGCCGCAAATCGGCCGTCAACACCGCGGGCACCGCGACCGTGACGGTTTCGATGCCGGCATCCGTCTCGCGGCTGCACCTGAAGCGCCGGTTGCCATCGATCGGTTCGAGTTTCGAAACAAAGGTGGCCTGTGCGATCCCGAGCAACGCCGCCAGCATTTGGCCGGCCTGGTTGGAATCGTCGTCGATGGCCTGCTTGCCCATGAACACGAGTTGGGGCTTCTCCTTCTGGCAAAACGCGGCGAGCACTTTCGCCACCGCCAGCGAATCCAGCGGGTCGGCGGTCTTGATCAACACCGCGCGATCCGCACCCATCGCGAGGCCGGTGCGCAACTGTTCCACGCATTCGTCGGTGCCGATGCTCACGGTCACGATCTCGGCAGTGCCGACTTTTTCGCGCAACCGCAGCGCTTCCTCGAGCGCGATGGCATCGAAGGGATTGACGGAAAATTTCACGCCATCGGTGTCGATCCCGCGGCCATCGGGCAGCAGGCGTATGCGCGTATCGGCGTCGGGGACGCGTTTGAGGGGGACGATAATTTTCATGCGAACAAGGAGAGTGATGGTAACGACAACAATCCCGGTGCGGCAAGCGGGTTGGTAACCGCCCCATGCGCACGAGCCCGACTATCTGGTAACCAATTCAGTTGGCGCGAGTGGGTGGAGGGGGGTGCCATGTGAAATCAAAGTGGGGTGTGAACCGACTGCGGTTGGTGGGGCGACACTGCTCGACAAAAGGGCAAACGCCGACGCAAAGAAAGACGAAACCCACCGTAAGTTCACCTGCAAGCGAAATTTCGCTGATTTAAATAAAGTAATTATGGTGCAGGTGTTTATCAGTCCAGCTCAACAGGGTTGATTGGAAAATTCATGCTCCAGCGAAACTCCTGTTCTCCCACCCGGCGCAGTGTTTCATGCCATCGCTCCCCTCCCCGTCTAGGGATTCACGGTGACGCGCAGGGGTTCGGACTCCTTGCCCTTGTCGTCTCGCGCCGTCACGCGGAATTCGTAGATCCGCCCGCGCGGCAGCACAATTTCGACGCTCCACTGTTGATCGTTCATCCGCCGCGCAATGGCCGAGACCACTTGCAGCGGCTGGTCGAGGCTTTCGTATTGGCACGTCGCTTCCAAGGCTTCGATGACGTTGTCGCTGATCACCGCCACCTCCACGACGATGCGATAGCGCCATTGGCCGAAGGGCTCCGCGCGACTGGCCAGCATAACGTTTCTCTGAAGGGTGAACGCTGGCTTGCCAAAGTCCCCGGGCGACTCCCTGATTCCCGCCCATCGCCCCATCGACTTCGCGCGCCGCCAGCCACATGTTTTGGATGGCGCAGGCCAATGAGCACAAATCCATTTCCGGCAGGGTGCGCTGACCGAAAAGATGCGGCTCGCGCCCGTGCATGAGCGCAGCCACCAGCAGCGCCGCGCAGTCGCGGATGCCCTCGACTTTGACTTTCAGAAACTCGTCCTGCCGTGAAGGCAGTGCCGCCGCAGTCGCACGGCGCTCATCATCGACGTGGGCGTGAATCCGTCCGCGCAGCTTGGAATCCGTGATCCTGATGAAGCGCCAGGGCTGCATCAGACCCACCGAGGGTGCGTGATGGGCGGCGTCGATCAATCGTCCGATCAACCCCGCAGGAAGAGGCCCGGGGGCGAAGTGACCCATGTCGCGGCGTTCGCGGATCACCCGATGGACGGTCGCAATTTCGTCTTCACTGTAGCGGTGTTCGTTCATGAAGGGGAGGTGCCGGATTTACCGGCCGTTGCGACGCGAGGATCGTCCGCAGGGATCGCGGTCTCGATTCCGCCATACTCGACCGGCTCGGCCCACAGTTCGCGCAACGGCCGCCGCGTCGTTAGTCCACGCCACGCCCGGATTACGCCGGCATGAGTGACGAGCGCGATGCGGTCGGCGCCGCCCGCGAGCAACTCCGCGCGCAGTTCGCCCACGCGCGCCCACAACTCCGCCGCGGTTTCACCTCCCGGCGGCCGCTGGTTCCACGGATCGCGTGCCCACGCCTCACTCGCCGGGCTATGGAAACCTTCCCAACAGCGTCCATCCCACCCACCAAAATCCAACTCCTGCAAGCGCGGCTCGACGCGCACCCGCGCCGCGCCGAGTTGCTCCGCCAACGCACGGCAGCGCCGCGCCGGACTCGTCCACACCTCCGCCGGCATCCAGGGCAGCCGCGCGCGCACCGCGCGCGCGTCCTCGGGAAACGTTTCCGCGAGCGGCACGTCGCTCCGCCCGTAACATAGGCCGGACAGGGCCACGATGCGAGTATGTCGGATGAGCACGGCGTTCATGCGAGCGCGAGGATTGTAAGATAAAAAACCACCTCGCCCACCTGTTGCGCCGCGCCGAGGCAGTCACCCGTATAGCCGCCGATGCGGCGCTTAAACCACCACGCCAGAACTGCGCGCGCAGCGACCACCGCAAGCACGGCCCACCACGTCCGCACCGGTAGCAACAGCAGCGCCGCCGCCCCGCTGCCCACCGCAAAAAATAACCGTCCCCCGGCCAGGCCCGTCGCCATCGGCTTCGCTTTCACCGACTCCTCGCGCACATAGGGCAGCGTTGCCATCAGCGACACCGCCGCCGCCCGGCTCACCGCGTGGCCCGCGATCAGCACCGTCGGCACCCACGCGCCCGGCAAGGCCGCCACGCTTTGCCATTTCAGTCCCAGCAGCACGACTACGCCGATCACGCCAAACGCGCCCACGCGTGAATCACGCATGATTTCCAGCACGCGCTCCCGGCTCGTGCCGCCGCCGAAGCCATCGCACACATCCGCCCAGCCGTCCTCGTGAAACGCGCCCGTCAAGAGCAGCGTGGCCGCGAGGCTCACGCCGCTCGCCACCACCGGTGGCCAGATGTGCGCGCCCAGCCACCACACGAGCGCCGCCACGCCGCCGACGAGCCATCCCGCCAGAGGAAAATACGCCGCCGCCCGCTGGAGATCGCCGGGCTCCCAGTTCGCTGCCGAAGGTATCGGCAGTCGCGTGAAAAACATCACCGCCGCCCGCAGCGCCCGCGCTTCTCCCTGCCAACCGCTCATGGTTTCAACGTCTCCCGCGCACTCACGCCCGCCGACTCAAACGTCGCCATCTCACGCAAAAATCCCACCGCCGACACCAGCAGCGGCCACGCCAGCGCCGCGCCCGTGCCCTCGCCGAGTCGCAGCCCAAGATCGAGCAGCGGCTTCGCGCCCAGCGCCGCCAGCGCCCGCTGATGCCCCCCTTCCGCCGAACTGTGCGCGAACACGCAGTAATCCAGCACCGCCGGACGCAGCCGCGCGGCGACAAGCAGCGCCGCCGTGACGATGAACCCATCGGCCACGATCACCATCCGCCGCGCCGCGCCCGCCATCATCGCGCCCGCCATCATCGCGATTTCACAACCGCCAAAGGCCGCCAGCGCCGCGAGCGGTTCGCGCGCGTCCGCGTGGCGCGCCTGCACGCGCGCCAGCACCGCGCGTTTGCGCGCCAGCCCGGCATCGTCGTGCCCCGCGCCGCGCCCCACGCACCCGTCGAGCGCTTCGCCGGTGAGCGCGCTCACGAGCAGCGCCGCCACCGAGGTGTTGCCGATGCCCATTTCCCCAAACAGCAGCGCGTTCGTCCCGGTCGCCGCCAGCTCATCGACGATCTGCGCGCCGCGCGCGAGACACCGCTCCACCTCCGCCGCGGTGAGCGCCGGTTCGTGCAGCGCGTTGCGCGTGCCCACGCGCACCTTGCACGCCAACAACCCCGGATGCGCCGGCAATTCCGCCGCCACGCCCGCATCCACCACGCGCAACGCCAGCCCGTGCTGGCGCGCAAAGACGTTGATCGCCGCCCCGCCGGCCAGGAAATTATGCACCATCTGCACCGTCACCACCGACGGAAACGGACTCACGCCCTCCGTCGTCAGCCCGTGGTCGCCCGCAAACACGAGCACGGTCGGCGCGCGCCACTCCGGTGCGAGCGTCGCCTGCATGAGGCCGCAGCGCAGCGCGATTTCCTCGAGCCGGCCGAGCGAACCGAGCGGCTTGGTTTTGCGGTCGATCCGCGCGCGCAGCCCGGGTTCGAGCGATGTTGCCAGCGGGGGAATGAGGGGGGGTTGCCAGTTCATATGAAAAATTATCTGAGCCGCACCGGACAGCCCGCGACGAGCAACCACGCCTCGTCCGCCGTCGCGGCCGTCGCCTGCGCGAGTGAGCCGGCCAGATCGCGAAACCGCCGCAGCGCCGGGTCCCCGGGCACGGGACTCCAGCCGATCTCATTGCCCACGATCACGACCGGCCAGGGTGCCGCGCGCAACCGCGCCAACTGCCCGGCCCACGCCGCGAGGATCGCGTCGTCGCTCGCTTCCAGCCGGTCGCCGAGCCAGAGCGTGAGGCAGTCCAGCACGACGCCCGTTGGCGGCGGGAGCAGCGCCGCGAGCGCGCCCGCGACGTCGTCCGGCGCCTCGATCGTCCGCCACGCCGGCCGCCCGGCCAGGTGGCGCGCCACGCGCGCGAGCATCTCCGCGTCGGCGGCATCCGCGCGATACGTGGCCACGAACACCACCCCCTCGCCCCACGCCTGCGCGAGTTCAACCGCGCGGCGGCTTTTTCCGCTGCGCACGGGACCGGTTAGGAAGATGAGTTTCCCCATGGTGAAATCAGGTTGCACCCGCGCAGGCCGCGGAAGTGTTCGCCAGCGCCCGCTGCACGAAAGCCACGCGCGTCGGCACCGTCGCCAGCGGCAGCGGCAGCACGGTGAACCCGCACTCGCGGTAAGCGCGGCACAGTTCGCGGTGGATCGCGACCGACTCCTCAAACGTCTGCGGTCGCTCGGCGTCGTTCACGAAAATTTCCCGCCACGGCGGAGCCATGAAGACGAGCGGCGTGTAATCCGCCGCGCGCGCCAGCAACTCCGGCGACGGCGCCAGCCCGCGATGATATAAATAGCCGATGAGGTCCGGGATTCCCCGGTCGAGGAAACTCAGCCGGTGCGCGCCGGCCTCCTCCCGTTGCCGCGCCATGCGAGGGAGACACGCCTCGACAAAACCCGCGAGGTCCGCCCACGGGAGAAATTCCCCGCCGCACTCGCGCTGCTCGCCAATCACCTGCCGCGACACTTCGTCGAAGCACGGATACCCCGCCGCCGCCAGCGCCGCGATCAGCGCCGTTTTCCCCGCGCCCGGTCCGCCCGATATGATGATGCGTCGGTTCATCGCGGCCATCGGAGAAAAACGACCAGGGCGACGCACGCCGCGCATACCGCGTGGTTGAGGCGAACAACTCGCGCGATTTCGCCGGGCTCAATCGCGCGGGGATTTTCCCCGATCCACGGTTTCTCGACGCGCTCGCCATCGTAGATGAGCGGGCCGCCAAAGCGCAGGTCGAGGATTCCCGCGAGCGCCGCCTCCGGGCAGCCTGAATTCGGACTCGCGTGGGCGTGGCCGTAGCGAAACACAAACCGCAGCCCGCGCGCGCTGCCGGCCACGAGCACCATGAGCAGCGCCGTCACGCGCGCCGGGACGAGATTCGCGGCGTCATCAAGCCGGGCCGCCGCCTTGCCGAACTGTTCGTAGCGCGCGTTGCGGTGGCCGATCATCGAGTCGAGCGTGTTGGCCATCTTGTAGGCCATCATCGCGGGCACGCCGCCGAGCGCGTAATAGAAAAGCGGCGCGACCACGCCGTCGCCCAGGTTCTCCGCCATCGTCTCAAACACCGCCGTCCGCACCTGCTGCGCGTCGAGCCGCGCGGTGTCGCGTCCCACGATCCGCGCCAGCCGGCTGCGCCCCGCCCCGATGTTTTCTTCCAGGGCGCGAAACACCGCGCGGCCTTCGGCAATGAGCGTGCGGTGCGCCAGTCCGAAAAAAACGCCGCCGGCCGCAAAGCCCGCGCCCGCCCATGGGTGCAGCCGGAATGCCTCCGCCTGCACCACCGCGCACGCGAAATACACGCCCGGAACCAACGTCGCCGTGAGCAGCGATCCTTTCCAAAAACGACCGCGGTCGCCGCCGTGATTCAGCCATCGCTCCCCCCACGCAATCAGACGGCCAAAGCCGACAATCGGGTGCGGCAGCCAGCGCGGGTCGCCGAGCCGGAGATCGAGGCCGTAGCCGATCAGCAGGGGCGCAATCCACTTTGTAAGCATCACGGAGTCCATGCGTGCAGCGCCTCCACGAGCCATTGATTTTGCTCCGCCGTCTGCGTGGCGATGCGCACGCACGGTGCCGCCAGGCCGGGGAAATTGCTCGCGTCGCGCACGAGCAGGCCTTGTTCCCGCACGAGCCAGTCCTTCAACTGCGGCGCCCCGCCCCGCGCGAGTTCAACGAGAAAAAACGCCGTCGCGGTCGGCCACGGGCGCAGCCCGGGCACATCGGCGATCGTGGCCCGCAGCCGCGTTGTCTCCGTCAGCAACTCCTCGCGTGGCAACGCGACCTCCGCCGGATGCCGCAGGCAAAACTCACCCGCCGCCAGCGCGAGCGCATTGACGGCCCACGGACCGGCCGCCCGCGCGATGCGCGCCCGCGTCGGTCCGGCCGCCGCCAGGCAGCCGAGACGCAGGCCGGGGATGCCGAAATTTTTCGTGAGCGAGTGCAGCAGCACCAGATTGGTCCGCGTCTCCGTGTCAGCCGCGCGCAGCGGTGCCGTCGCGCAAAAATCGCCGTAGGCCAGATCGACCACAAACGTCACGGCCGGATGCCGGTCGATCACGCCGAGAAGCGTGTCGCGCGAAAAAACCTCGCCCGTCGGGTTGTTCGGGTTGCAGAGCCAGACGAGCATCGCGTCGCCTAAACGCTCCGCCGCGAAATCTTCCCGTGAAATCCACGTCACCTCGTGCTGTTCGAGCTGCGCCGCGTCCGTGTATTCGGCAAAGGTCGGCCCGACGACCGCCGAGCGTGCGCCACGCCACGCCTGAGCCACCAGATAGATCGCGGCCACGGCCCCGTTGGTCACGAGCACTTGGCCCGGAGTCACGCGGTGCTGCGCCGCGAGCAGCGCCGTCAGGCTCTCGGCGGCGACTTCGGGATAGGTGCCGGCGCGGTCAAGTTGGGTGAGAAGATGATCGCGCAACGCCGCCGGCACGCCGCCGGGGCGCACGTTGGAGCTGAAGTTCGCGCGCAGCATCCGCCCGCAGCGGTAGCCGTCGTCACCGTGTCCGTGCAACATGGCGACCTCCTGGTTGGGGATACGCGGCATTCGGATCGACCCGTCCGGCGGTTTCGCCAGCCTGTTTTTCCAAAAAATGACGAAGCCTCAATTTCTCATCGGCGCGCCCTCCAGCGATTCGGGCAAGACCACGCTGACGCTCGCGCTGCTGCGCCTGCTCGCGGATCGCGGCCGGAAGGTGCAGCCGTTCAAATGCGGGCCCGACTACCTCGATCCCGTCCACCACACGCGCGCCGCGCGCCGGCCGAGCGTGAATCTCGATCTGTTCATGATGAGCCCGGCGCACGTGCGGGCGCTGTTTGCCCGGCATACGGCGACCGCCGATGTCGCCATCGCCGAGGGCATGATGGGGCTGTTCGACGGCGTCGACAAGGCCGAAGGATCCAGCGCGGCCATCGCCAGCCTGCTCGGCCTGCCCGTCGTGCTCGTGGTGGACGGCCGCGCGATGGCCTACTCGGCCGCGCCGTTGCTCGCGGGGTTTCGCCAGTTCCGGCCCGACGTGAAGATCGCCGGCGTGATCTTTAATTTCGTGAACTCGGACCGGCATTACCAAATGCTGCGCGCCGCCGCCACCGATGCGGGCGTCGAGGCTTTGGGCTACGTGCCGCGGAACGAGGCGATGCGCCTGCCCGAACGCCATCTCGGCCTCGCCGTTTCGCCGGAGCACGATTACGAGACGATCATCGTCCGTGTCGCCGCGCACGTGGCGCAGACGGTCGATATTGTGCGCCTGCTTGCGCTCACCGCCGGTCCCGCGCCCGCCGCGCCGTCGCCCGCACCACGCGCGACCGGCCGGCGGCAGCGCATCGCGGTGGCGCGAGATGAAGCCTTCAATTTCACCTACCATGAAAATCTCCGCGCGCTCGCCGACCTCGGCGAGGTCGGCGAATTCAGTCCGCTGCGCGATGCCGCACCGCCCGCCGCCGACCTGATCTATCTCGCCGGCGGTTATCCTGAGTTGTTTCTTGGGCAACTCGCCGCCAACGAATCGATGCGCCGCGCACTGCAAGCATACGCGTCCGGCGGCGGGCGTATCTTCGCCGAATGCGGCGGCCTGATGTATCTCGGCCGGCACATCATTGATGCCGCCGGCCACCGCCACCCGATGGCCGGCGTGCTGCCCGTCGAGACTTCCATGCAAACGCGCCGGCTGACGCTCGGCTACCGCTGTGTGGAGTGGGCGGGGCGCACGTTTCGCGGCCACGAATTCCACTATTCCACGCTCACCGAATCCGCGCCGCTGGCGTCCGTCGCCACCGTCACCGATGCGCGCGGGCGCGCCGTCCCCACGAAGGTTTATCGGCAGGGCGGCGTGTTCGCGTCTTACGTGCATTTTTATTGGGGCGAAGAGTGTGCGTTGCCGGCGGAGTGATTAAAGGCCGAGGTAACGGCGCACCGGTTCGAGGTTCACGTGCGCGGCGACGTGCGCGACCATCCCGGCATAGATCTCCCACCGCTGCTCACTCCACGGCACGGGATGCGCGCGGTGCGCGGTGAGCCCGCCGGCCGCCGCGACGCGTGACCGCAACTCGGGCGCTTCGAACCAGCCGTGCAGATACGTGCCCCAGATATTGGCGCACCGCACGCCTTCCGGCCGGCTGGCGCCATCGGCGTCCGTCACGGTTTGCAACGCCTCGACGGACAACTCGGCAACGGTCCGGCCCATGTGAATCTCATACGCGGTCCAACGTCGGCCGGCGCATTCGGCCGTCACTTGGCGCAGGATTTTTTGCCGCTCAAAATGCGTCGTCACCGGCAGCAACCCAAGGCCGGGCTCATCGCCGGCGTCGCCCGCCACGCCGGCCGCATCGACCAGTCGCTTGCCAAGCATTTGGAAACCGCCGCACACACCTATCACCAACACGCCGTGTTGCGCCGCCGCGATGATCGCGTCGGCGAGGCCCGAGGCGCGCAGCCAGCGCAGATCGGCGAGCGTGTTTTTCGAGCCGGGAATGACGATGACGCGTGCGGCAGCGAGAGCCGCCGGGGAGGCGACCCAGCGCACGCGCACGCCTTGGTCGTTCCACCACGGCTGGCAGTCCGTGAGGTTCGCCGCGTGCGGCAGCCGAATCCACGCGAGCGTGTCGCCCGTGCCCCGATCCTCGTCCGTCGCGCCGAGGCCGTCCTCTTCCTCGGGCTGAAGATCGGGCCGCAGCGGCACGGTGCCGAGCACGGGCAGTCCGGGTGCGTGCGGCGCGAGCCAGGTCGTCGGCTCGGGAAACAAGCCGGGGTCGCCGCGGAAGCGGTTGATGATCGCGCCAAGGCAGCGCGCGCGATCTTCCGGCGGCAGCAACGCCCACGTGCCGGCGAGCTGCGCGTAGATGCCGCCGCGGTCGATGTCGCCCACGAGCAGCCAGTGTGCATCGAGATGGCGCAGCGGTCGCAGGTTCACCAAATCGCGCGCCATGAGATTGAGTTCGACGGGACTGCCCGCGCCTTCGAGGACAAGCACGTCACAGCGCGAACGCCAGTAATCGAGGCATTCGACCACGACCGCCCAGAGCCGCTCATGGTGGGTGTGGTAATCGCGCGCCGCGACGTGACCCTGCGCCTGCCCGCGCAGCACGAGTTGCGCTCCGACGCCACCGCTCGGCTTGAGCAGGACCGGATTCATCTCGACGACCGCGCGCAACCCGCACGCCTCGGCTTGCACCGCCTGGGCACGCGCTAGTTCGCCGCCGTCGAGCGTGGGCCACGCGTTGTTGGACATGTTCTGCGCCTTGAACGGCGCGACGCGCACGCCTTGTCCGCGCAGCCACGCGCAGAGCGCCGCGGTCATCCAGCTCTTGCCAACGCTGGATGAGGTGCCGAGGACGCCGAGGGCTTTCATGCGGTGCGGTTCACGACGGCGGGCGGCTTAAAATTCCACGCCAGCCTGCGCCTTCACGCCGGCTTGGAACGGATGTTTTATCTCGGTCATCTCCGTCACCAAGTCCGCCGCGGCGATGAGTTCCGCGGGCGCGCAGCGGCCGGTGATGACGACATGCTTGCCGGGCGCGCGGGCCCGGAGCGCCGCGAGCACTTCCGCGAGCGGGAGGTAGTCGTAGGTGAGCACGATGTTGAGTTCATCAAGCAGGAGAAATTTCACCCCGGGATCTTGCAGCGCGGCGCAGGCGAGGTCCCAGCCCTTGCGGCAGCTCGCGATGTCGGCCGCGCGGTTCTGCGTGTCCCACGTGAAACCCCGGCCGGTGCGATGCCACTCCAGACGCGAGTTGCTCAACGCGCGGGCGATGGCGGAGTCGCCCGACTTGACGAACTGCACCACGACACTGCGGCGTCCGTGGCCGAGATTGCGCGCGAGCAAGCCGAAGGCGGCGGTGCTTTTGCCTTTGCCGGTGCCGGTGTGGACGATGAGGAGGTCGCGCTTTTCGCGCGCAGCGGCGATCTTCGCGTGCATCTCAACTTGGATCGTCTTCATCCGCTCCTGATGCTCCGCTTCGGTGGGTAGGTTATGGTTGGTCTCTTTTTTCATGGAAGTTTCAGGACGAGGCCGGGCGCGATTTCCGCGCGCACGCCGAACACCTCGCGCAGCAGCGCGGACGTGAGCACCGTCGCCGGCGGGCCGGCGGCGCGCAGGCGGCCTTCGTGCAGGACGATGACCGCGTCGAGGCGGTGCGCGAGGCGCAGATCGTGGAGCGAGAGGAGCAGCGTGCGGCCCGCGCGCTTGATCTCCCCGGCGAGCACGAGCACCTCGAGCGCGTGGCGGACGTCGAGCGCGGCGAGCGGCTCGTCCCAGAGCTGCAACGGCGCCCCGGTTGCCAGCGCCCGCGCGAGCAGCACGCGATGGCGCTCGCCGCCGGAAAGGCGGTTCACCGGACGGTCGGCCAGGCCCGTCAGGCCGAGCCTCGCCAATATCTCCTCGACCCCGCGCTCGTCGTCGCCGTGCGCGTAACGCCCCTGCGCCACGACAGAGCGCACGGTGAAGCCAAATTCGAACTGCGCCTCCTGCGGCACCCACGCCGCCCCGCGACCGCGATCAATCATGGGGATTTCGCCAAGCGGACGGCCACCCCAACGCACCGAGCCGCCGCCCGGAAGCAGACCGGCCGCGATTTGGAGCAGCGTGGATTTGCCCGAGCCGTTCGGGCCGACGAGCCCGGCCAGCGTGCCCGGCGCGAGCGCAAGGCTCACCTCGTGCAGGCGGTCCGGCACGCTCACGCCAACGAGGTCGAGGGCTTTCACGCCCGGCGTCGCAGCATCCATAGGAAAAACGGTCCGCCGACCAACGAGGTGACAATGCCCACCCGGAGTCCGCCCGCCGCGCGCCCCAGCAAATCGCACGCAACGACAAACGCCGCGCCGCCAATGAGCGACAGCGGCACGAGCCGCCGGTGTTCCGGGCCGACGAGTAGGCGCAGCACGTGCGGCACAATCAACCCGACGAATCCGACGTTGCCGGCCACGGCCGTCGCGAGCGCGGTCAGCACCGTGGCCAGCGCCAGCAGTCGCCGGCGCAACCGGCGCACATCGACGCCCAGGCTCTGCGCTTCGAGCGCGCCGAGGCTCAGCAGGTCCATCGGCCGTCCGAGCGGCCAGAGGAGCGCCGCCGCGCCGAGGATCGGCAGGGCGATGGCACCATGTTCCCATGTGCGATCCTCGAGGCCGCCCAGCAACCAGAAGAGGATTTGCGCGTTGCGCTCGTAGCTGAGCGTGACGTTCGACAGCACGTAGGTCGTCACCGCGCCCAGCAGCGCGTTGAGCGCGACGCCCGCGAGCAGCAGGCGTTCCGTGCTCGTCCCGCGCCGCGCGAGGATGAGCACTGCACCGGTCGCGATCAGCGCGCCGGCGATGGCGGCGGCCGGCAGCACGAGGAGCGAATGCGACACCCAGCCGGCGCCGATGGCCACCACCGCGCCCGCCGCGCCGCCACTGCTCACGCCCAAGAGTCCGGGACTCGCGAGGCTGTTGCGAAAATACGCCTGCATCACGAGCCCGCTCGCGGCGAGCGCCGCGCCGACGAGCATGGCGACGAGCAGGCGCGGCAGGCGGATTTGCCAGAGGATCGTCGCCGCCAGTTCGTCGTGATGCCACAATCCCGCCCAGATGCGCGCCGGCCCCAGCCGCAGGTCGCCGACGCCGAGCGCCGCGACCATGAGGCCGGCGAGCAGGAGCAGCGCAACCGGCGGCGCGGCCCGTGACACCCAGGGCGACGGCGTCATGGGAAGACCTCCGGGTGCAGTGCCCGCGCGAGCATCTCGTAGGCCTCCACGCGATGGTGCGTCACACTGCTCAGCATATGGGGCTTGAGCAGCGCGGCGCGGCCCTCCCGCACGGCCACCATGAATTGATACGGTGGCAGCTTGCGGAAAGGCGCGAGCGCCGATTCCAAATCGTCGCCCGCCACCACCACCATATCGATGGGCCACGTCAGCATCTGCTCGTTCGGCGGAGCCTGGTGGCCGACGAGTTTTCCCAGGGTGGCGGCGAGGTTGATGGCCCCCGCGTGGTCGCACTTGTCCTGAAAGGTCGTGCCGGTTCCGCCCATTATTCCATAGGTTGAGGGAGCGATGACGCGCACGGGCGTCACCCCGGCGAGTTTCGTCGCGAGGGCGCGCATGCGGATTTCGCAATCGGCGACGATCCGCTCGGCGCGCGCCGGGGCCTCGCCGCCGAGTTCGCGGGCGAGAAGGCGGAGGTTGGCGAAGGCGTCCTCCAGCGTCGCGTAATGGTCGAAGCTGATCACGCGCACGCCCGCGCGCCGCACCTGCTCGATGAGTTCGAGCCGGCTGTAGCTGGTGGCCAGCACGACGGTGGGCTTGAATTTGAGGATCGTCTCGGCATCGCCGCGCGCGAGTTTCGGATAACGTTTCGCCTCCTCCGCCACGGCGGAGAATTCCGCTTCGGTGGCAAAGTGGCTGAGGGCCGCGATCTGCTCCGGCTCCGCGAGCGCCAGCAACAGCTCGTCCGTGCCGACCGTCTGCGAGACCACGCGCACCGGCGTGGCGGCGTGGCCCGCGCACGCGACGAGCAGTCCCAGGAGTTGAAGGAAGCGCTTCACGCGGGAGGAGGCTCAGAACTTCCACTCCACGCTGCCGAACATCGCGCGTGGCAGGGCCGGGTAGCCGAGGACTTCGGCGTAGTTTTCGTTGAGCGCGTTTTCGACGCGGAATTTCACGGCGACCTCGGGTGTGAGCGCATAGCTCGTGTAGAAACGCACGGTCGCGTAATTTTCGAGTGTGACGGTGCCGGATTGCACCCGGTCGGACACGGAGTGCAGGCCGGCGCCGACGAGCCAGGCGGAGGTCGCCCGCCACTGGGCGTCCAGGTTGAGCGTGTGGCGCGGCCGGCGGGGGAGGCGGGTGACCCTGGCCGTGCTGGTGTCGAGCGCCGAGAGGTAAGTGTAGGCGGCGCGCAGCTTGACCGATTGGATCGGGCGCGCTGCGAGGGCGAATTCCACGCCTTCGGTGCGGGCCAGTCTCAGGTTGGTCGCTTTCCAGAGCCCGGTGGAGGACGAGTAAACGTTGCTGATCATGTCGCGGAAGCGGCCCTGGAAGTAGGTCGCGCTCACGGTGAGGCGTTCGCCGAGCAACTCTTGGTCGAAGCCGACGTCCCAACCGGTGGATTTTTCCGGACGGATGGCGGGGCTCGGCGCGAAGAAGGGCGGCGAACCGAAGCGGTTGGTGGCGCTGGGCGCCTTGAAGCCCGTGCCGTAGGTGGCGCGGAATTTCGTGCCCGTCGCCGCCAGCCGATAGGCCGCCCCGGCGCGGCCCGTGGTGGCGCGGCCGGTAAGGTCGTAGTCATCGGCGCGAAAGCCGCCGTCGATGGCGAGATTCGCCAACGGACGCAGCACGGCGGAAAGGTAGGCGCCGCGCAACTGATCCTGCAGGGGCGCACCGCTGGTATAGTGCGACCACTCGGCATTGGCTCCGGCCACGAACTTCGCCCACGGGGCGACGGCCCAGATGTTTTGCCAGTCAAGGATGCGGCGCGTGTTGCGCGAATAGAAGACCGGGGACGAGCCGCGGGGCTTGGGCGTGTAAGTGTATTCGTTTTGATGCCAGCCAGCGGTCAGCCTCGAATGAAATTCCGCCGCCGGGCACCACTGGGCGTAAGTTGTCGCGAGGTGGTTCAGCGCGTTCACGCGGCCGGTTCCGGGAAACAGGATGGAGCCGGCCTCGTCGTAGTTGCCGACCTGACCGCGCAGGGTCGTCCCGACCAGCAGCGCGGGAGTGGCGGCGGCTTCAAAACGGAAAGTGTAGGCGGATTGCTTGTAGGCGTTGTCGGGGCGATGATTGTCCGTCTGCTCGTGGCCGAATGAGGCGCTGTAGCCGAGCGGGCCGGCGCGGCCGTTTGCGGCCACAGAGGCCCCGAGCGTGTCGAACGAGCCGGCGCGCACGGTGGTGACACCCGCCGTTTCTCCCGCGCCGACGGCGGCGGTTTCCAGCAGGATGACACCGCCCATCGCCGAGCTGCCGTAGAGCGTGCTCTGCGGGCCGCGCAGCACTTCGATGCGTTCCAGCCCGGCCAGATCGGCACGGCCGAGAAAATTGAGGTAGTTGGCCTGGGTCGTGTTCATGCGCACGCCGTCCACGAGGAATAGGACTTGGTCGGCGTTGGCCCCGCGCATGAAGATCGAAGTCTGGCCGCCGGTCGCGCCGGTGCTCACGACGATCACGCCGGGCGTCTGCGCGAGCGCGGTTTTCAGGTTGTCAATCTGCGCGAGGCGCAGCTCCGGCAGCGACAGGACGCTCACGCTGCCCGGCGTGAATTTGGGATCCCCGGGCGTGCGAGACGCCGAGACCACAAAGTGATCGAGCCGTATCGTGTTGTCGGGAGCGATGGCCGGCGCGGTTTGGGCGTGCATGGACGCGTTCACGGCGGCGCAGAGGACGAGGGACCATCCCGCGAGGCGGGACAGGGAGGGCATGTTCATGGGATGTCTGTCTTATTTGGGTAAGAGCAGACTCCGCTCACCGGGAAACCGGTGTACAGCCCTGCCCTCACGCTTCATTTTTGCGATGAAGATTTCGTGAACGACGCGCGCAAAAGTTTTCGCGCCGGACGCGTGAGCATCTGAGGGGTGGATGTTCGGACTCCGCATATGACGCCGGTCTGGCCGGCTGCCTCGCCTCCGCCTTCACCGAGTGCTAACCCGATTGGCTTTATCGCACCGTTTAACCGGTGCGATGGAGGTCTGGACTGATGCGATACCGCAGCGCAACTGTGGCCGATTCCCACGGCCTTCCCCGCTGCCTCAGATGTAGAAAAAGAACGACGAACAAACAGACTGCACCAGCGCCCGGCCGGTCAGGCAACTTATTTCATCACGCAGATTCCTGCGACTGGGCGTTTTCCGCGCCCCGCTGAGCGCGGTGCCGCGCGTGCCTTTCTCGCGGATTTGATTGTCCACTCCCCCGTGCTCCGGCCGCGGTGCTCGGCCGTGATCGCGACATCGGTAAACCCGTCCCCATCGAAGTCGCCCGCGGCGATGCGCGTAATGCGATCAAACTTCACGCGATACGGTTCATCGACCGGCGTCACGCCTCCTTGGACCAGGCGCAGCAGGCGGAACGTGTCGAAACCCTCGATCACCGCGATGCCGGTGGAAAGTGCGCCGGTGAAAAACCGGCCGACCGCCACGCCACGCACGGGCGCCACCCCGCGATACGCCGAGACCGAAGGCACAAAGCGGCCGGAATTGGAGCCATAGAAAACCTGCACCATCGGACCCCGGCGACGATTAGTCCCTCCCCATCGCGGTTGAAGTCATCGGCCAGGAGAAATTCGGGCGCAAAGCCCTCCAAAGCCGCGAGGTCGAGTTTGCCCTCGGCCACGAAGCCCTGCTGGTCATCGCGCCGGTAGAGCACGACGCCGCTCTCGATAGCCGCGAAGTCGCGCACGCGATTCTGCGACACGAGCAGGGCCGTGCGCATGGGCGGCCTGGCGGTCGGAATGCCGGCAACCTTGCCGAAGTCGAAGCGCGGCAAGGCCAGCGCGGCGGTATTAAAGCGCACCGGCAGATCAGGCTCCGTGCGCGGCAATTGTTCGAGCCAGGTTTCGGCCAAAACCGCGCCGCGGGCGGCGCGCGGCAATTCCAGTCCGCGCGGCAAGGGCTCCGGCACCGGCAAGTCGGCATCGGCCGCTTCTTTCGTCTCCCTTGTTTTGTCCGCGGGTTGTTCGGCGGTTTCGGCGGTTTGCGGCCGAACACTGCGCAGGCGATCAAGTTCGATCCACTCGTCAAAAGTCTCGTCCGTCCCTTCATAAGCCACAAAGCAACGCGCCGGTTCGGCTCGCACGACGATCGCGCGGTGCCCAAAGCCGGCTTTCTCCACAATGACGCGCGCGCCCGGACGTCACTCGGCCGCCGACAACATCCCGGCGGATGCCAGCACGGCAACCGCGGGAACCCGTCCGACAATTCTTAAGACGAAACGACGCGACATGAAGCCACGACAGTGCAAGCAGGCGCGAGGCGGGCGAATCAAAATTGCGCCGGCACCGCGGCGGCGCTCACGTCGTCAGTTCGTCGAAGACCGCCGCGAGGTTGACGGGCAGCCGGCTGTTTTGCGCCGCATGATAATCCGGGAATTGATCCAGATTCTGGCGGGTCACGATCTCGGCCTTGGATTTGCCGGCGTTGATTTCCGCCTGCACATGCTCGACCAATCCCGCCAGGAAATCCCGCATGGCATGGAGGTCGGCCGTTGAACCCGTGACGCCAAACTGGGGTTTCCCGTGCCCAAAAATGAAGATTGCGTCGCTCGGACAGGCTGCGGCCGCCGTCTCGAGCACGTTGATCCAATGCCGCACCCGGCAACCACCGGGCCGATCGGTCACCGGATAGAGGCGATTAAAGACGAGATCGCCCACATGAACGACATTCGCGCGCTCGAAGTGCACGATGATATCGCCGCCGGTATGCGCCGCCCCGAAATGGCGCGCGGAGATGACTTCGTCCCCCACTTCGGTGCGCCACGTTTCCGCAAAAAGAGTATCCGCCACCGTCGGCTCGCCCATCTGCGGGCTTCGCGCGGCTGCGGCCCGCTGGAGCGCCGGGACCGCCTCGTGCGCGACGAGGTGCTTCGTCGCCGGCCGGAAGGTCGCGTTGCCGCTCGTGTGATCCCCGTGGTGGTGCGTATTGATCACCGCATCGAACATCCGACCGTCGCGGCCGGGCAGTCCCTCGAGGAACCTGACGGCCGTCTCGGCGAATTGCGTATCGACCGCCACGAGCCCGTCGCGGTTGACCAGCCAGCCCATCGTGCCACCGCGCCCCGTGAACGCCCCGACGCCCCGGCGCAATTCCGTGAATTGCGTCACGACTGGCGGCGGAGCCGCCGGCACGGCGGTTGCAGGTTGCGACGCCTGTCCAAACAGCGGGCCCCTCGCCAAAAATCCCAGCGAGACGGCCGCGGAACCCGTCAGCAAAAAATCGCGGCGATTCATGGAAGAAAGCCTGACGTTGGGCCGCAACTGGAGCCAGCGTTTTCAGGATTTCCCGCCAATCCCCCGCCGCCCGGGTGTCGGTATTTCGCCGGGTTTTATTTCGGCTGCGGTGGCAATGCGAACAACCGGCCAAATGGCGTGCGCTTGTAGGCCGCCGCGACTGACGGGCCGAGCAGCGCCTCCAGCCGATCAGAGTAGGGCTTGATATCCGGCATGACCGGCCGGCCGGCCGGAGCCCCGTTTTGCACCTTGGGACGCAGCGCCCGCTCCAGCTCCTGCTGCAGTTGATAAACCTTGTAGGACGTCGCCGGCGACACCCCGGGCTGTTGCGCCGTGAAGCGGGCCAACCTGGCGTAACTCGAATCCGCGCTTTCCAGATAACGATAGAAGCGGTCTTCGGTGAGCAAGGGGCGGATCTTTTCGTTCAGCGCCTGCTGCCCCTCGACCCTTTTTAGGATGGCCGCCATGTCGTCCCCACCAACGACCATCGGATGGGCGGAGTCGAATTCCTTCTGCAACCGGTAGAGCGCTGCAAATTCCTCCGCGGTGACGGCAATCCCCGCGGACTGCGTCATTACCTTGCGGGCCGACTGCGAATTGCGCAGCGCGTAGGCCTCCAACTCCTCCGGACCCAGGACACCGGCAAGATCGGCCATCAGTTCCGCTTCCAACAATCGCTCCCGGTCCATACTGTCGCCAATGCGCGAAATCACGTTGGGGCCGCCGGTTGACAGGGCGCTGATCCGGACCTCGTTGTAATCGCGCTCGATCCGCACCACCGCGTTGAGCTTCTCGTCTGAAAGTTCCCCGTAACGCGCGGCCCGCTGCGCGGCGGCCATCGTCGCCGACGGCGCCGCGTCAGCGCCCAACAATTCCTCAAACAGTTCGCGGCGCTCCCGTTCCAGCGCCTGCCCCGCCGCCACCAGCTCAGCCGGCGCATTGATCCGCTGCCAGAAGGGCATCTTCGGTTCGCCGGCGGCGAACCGCGCCTTCAACGCTTCATTGACCATAGCCCGGATCACATTCGCCGGGAAACCGGCGGCGCGCAGAGTCGCGATCAACGCCCGCAAGTCATCGTCGGAGCGCGCCGCGGCCAGCAGCGTCGCCAACGATCGCGGTCCTGTGGCGCTCGCCCCGTCATCCTTGGACACCCTCGGAGCGGCGCCGCTTTTCGTCGTTTGATTCCCCACCGCTTGGCCGGGCCCCACCGTCATTGGAGCAGACCCGTGCACCGATGGCGCGCGACGCCACAACAGAACTCCCAAGGCGAGGTTCGCAGCGAGCGAGAGTCCCAGAGCCACCAACACTGATTTTTTCATGGTCGGATTTTCGACCATCGGCCGGCCCGTGTTGTCCGATGGCGTCAACAGAGGATTATGGCCCGCGTCCCGCCGAAGTCGAGCGTGCCGAACCCGGCGGGCGCGACGCCGTGCGCCCCGCGGGCGAACCAAGGCAAGACCGGCAGGGCGAGGTGGTCGCCGTGCTTGTGACTCACCGGCACTGCAGTTTGAGAAACGAACGCACCTGCGGTCGGCCCGCAGGACTGAAAAAACGAATCCCGTCGCAGTGGTCGCTGGACGGAAAATTCATGGACGCTCCGGGGGCAGGTTCAGCGGTTGAAGCGATCGAGTGCTTGGCGCGCCCCGTCGATGGCCGGCAGACTGTCCTCAAACAGCAGGCGGGCGCCGAGTGTTTCCGCCAGCGGGCGCAGCGACGCCATCCACTCCGGACGGCGCACGCGGATGAACTCCGGACGCGCTCCGGCCTGCCGCACCGCCTGCGTCCAAATCGCGGTGGTCAACTCCTGCCATGTTCGCCCGGGCGCGGCCATTTCCATCCCGTGGATAAAACCGGAGCGGCCGTCGGCCATCAACGCCAGACGGGGGAAGTAGGGGCGCGCACCGTCGGTCACCGGAGGGAACGAGTGAAAAACGTCGAACTCCATGATGCTTCTGGCGGCTTGCGGCAAGGCTGCGAGCGCCGCGATCCCCGGAGTGGGCATCACGACAGCCGGCAAGGCTGGTGGCGGCAGTTGCCAGTGCCGCCACTCCACCTGAGCCGGCCGCAGCGGCCCGGCGAGAGCCTCGCGCATCGTCACGGTGGGCAGCAAGCCAGCTGCCTTGGCGCGGGATGAAAAAAAACCGGGCTGCCCGCGCGCGAGTTCGACGCAGGCCAGCGTGGCGCGCAGACCGGCTGTGAGTTCGCGCGCCTCGCCCTCCTCCAGAAACCACGGGAACCAGCCGGGGCGGTGGCTGCGGAAACACGGCCAGGCCTGACGTTCGCGCGCGCGGGGGGCGTGCCCGAGGGCCGCCAGCACGGCGAGATCAGGCGGGCGCAGATCCCTCTTCGCCCCCCAGTCGAGCATCAGCGCATCCTGCAGGAACATCGCGCTGTCCGGGTCGGCTTTCAACATCACGGCAGCCTCTAACAAAAACCTCAAGCCGGCCAGGCCGCGATACAGCACCACACCGAAAACCTCCCCTCCCGCCCCCAGCACCGAGGGGAACCACGGCTGCCGCTGCCCGTCGGTCAGCGCGAACACCTCCCGGTCTCCGAGATATTCCCACGGGCGCGCCGTGTGGAACTCTTTCGCCGCCGCGAGCAAATCCTGCCACACTTCGAGGGGAACCGGCGGGGGCAGGGTGGATGAGGTCGGCATGGGGTGATCGTGTGGGTCCGGCTGGTTCTACGTCCGCCCGGCCGACGTGGCCGCCACCTTTGCCTTCGCCCGGTCCCAGAAATCCAGCAGAGCCCGGAAATCCTGTTCCTTCGTGCGGCTGTGAATCACGTAGTCGTAGCTGCTGCGCTCGGCCATTTCGAACTCGGCGCTTTGCAACCGGCGCTCCAGTTCCTCCGCGCTCACGGGACCGCGCCCCTCCATGCGTTCGCGCAGGACGTCAATCGAGTCCGGCGCCACAAACATCGTGATCAATCGTCCCTTCAGGTCGGGCATTCTTTCCGCGGCGGCGCGGATGCTGCGCACACCCTGCACATCGACATTCATGACAAGGCCGGTGTGCGGCAGCCGGTCGAGCACCGCAGACTTGAGCGTGCCATAGCGGTAGCGCTTGTGCACCCACGCCCACTCGAGGAATTCGTCGGCATCGAGCTTCGCGTCAAACTGCTCGTCGCTCAGGAAATGATAGTCGCGTCCATCCACCTCATTGGATCGCGCAGGGCGCGTGGTGGCGGTAATGACGCGTTCGAAGCCCGGCACTTCACGCACGAGGCGTTCGCAGAGCGTGCTTTTGCCCACGCCCGCCGGTCCGGCGAGGATGAGCAACACGGTCGGACAGTCGGCCATGGCTTAGTAAGTAAATGCCGCCGCCGTGGTGGCGAGCCCGTAGGCGAGCACGATCGCACCCAGCGCCCGGGGACGGCCGGGTTGGCGGAACAACCACTCGAAGAAATCGCGCAACCGGTAGGGGGCGGCCGCGAGGTAAAGCGCGAACGCGATGGCAACGTAAACCGCCGAGACCATCAACAGGCGCTGCGGATGCTGCCACTCCATGTAGGCGGCATGCAGCATCGGTTCGGCGATCAACAGGGTCAAAACGGACAGCCCGCGGACCGCGAGAAAGTCCGGAGCATAGATGAACGCCAGCGCGGCCAGCGTGCCGAAACCGAGCATGACCGGCCACGGACTTTGAAAGAATATCAGGTCCGCCTCACCGAGCCGGGAAAGGCGCCAGAGGAACCCCAGCGCGCCGGTGCCGAAGAACAGCCACGTTCCGCGCCGGGAGCGGGGCAGCGCCTTGGCGGTGGTGCGCACGCGGGCGCTGTTCAACGTCAGGAGCACGCCGAGGACGGCGAGAAACAACCCCGAGAGTAAGGTGGCGGAAAAAAGGTTCATGAGTTTAGGACAACCACAAAGTCACGGAGGTCACAGAGGAATAAACCGCGACCAAAGACAACCCCGGGTTCTCGGCGACCGGGTGCTTCACGAATTGACCCCCGTTAACGCCAGTTCGCCGTAGAGCACGGCCGTGGAAACGCGGTCAATCTTGACGGGCACGAGTTCGCCGATGAGTCGCTCGGTGGCGGCGAAATGCACGATGCGGTTGCCGCGCGTGCGGCCCATGAAGCCGAGACCCTTCTTGTCGGGCCCCTCCACCAGCACTTCCTGCGTGGTGCCGAGCAGGGTGGCGTTCCGGCGGTTGGAATTTGCCTCCAGGATGCGGAGCAGAATTTGGTTTCGCTCCTCCTTCACCTCGTCGGGCGTCTGATCGGCCATCCCAGCCGCGGGGGTGCCGGAGCGGATGGAGTATTTGAAAATGTAAGCCATGTCGTAGTTGCAGGCCTCGAACAGCTCACGGGTTTGCCGGAACTCCTCTTCGGTCTCACCCGGGAAGCCAACGATGATGTCGGTCGAAAAATACATGTCGGGCCGCACGCGGCGCAAATCGCCCACGATCTGCCGGTAGCGCTCGCGCGTGTAGGGGCGGTTCATGGCGCGCAAAATCCGGTCGCTGCCCGATTGCAGCGGCAGGTGCACGTATTCGCAGAGTTTCTCCAACCGGCCGTAGGCCGCGATGAGGTCGTCCTTGAAGCCACGCGGGTGCGGCGAGGTGAACCGGATGCGCGCGAGGCCGGGGATGGCGTTGACGCGCTCAAGCAGTTGCACGAACGGCGTGACGCCGTCGGTGTGCGTGTAGTCGCGGCGGCCATAGCTGGTGACGATCTGGCCGAGCAACGTGATCTCGCGCACGCCCCGCGCGGCGAGTTCCTCGCATTCGCGCACGATTTCATCCATCGGGCGCGAACGTTCGTCACCGCGCGTCTTGGGCACGATGCAGAACGCGCAATCCATATTGCAACCCTGCTGAATCGAGACGAACGCGGTGACCTGCCGGTCCTCCAGCACGTGTTCGCGAATGGTGTTTTGCGAACCGGCCTCCTCGGCGATGTCGATGATCGTGCTGGCGATCGGCGCACCGGCATCCCGGGCCGCGCGCAAGTTGTCGAGATAGTCGGGAACTTGGTGAAACTTCTGCGTGCCGACGATCAGATCGACGTCGGGCAGCGCATCGAGCAGCTCCGCGCCGCGGTTTTGCGCCATGCAACCGAGGATGCCCAGGACGAAGCGCGGGTTGCGTTTCTTTTTCTGGATCACGTGGACGGCCTTGCCGATGGCTTTTTGCTCGGCCATGTCGCGCACACTGCAGGTGTTGAGCAGCATGACATCACACGCGTTTTCGTCCTGCACCATGCGGTAGCCCCGGGCGCGGAGCATGGCCGCCACGGCCTCGCTGTCGCGCTCGTTCATCTGGCAGCCGTAGGTTTTGATGTAGACCCGGTTCACGAGGGAGGAGGGGTTTAACTACCCGCCCCAACCGTCCGGTCAACGCGGGAAAGCGCCCGACGTTCGCCCCCCCTGACCGGCTCAACATTTGAGCCCCACGGCCTTGGCCAAACGAGGCTGGTTGGCATCAAAGCTGACGAAGCGCTTGGGCGCGACCAGGCGGGCGTGGGCCACGTGCAGAATATCAAAGGCGCGATGACCTCCCGCCACCGTATGCACGAGGGAAAGCCGGCCGGCTTTGCCGACAATTTCCGGGAGTGGAACCTCGCTCAACCGCCATCGCCCGGCGGCAGGATCGTCAGCCAAGGCCGCGAGCCCTTGGGCTGCGTCACCCGGGGGCAGCAGGGCCGCACCGAAGGCAAACCTGCCTGCGTCGCGCCGGAAAGCGTCGTGGGTGTCCGCCGCGAGGCGGGACCATAATCCGCGCATCAAGCCCGCCAGCAGGATCGCGCCGAGGAGCATTTGGAATAAAGCGGCGCCGAGCCCCGCCGGGGAGGGCGGCCCGTGGCGCTGCACCATGCCCAGCAGCGCCGCGACCGGCCCGACCGTGGACAGCACGGGCAACAGGGCGGCCAGGACGAGACCGGTGCGCGAGAAGGCGCTGCCTGCGGTGCTCCGCCACAGCGCCGCCGTCCCCAAAGCGGTCAGCACCGTCAGCAGCAATCCGCCGCCGACGGGATCCACCGCGTGAATCGCCGTGACCAGCGGCATGACCGCCACCGGCAGCCAGCGCAGGTGCGGCCGGCCGGTCCTGTCCGCCGCCATCCAGCCCCACCCGGCGGCGACCGCCGCCAGAGCCGCGCCCGTCAGCACATCGCCGAGCCAGTAAGCATCGATCAGCGCCGGCCTGTAGGTTGAAACCGTGCCCGGGATCAACCGCTCCTGGAAGATATCAAAGGTGGGATTGAACATTCCGAACTGGAGCAGCGTCATGGCGACGGTCGCGAGGCCGGCCCCCGGAAACCAAGCCCAGAGGGAGCGCCGTGCCGGGTGGCACCACCACACGATCAGCGCCAGGCTCCAGATCAGCAGGGAAAAGAACCAGAAAAAATCCTGATGCACGCTCAGCCGGCCAATCCAGGTGGCGACGTCATACGTGGGAACGGGATTTTCCATGGGCGGACGGGCAGGCTTGCGCGGTTTTTTTGCCCCGACAAGCTGCAACCCCATGGGGCTCCTTCCAATTTTCTGCCTGCTGGCCGCCATGGTCGTCCACCCCCTGTCGGCGGCACCGGCCGGCGCAAGGCGCTGCTGCCACTTGGGCGCGAGGCTGGCACCCGAAGGTCTTGATGAATACCCGGTTCATTTTCGCCGGTAAGGTCTGACTTGCCGCCATGCCCCTGCGGTCAACGCGGGATTGGGTGGGTTCTCCGGAAAACAGCATTGAATCGCGCAACAACGGTGGTGATGCTGCCGGGTATGAATCTCCTCCGTTGGGCGCCGGTGCTTGGGGGCGCAATCTTGGTCGCTGGTTCAGTATTCCTGGCTGGCTGTGCTTTCATGTTCGAGGGTGCGCGCAAGACCGACCGCTCTAGCAGCGTCGTGACCTTTCTCTACCCGGGTGCGGCCAACCCGCTGCCACCGACCGCCATCCCGGTGTTGCGGTTGCCGTTACGCGTGGGCATCGCGTTTGTGCCGACGGACACGAAGGACACGCGCCACCCCTACGCCAACGATGGCGGAGTCTCCGAGGCGCAGAAAATGCTGCTGCTCGACCGCGTGGCGCAGGAGTTCCGCTCGCGCGACTACATCCAAGCCATCGAGCTGATCCCCTCGACCTACCTGCGACCCGCAGGCGGCTTCAACAATCTCGACCAGGTGGGCAACATGCTCCAGGTCGACGTCGTCGTGCTCCTCGCCTATGATCAGGTGCAGTTCACCAACGAAAACATCCTTTCCCTCGCGTATTGGACCATCGTCGGTGCTTACATTTTCCAGGGAAACAAGAATGACACCCACACGCTCATGGAGGCGGCGGCCTACGACATCCGCAGCCGCCATCTCCTCTTCCGGGCACCGGGTGCGAGCCAGGTGAAGGGCACCGCCACCGGAATCAACATTCAGGAGAAATTGCGCAAGGATGGCGGCCAGGGTTTCGACCAAGCCACGCAAGAGCTGGTCAAGAACCTGCAGACGCAACTCGAGTTGTTTCGCGAGCGCATCAAGCGTGCGCCAGAGACGGTAAAAATCGAGCACCGGCCCGGCTATACCGGTGGCGGTGCCGTCGGCGGACTCTTCGCCGGAATTATAGTTCTCCTCGGTCTCGGGCGTTGGTTGTGGCTGAAGCACCCCCACGCCTGAAGTCGTCGGACCGACCGGCACCCTGGCTCACGCTTTGCCTTGTCGCGCTGGCGGGCGGCTGCGCCCTCTGGCCCGAACTTCGTTCCACCGCCATCTATGATCGTGAGGCTATCCTGCGGGGTGAAATCTGGCGTTTGGCCACCGGACATCTCGTGCATTTCGGGGGAACCCACTTTGTCTGGAACGCAGCCGTCATGCTGGTTGTGGGTTGCTGGCTGGAGAGTCTCGCACCGAGGTTGGCACGGGGGTTTCTGTTGTCGGCACCCGTCATCGTGGGGGCTGCCTTGCTCGCCCTTGATCCGGAATTGAAGATCTATGCCGGTTTGTCGGGCGTGGCCACCGGTGCCGTGACGCTCTTGGCTTTGATCCTTGTGCAAGGTTCGCGGGGTGATCGCAGCATCGGTATCGTTTCCCTCGCCTTGGTCTCAATCAAGACGATCACGGAATTTGCGGGCGGCACACCGTGGTTTGCCCAGTTTTCCGACGCGTCCATTCGCCCCGTGCCGCTCGCCCATCTCGCCGGCATCGTCTGGGCGTGCGTCTTTGCCTCAATAATCCATCGGCGCGAGGGAGCCTCCTCGACGGATCGCGGTCAATAGGTTCCATGGTCCGCCGTGTTCTGCTCCTGATGGTTTTCGCCGCGCTCGGCGGCGCAGTTTGGGCTCAACCGGCCAAGCCCGTCGATCCCGAGCCGACGCTCGATCTCGATACGCTCTTTGAGCAGGGCAAAGCGCTGTTTGAGGAATACGCGCCGGACGAAGTGAAACGGCATTTCGCGTTTCCGAGCCGCGAAGAATTCAACCGGTTCGCGGCGCGCCTCCAACGTGTGCTGGAAGAAAGCGATTTGGAAGCCCTCGCCGCCTACGCTCCCGAAGCGCGCGCGGCATTGGCGGCGCTGCAGGTCCTGCCCGGTTACGAAATTCACACCGACTGGCTGACCGAACGCCTTGACTACGTGGAGGCCGCCGAGGTCGCGATCCGTCAGCCGACCCCGCAGCCCACTCCGCCGCGTGCACCGAAGACACCAGTGCAGACCCTGCCCAAACAACCAAGATCCGCAGCCGTCATTCCCTACTACGATCTCTGGCTGGATCGCATGCAAACACGGGCCGCTCCACCGCGCGCCGTCGCTTTGCTCCCCCGCTTGCGCCCTATCTTTGCGGCTGAAGGTCTCTCGTCCGCGCTCGTGTGGATGGCCGAGGCGGAATCGTCCTTCAATCCGGGCGCGGTCAGTCCCGCAGGCGCGAAGGGGTTGTTCCAGCTCATGCCCGCCACCGCTCGCGAACTCGGTCTGAGCACGCTGTTGCCCGACGAACGGGGCAATCCCGAGAAAAACGCCGGCGCGGCCGCGCGCTATTTGAAATTCCTGCACTCGCGCTTCGGCGATTGGCCGCTCGCGATCGCGGCCTACAACGCCGGGCCGGGTCGCGTGCAACGCACGCTCACCGCGCACCAAGCAAAGACCTTCGCGGAAATCTCGCCCGCCCTGCCGTCCGAAACCCGGATGTATGTGCCCAAGGTGTTGGCGATCCTGACGGTGCGCGCCGGGGTCCGCGCGGAAGATTTGGCGGCACCGTTGCGCTGATTCTGTTCGCCAGCGGCGGGGGCCGCGTTTTGCTGAAAGTCGAAATGGGATTCCTCGACCGCTTCATTGCCAAAAAACCCGCGCCTCCCGCCGCAACTCCCGCCGTCGCGCCGGTGGAATCAGCGCCCCCAGCGAGCGAGGCGAAGCCTGCGATCGCCGGTGGCGTGTTGCCGCAACTGGCCGCCGCCCGCGCCCGACTCGAAGCCCACGACCTGCCGGGCGCGACCGCGATTCACGACGCCGTGCTCGCTTCCGCCGGCGATCGCCCCGACGTGTTGCTCACGATTTCCGCCAACCTCGGCACGCACGGCCACGTGCGCGAACTCATCGAGTTGCTCGCTCCGCGTTACGATGCCGAACGCCACGGCCCGGGACCGGGAGTCAATTTGTTGCAAGCCTACCTCGCCGTGCGCCAACCCGAACAGGCGCAACATATCCTGGACCTGCTCTTCTCTCTCGGTCGCCCCGAACTCGAGGATCGGCTCGTGGGGTTTTCCCGCGCCATCGCCGAGATCAGCGTCTCGGCCCACGCGGCGCCCGATCTCGGCCCGGAAGAGAAAACCATCAGTCTGGTGAGTGTCAGCAAGCCGATCTGGTTCTACGGACTGGAAGAACTCGCCTCGACCCTCTTGCCCCGCCAAACGGGCAAACTTCGTCGCGTGGCCTTCGCCCAATGCGCCCTGCTCGGTGAGGATAACGTGATGGAACGCGCGGCCCAGCCGGAAGACGAACTCGGCCGCTTCACCCGAGGGCTGCCGCTCTGGTTCGCCGAGTCGTTTTCCTACGGCGCGGGCTATGAACCCGTGGCGGGCATCGGTATCTTCGCCCCCAAGCACTACGCCCTTTTCCCGTCGGAATGGACCCCCGATAACCTCCGCCAGCTCGATCAATCCGTGCAGGGCGGGCTCGACTACGTCGTCACCGCCTCTCTGCGCAATCGCAATGCGGATTACGAACTCACCCTGAGAATCTGGGAAGTGAAGAAATTCCGCGAACTCAAGAGTTTCTCCACCCGCTGGACGCCGGTTGACGCCAATGCGGTGCTGGCAAGGTTTCACCTCCAATTCCGCACTTACATGGAGTGGACCGCTTTTCCGGCCGGACAAGGGCTGCCCTACGCCGCCCCCGCCGCGCCGTGGAGCTACATTCAGGCGCTCGGCGCATCGCTCTCGTTGTTTCTCGGCGAGAAATCGATGCTGCCCGCTGAGCAACAGCCGACGACGCTCGCGCCGTTTCTCGGGGCGGCGCAGGCAAACCCCGATGATGTCCGCGCGCAACTCACGCTCGTTTCCGCACTCTTGCGCTGGCGGGCCCGCGGTCTCACGCCCGACGACGCGGCGTTGCAATACGCGCGCGAGTGGCTGGCAACGGACGCCGCGCGCGAAGCGGGCGTGGCGGGCGTGGCCTCGCAGTTGGAGTAGAAGATTGTTTGAACCACAGAGGCACGGAGGACACAGAGCCGGAGGCTTCGCGCCACCTACGCTCGCGCAGTTCTGCGGAATTTCCCCTGTGCCCTCCGTGTCTCTGTGGTTTCCCCAAAAACCACCGCCCGCAGCGCACACTTAATTCGTCCGCGCGACTGCGAGCTGGCCGCAACCGGCGGCGATGTCGATGCCACGGCGTTGACGCACGGTGCTGGGCAAACCGTAGTCGGCGAGGATCTGTTGAAAGCGCTTGGCCGCTTCGCGACCGGTCGGCGCTCCGTCAAACCCGGCCGTCGGGTTGAGCGGAATCAAGTTCACTTGCGAGAGCTGGCCCTGCAGGAGGCGACCGACGGCGTGCGCGGTTTCCGCCGAGTCATTTTTCCCTTCGATCAAGGTCCACTCGTAGAAAATGCGCCGCTGCTGCTTCGCGATGTAGTAGCGGCAGGCATCCATCAAGGCGTCCAGCGGCCACTTCTTCGCCACGGGCACGAGCCCCTCGCGTTCCGCTTGCGTTGCGCCGTGCAAGGAAACGGCCAGATGAAACGGCCGCGCCTCATCGGCGAGGCGGATGATGCCCGGAACGACGCCGACCGTGCTCAACGTAATGCGTTTGCCGGCAATCGAGAGCCCGCCGGGGTCGCGCAAAATGTCGATCGCCTTCATCACCGCGTCGTAATTGTGCAGCGGTTCGCCCATGCCCATGAGCACGAGGTTGCGCAGGCGTTCGTGGCGCGCGTGTGGCGACGGGTCATCGGCCCGGGCCAGGGCCGCGTCCGTGTGCGTGCCGCGCAGCACCGCATCGATGTGCATCGCCTGCGCAACAATCTCGCCCGTGGAAAGATGCCGCATGAAACCCATCTGACCCGTCGCGCAGAACACGCAGCCCATGGCGCAGCCGACCTGACTGCTGATGCAGGCCGTCACCCGCCCGGTGTAACGCATGAGCACGGTCTCGATCTGTCGGTGGTCGGCCAAGGCCAGCAGGTATTTTCGCGTAAACCCGTCGCTGCTGTGCTTTTCGTCCGCCGTTCCCAAGCGATGGAACCCCAGTTCCGCCTCCGCCTTCGTGCGATAACGCACCGGGAGTTCCTCCATCGCCGTCCAGGCTTCAATGCCCTCCAGATAGACGTAGCTCCACAAACGGGCCGCGTGCACGCTTGGAAAGCCCCAGCGCGACGCCAAGGTCAGCAGCTCGTCGCGGGTAAGGCCGTAGAAATTGGTGACTGGAGCGAACATTGCGTTGGGCGGGTCTATCCCCGACACAATCGCCGCCGCGCGTAAAGCCCGACCTACGGTTTGCGTCCGGCCACCCGAGGGGTATTGATTGCGCTGTGCCAAAGAAAATCATCCTCGCTGGTGGCAGCGGTTTTATCGGTTCGGCCCTCGCTCGCCGCTTTCGGGAACGAGGTAACGAAGTCATTGTGCTTACCCGGTCGGCGCCGCGGCGCCGCGGGGATGGCATCCGCGAAGTGCGGTGGGAGACCAACTCGCCGGCCGCGTGGCAGGGGGAATTCGAAGGTGCGCACGCGGTGATCAATCTGGCGGGTGCCTCCATCAACTGCGTGCACAACCCGGAAAATCGTCGCCGCATCCTCGATTCGCGCCTGGAAGCCGTCCGCGCCATCGGCGCCGCGATTCGCGCCTGCGCGCACCCACCGGGAGTGTGGGTGCAAAGCAGCGCGGTGGGAATCTATGGTCACGGACCGGGACGCTGCGATGAGCGCACTCCGCCGGGCTCCGGTTTTCTGGCCCAGGTCTGTTGCGAATGGGAAGCGGCCTTTGCAGCCGAGTGCTCCGAACGCGTGCGCCCGGTCGGCTTGCGCATCGGCATCGTGCTTGGCCGCCGCGGGGGCGCTTTCCCGGAACTGGCGCGCTTGACGAAATGGTTTCTCGGTGGCGCGGCCGGCAACGGGCGCCAAGGAATGAGTTGGATCGCGTTGCACGACCTCGAGGAGATATTCCTGCGCGCCGTGGAAAACGACCCGATGCGCGGCACCTACAATGCCTGCGCCCCGGAGCCGGTTTCCAATGCGGAATTCATGCGCACGCTCCGCGACGTGGTTAACCGGCCTTGGTGCCCCCCGGCGCCGTCACCCGTGGTGCGCGCCGTCGCGTTGGTTTTTCTCCAGACGGAACCGGGCCTCGTCCTCGAGGGACAATACGCGTTCCCATCCCGCCTGGAGGAGGAAGGATTTCGCTTCACTGCGCCGCGGCTGGTGACCGCGCTGACCGCCCTGGCCGACTAGACCGAATACTTGCTCCGCTCGGGTTCGCAGTCGTGCATGCCTTCGTAGGCGTGCACCGAGCCGGCACTATCGGCCCAACGCGGCAGGTTTTTGGCCTTGGCGCGGGCGAGGTTGATGATTTCGGACTGCGTTTCGGGGGTGCGCGCCTCGAGCATCATGCGATTCAGCGCGGCATAGGCGATATCCTCGGGCGTTACCTTGAGCGTCTGCGCAAGGCGCACCACGGGATTCAATTCGGCGGCATCGAGATGGATCTTGATTGCTGACATGGGGGCTCCTTTGGGGGATTGGCCAGAGTGTAGTCCCGGATGGAGTGCGGAACAAGTGTCTAATCTCCGCATCGCTTGCCATTCGTTGCTCGTGGAGGCGCGTTGCTTTTTTTGGCCGGCCGGCCAGCGTCGCGCCCATGCTCGGGTGGGGATCAAAATTCTTTCAGGCCTTTATTCCGCTGTTCGTAGCGATCCATCCGATCGGCCTCGGTGCCATTGCCGTCGCGATGATCCGCCAAGGCTGGCGCACAGGATGAAAATCGTCATGCTTTTCTTCGCTCTCGCCGCCGCGATCGGCTCGTTTGCCGGCGAACGCTTCGCGACTCTCCGGCAGGCGGTCGATAACGCCGTGGCTGACACCCGCCGCGAGTTCACCGCGCCCGAACTCAGGGCCGACCAGCTGGCGGTGACCGTCCTTGATCTCCGCGGAGCCGAGCCCGTGCAGGCCGACCATCGCGGCGCGGCCCGCATCTATCCGGCCAGTGTGATCAAATTATTCTTCCTCGCCTACGCTCATCACCGATTGGAGGGCGGGGAACTCGCCGACTCGCCGGAGCTGCAACGCGCCCTGCGCGACATGATCGTGGAGTCGGGCAACGACGCGACCGCCGCCGTCGTGGATTCCATCACGAACACGACGGCCGGGCCCGAGCTTTCTCCGGCCGAACTCGCGGCGTGGCATGAGCAACGGCTGGCCATAACGCGCTGGTTCGAGTCGCGCGGCTACCGGGACGTGCTCGCGGTGCGCAAGACCTGGGCCGAAGGGCCATATGGCCGCGAGAAGCAGGATGCCGTCGTCAACCTGCCGGCGCGGAATTATCTTTCGACGAACGACACCGCGCGACTCCTCGCTGAAATCGCGCAGGGTCACTGCGTCACGCCCGAACGCTCGGCCCTGATGCTCGGGCTCTTGGCCCGCGATCCGCAGGCGGTTGCCGGCGACGGAGATGTCGAAGGCGTGGGTTTCACGGGTCCGGCGCTGCCCACGGGGGCGAGGTTGTGGTCGAAGGTCGGCTGGATGAGCACCGTGCGGCACGATGCCGCCCTGATCGAACTGCCCGGCGGCGGCCGCGTCATCATCGTGACATTTACCGAAGGCCGCGAGCACGCGGCCAATCGGGAGATCATTGCCGCGGTTGCCCGCCGCGTGCTCGCCAACTTGCCCTGAGGCCCCGTTCCCTCCGCGTTCAGCCGGCAAACGTCGTCAACAAGGCGGTGTAGATCTTGGCGGATGTCACGAGCTCTCGCACGCTGGCGCGTTCATCAATCGCGTGAAAATCCACTCCGCCCGGACCGTAACCGAGGGTCGGGATCTTCAAATGGTGGGAGAAAAAATGCATGTCGTTGAATCCCGTCGATACCATGGCGCTGGCGGGCCGACGACGGACGCGGGTCACACTTTGCGCCATCGCCTGAAAAAACGGCGAGGTCGGTTCACTGTAGCACGAGGAGCTTTGCAAGACCCGCTCGACTGTGATGCGGCATCGCGGAATCCTGGCCGCCGCCTGCTTCAACCACGCGCGCAATTCGCGTTCAGCGACGATATGATCTTCGATCGCCAGCACGCGGCGATCGATGGAGAAGCTCGCCAGCGCAGGCACGGTGTTGATCTTGCCGCCCTCGCCCGCCGCGAAGACGCCACCGAGATTGATCGTGGGACTCATGACATTGCCAGCGGGCGCCTGAAACGTGCGTTGCGCGAGGAGTTGTTTGTAGCCGTCGAGTTCGAGCACCAACGCCGCCATTTTCTCGAGCGCATTGATTCCCTTTTGCGGCGTGGAGCCATGCGCGGCGCGGCCATGCACGATGACGTTGAACCACAGGACGCCGTTGTGACCGCAGCAGACCCGGTCGGCTTCGCCGCCCTCGCAAACCACGGCGTAGTCGGCGCGCAGCCTGCCGTTTTTCACCAACCACGCCGCGCCAAACGCGCTATCGGTTTCCTCATCGGCCGTGAACGATACCTCCACATTGCAAAGCGGGGTCGTCGCGGTGGCGCGCAGGGCCTTCAGGGCAAACAGCAGGCTGGCAATGGCTCCCTTCATGTCCGCGGTGCCGCGTCCGTAAATCCAGTTCTTCTCGACGGTGCCGCTGAACGGGTCGCCGTGCCGCCATTTTCCGGAAACCGGCACCACATCGTAATGCGCATTGAAGTGGATGGTTTTCTTGGCCCCCGCATCCCAAGAGGCGACAACGTTGTAGCGGGGATGGGCCAGTTGGTCGGGCTGGATCCGCTTTTGGAGTGAGCGCGGAATCACCAAGCGCCGCACGCGCAGTCCGAGTGCGCGCAATTGGCCAACCAGCCGGGCCGTCATCGCGCCATAGTTTTCGCCGGGGGGATTGACCGTGCGCAGGCGGACGAGAGATTGGAGCAAGGCGACGAGGTCGCCCTCGTGCTGATCGAGGTAGGATGAGGGGCTCATGGGGGGAGCGGTGGTCCAGCTTGGCGCGTCGGGGGCACACCTTGACGAGAAAAATCGCGCGGCCGGGGAATAGCCACAACCCGGCTTTGACACGGCCCGGGCGGGCCGCACAGCATGGAGTTGCCCTTCACCCTGTTTCGAAACGCCCCCCCCGGTGCCACGCCCATCCCCCAATCGCCGAAAGAATTCGACCACCGACTCCGCGCTGGCCGGGGCGATCGCGACCCTCGCCGCCCTGCCCGAAGCGGCCTTGGTGACCCGCAACAGGTGCGTGGGTGGCGGGGTTGAAATCGTTTTTGGCAACGAGTCTTTTGCAGCCCTCACCGGCTACTCTGCGGCGGAACTCGTCGGCAAGGATACGCGGATTTTGCACGGTCCCAAGACCGCGCTGGCACCCAAGGTTTCCGCAGTCAGTGAAAAGCGCCGGCTCATGCAGGGTGAGAATTGGCTGCATCGGAAGGACGGGGTGGCGTTCTACGCCGACTGGCGCATCAACCCGCTCTGCAAGGGCTATCTCATTGCAATTTATCGGGACGCCTCGGAACGGCAACGGCTGCGGGAGGCGATGATTCACACCCAGAAGCTAGACACGGTCGGTCAACTGACGAGCGGCGTCGCGCACGATTTTAACAACCTCCTTTCGATCATCAATGGCTACTGCGAAATCCTCGCTGGGAAGATTTCGGGTCCGCCCGCCGCCAAGAAGGATCTGCAGGAAATCCACCGCGCCGGCATCAAGGCGGCGGCCCTCGCGCGCCAGATTCTGGAATTCAGCCGGCGGCAGGAATCGGAGGTCCGCGTGGTCAGTGTGAATATCTTGATTCGCGAGATCGCCGACATCTTGCGGCGCGTCGTGGG
>CAMTVF010000011.1:0-3959 GCA_947085115.1 uncultured Opitutaceae bacterium | reverse complement strand
GCACAGAGGTAATTCCGGCAGAAGGATCGAAAAACCGCTTCATCTGGCAGGTGAAATTCCATTGGCTCGATTTGCTCCGTCAAATTTCTGGCTCTGTGTGCTTTGTGTCTCTGTGGTTCAAATCCAACTGAGGGATTTGGGTTCATGGGAAAACTGGGGCAGGAAAGACCATCGGTTTGGGGTTCTGGGAGGTTGCGCCGCGTCGTCTTGTCAAGAACGCTGCAGTCGCGCCCATAAAAAGGATATTTTTAGGTAATTAGAATCCATTAAGTTAAGTTTTTTGGCCGGTCGCTCTGTTGCGAGGCGGCTCGCAGCGATGATTGTTTCCCCAACCCTTCCTCTCATGCCCCAATTCCTCACTCCCGATCCGAAGATCGAAGCCTCCGTGCGCGCCAAAGGCGAACAGCTGTTCGCGCTGATGGACAAGCAGCCGCCCCCGGCCCTGTTCTCCAAGAAAGGCGCTTACGCCCGCCTGATGGACTGGTCCATGAAGGACCCGGTGTTCAAGACGCAGCTCTTCCGTTTCGTCGATGTGCTGCCGTCGCTCAATTCCTCCGCCGAAATTGTCCGCCATCTGCAGGAATATCTCGGCGACAAGGCCGTCGAGCTCAACCCGGCGCTCAAGGCCGGCCTCGCCGCCTCGTCGTTCGCGCCCGCGCTCGTCGCCGGCCCGGTGAAGGCCCAGATCGTGGACATGGCCGGTCAATTCGTCGCTGGTGAGACCGGTGAAGACCTGCTCAAGCAGATCAAGAAAAACATCAAGCTCGGCATCGCCACCACCATCGATTTGCTCGGCGAAGCGGTGGTGAGCGAGGAAGAGGCCGACATTTTCCTCCAGCGCAATCTGGAGATTCTTGAATCGGTCTCGAAATTCTACGCCAAGGACACCACGTCCTGTTTCAGCGACACCGGCCCCGACGGCCCGCTGCCGCGCCTCAATCTCTCGGTCAAGATCTCCGCCCTCACGCCTGACGTGCACCCGGCCGATCCGGAGAATTCCATCGCCGCCCTTAAACACCGCCTCCGGCCGATCCTGCGCCGCGCCGCCGAAGTGGGTGCCTTGGTCAACCTCGACATGGAGAGCTACAGGCTGAAGGACCTCACCCTCGCGCTCTTCAAATCCATTTTCTCGGAACCCGAGTTCGCCCAAAAACCCGCCATCGGCATCGCTGTGCAGGCCTACCTGCGCGATTGCGAGCAGGACCTGCGCGACCTCGTCGCCTGGGCCCGCGCGCACAACCGCCCCCTCAATGTCCGCCTCGTGAAAGGCGCCTATTGGGACTACGAAACCGTGGTCGCCCAGCAACGCGAGTGGCCGATTCCGGTCTGGCAGAAGAAGCCCGAGTCCGATGCCAATTTTGAAAAGCTCACGGTCTATCTCCTCGAGAACGCCGACGTCATCACGTCGAACTTCGCCTCCCACAACGTGCGCTCCTGCGCGCACGCCATTGTGCAGGCCGAGCGGCTCGGCGTGCACCCGAAGCACTACGAGTTCCAAGCACTCTACGGCATGGCCGACGAGTTGAAAGCCGCGTTGCTCCAGATGGGTCACCGCGTCCGCGAATACGGCGCCATCGGTGAGCTGTTGCCGGGCATGGCCTACCTCGTCCGCCGCCTGCTCGAAAACACCTCGAACGAAGGCTTCCTGCGCATCAAGAACATGGGCGAGGCGAGCAAGGAGCAACTCCTCGGCAATCCCGTCGACGCCATCGACGCCGCGCCCGAGCCCCTCGCCCGCAAACCGCGTCCCGCCGGCGCGTTCATCAACGCCGCCAACACCGACTACACGCTTGCGGCCAGTCGCGAGAAGCAGCGCGTCGCGCTCAAACACTTCGAGTCCACGCAACTTGGCAAGAAGTGGCCCGTGATCATCAATGGCAGGAAAATCACCGACCGGCCCTTCCTTCCCTCTGTCAATCCAGCGCGCCCCGCCCAGATCGTGGGCTATTGGGCCAAGGGCACCGTGCAAGACGCCGAGGACGCCGTCGCGGCCTCCGTTGCGTTCTTCCCGAAGTGGCGCGCCACGCCCGTTGACGACCGCGCCAAGATGCTCGGGCGCGCCGCCGACCTCATGGAGTCGCGCCGCATGGAGATCAATTCCCTGCTCATCCTCGAAGGCGCGAAACCCTGGGTCGAAGCCGACGGCGATACCTCCGAGGCGATCGACTTCCTCCGCTTCTACGCGATCGAGATGCGCCGCATGGCAAAGCCTGTCGTCACGCAGCACGTCCCTGGCGAACGCTGCATGCAGATGTGGACGCCCCGTGGCGTCGGTGTCGCCGTGGCACCGTGGAATTTCCCGCTCGCGATTCTCACCGGCCTCACCGTCGCCCCGCTCGTCGCGGGCAATTGCGTCATCATCAAGCCGGCCCGCCAGACCTCGATCATCGGCGCGTTTCTGATGGATATCATGATCGAAGCCGGCGTGCCTGCCGGGGCCTTGCACTACCTCCCCTGCTCCGGCGCCGACGCTGGCGCGCATCTCGTGGCCCACCCGAAGATCGATTTCATCGCGTTTACGGGTTCGCGCGAAGTGGGTCTCGGCATTTGGGAAGAAGCCGGCAAGACCAAGCCCGGTCAGCTCAACCTCAAGAAGGTCGTGTGCGAAATGGGCGGCAAGAACGCCATGATCATCGACAACGACGCCGACCTCGATGAGGCAATCCCCGCGGTGCTTTACAGCGCGTTCGGTTTCGCGGGTCAGAAATGCTCCGCGCTCTCGCGCCTCATCGTGCTGGAAGGCGTGCACGACAAGTTCGTCGAACGACTCCTCTCGGCGTGCCCGACGATTCCCGTCGGCGATCCGTCGCTCCCCGGCACGATCGTCAATCCGGTCATCGACGCAGCCGCGCAGAAATCGATTCTGGGCTACATCGAAGACGGCAAGAGGGAGAGCAAGCTCGCTTGGCAGGCCAAGCTCACGCCGGAACAAGTCGCCAGCGGCGGCTATTTCGTGCCGCCGACCGTGTTCACGGGGTGCAAGGTTGACCACAAGATCGTGCGCGAGGAAATCTTCGGGCCCGTGCTCGCGATCCTCAAGGCGAAGGACCTCGACGAGGCCTTCGCGATGGCCAACGACAACGACTATGCGCTCACCGGCGGATTTTTCTCGCGCAGCCCACGGGCGCTCGAGCGGGCGCAGCAGGAATTCCTCGTTGGCAATCTCTATCTGAATCGCGGCTGCACCGGCGCCATCGTGCAGCGGCATCCCTTCGGCGGTTTCAAGATGTCGGGCGGCGGCACGAAGGCTGGCGGCCGCGAATATCTGGAGAATTTCCTGTTCCCACGCATGGTCGCCGAAAACGTCCTGCGCCGCGGCTTCACCCCGCCGGAAGAGAACGAGTAAGCTGCCTCCAAGCACATCTCTCCAAGGCGCGTCCTGCGGCGCGCCTTTTTCATGCCCGGAGCACAGCAGCCTCATTGAAACATGGCCCAAATCGCCTGAATTCAGGTGTTTTCCCCGGTCCAAGCAAGCGCGGCTTGGAGGTAACATGCGCCAACTTCCAAACCCAAGGCATGCCTATATTCACGCACCGTCTTCCCGTTGTTTTGTTTTTTGCTGCCTCGTTTGGTTTCACCTGCGCTCAAAACTATTCCGCATTGATCCTGGGGCCTCTCGACGGGCACGCGTATTCGGGCGCAGAAGCGGCAATGGGGTTTACCTCAACCAACCATCCGCTTGCCAACATCGTTGCGCGGCTCGATCTCCAGCAAGCTTTCTGTTTCACCCGTGCTGCTGCCGAGCACAGTGCTCAGTTCAATCGGCCGATTCAGCGGCAAATGATTGAGTTCTACGGTGCCATTAATGAAGCGGCTTCACCCGTTTCTAATCCATGAAAAAATACGCTGCGGCTATTGCAGTGTTGGTTTTGCTTGTCGTCATCTCGTGGCTGGCCATCAGCCGTCGCGATCACCCTTGGGCGATTTTGAAGGACGATAAAATCAGCGAACGAAATCGT
>CAMTVF010000010.1:0-9345 GCA_947085115.1 uncultured Opitutaceae bacterium | reverse complement strand
GAAAGAACTCTTTCTTTCGTGTCGCCTGGATTTATCAGCGCCGACTTTTTCTCGAGAGAACCGCAGGCCGAAAGGAAGAAGGCAGCGATAACGACGCAAAGGAGCGGGATGATTTTCATGGGGTTTGTTTTTGCCCAACGTCCGCAATCAGACACGGAGGGGCGAAGCCCCGGAGTTGTCTATAGTGCGCTTGTTAGCCCTCTTCATCGAATGAGAACAAAGTCCGTGATGCTCGCAGAGGCCGAGTTCGACTGTGAATGAATGAATCCCATATTGAACTCTTTGAATTCCCTTGTCTCCCCTGCTTTGATGATCTCGTAGATCGTCCGCACATTTCGATCGATCTGGGTGCCGCTCTTGGCGAACTGAAGCGTGCGAATCTCGACATCCTTGATATCGTAGGACGAGGCATTTGTGATCGTAAAATCGGCATGCATAATATTGTCGAAGCCAGCCTTTCGCCATGCCCAATCGAGATTGATCTGTGCCCTAATCTCTTCCTTCAGCTCGCGCGGACTCTTCTCGCGAGGTGCGCTACTTGACGATGTGCTTGATGAGGATGCCGGCCCGGAGTCGGTTGATAAGGATGACGAGATCAACCCGATGACAATAAAGCTGAGAAAGACCACTGCGATGAGCGAACCGCAGCCCATCGACTTCTTGATCTTTACGCCGCACTTGGGGCAAGCGTCGGCTTTGGAACTAACCTCGGAACCGCATTCTTTGCATTTTATGAGTGCCATAGGTGGTAGGTGCTTCTTTGGCTAACGTCAGCAGTCAGCCACGCGCGAAGCGCGTTGCGCTGTGATGCTCTGGATCGGCCCTCTTTTCATTTGATTTGAAAGGGAGCCAAGATCGCTCTCAATTCTACGCCAAGTGAAGGAAAGCTATAGCCGCCGCCAACACTCCACGACTTCGTAATCGCAAGGGACGCTTTCTTCTTTTTCACCTCGGCCAGCGTGGAGTCGTGAGGGTAGAGATACCAGCCGCCGTCGGCCGGAAAACAGAGCCATAAATCTTTTCCTTCATACTTCTTCGCGAAGGACAGCCGGCTCTTCAGCTGGACTTTCCGAAATGAGCCATCGAGGTGCTGCGCGATGAAGTCGGCACCGCTCCAATCGTCCGACAAGCGAATCGTGCAGAAGCCGTAGTCAGCGAGAACGGCGGAGACCTTCTGAAAATTGTAGGCTTCTTTTTGGCGCGCGTTTAGCGAGCGGTAGCTGATGTGGGTGAGGGTCATTTTCTTCCGCCGATCGCTCCAGATCAGCCACGCGGGCCGAGCGAGGACGGAGTTTCGGATGCAGGTAAATCGCCCGAAGACGGACGGCTGCCCGCGTTGCGCTGTAGCGGCTGGATCGGCCTTCTTCTTGAATCTCGATGGACCATGACCAGTCCAATCACCAAGAAAGTCTCGAAGAGCGGAAAACTGACCGTAGATTCCACGACCGGGATAATCTCACCCGATTCAATCTTTCTATTCTGCTCGGCAGCGTAAGCATCGATGGCCTCTCGGTGCATCTGATACCGCACTTCGCGCATGCCCCAGAAGAACACGGGCGACAGAAAGAAAACTGCGACGGCATAAAAGCCACGATTCTTTAGCGAACGAGCCAGCAAGACCGAGACAACGAACCCGCCAGCCATCAGCAGCCATGAATATAGCTGACTGATCCTTGGTGCTAGGTCCATCAGCCAAACCTGCCATTCAGGAACTGGGGTCAATTCTACCATTCTTTCGCCGATCAGTGTTATTCGCCCTTAGTCGATTGCCTTACTGGGGCGGGGTGCATGAGGGGAGCCAGGAGCGTAAGTCCCGCGGACGCAAGGCCAATCTGCCGATGGTAAGGCTTCTCTGGGGTTGCATTGTCGCGAAGGGTGGGTTTGCTGGTGATGTGCCCGCGCCTCACACCTCTTCTGATCCTAGCAAGCCCATCAGTTTCCCGGGCTGGAAGGGGGCTCTTGTCACTGCGGACTTGTCGCCGGACAAGCGGGAGCGGTATCGGCGGGCGATCCTGTCTTTGCTGAAGCGTTGCAAGGACGAACGGGCTCCCGTTTCCGTGGCGCTGATCCGGCGGCACCTGGCAGGGGCACCGGAGGCTGGCGCGCGGGAGGCGTTGCGCTGGTTTTACCGGGCGGCACCGAGGCCGGAGGCCGGGGCTGCGAAAGCAAGCGGGGCGGTTGGTTCGGCAGCGTCTTGGGGTCAAGCCGCTCCACCCCGGGCGAGCCAGCGTCGGCTGGGCGGGCGCAGCGCGGTTCCGCCGATCGCGGCGACGGACCGAGGCGGGGCGGATTGGGAACAGGCTTTGATCGCGGCGGCGCGCGAGCGGGGGTTCTTGTGGCGCACAGAGGAGACCTACCGGATGTGGGCGGTGCGATTCGTCGAGTTTATCGAGCCGCGTTCCCCGTCCGTGGCGGGGGCGCAGGAGGTGGCGGCATTTCTGTCGGCCTTGGCCGTGGAGCGTCGGGCGAGCCCGTCCACCCAGAAGCAGGCGCTCAACGCCTTGGTGTTCCTGCTGGAAGTGGCCTTGCAGCGACGGTTGGGAGAGATCCGGTTTCGCCGGGCTGCACCGCAACTGCGGATGCCGGTGGTGCTGAGCCGGGCGGAGTGCGCACGGTTGTTCGCAGAGTTGGAGGGGACGACGCGCCTGATGGCGGAGCTGGCGTATGGCAGTGGGCTCAGGCTGATGGAGCTGCTGCGACTGCGGGTCCAGCACCTGGATTTTGCCCGCGGACAACTGCGGGTGAGCGGCGGCAAGGGCGACAAGGACCGGGTGACGGTGTTGCCGGACAAACTGGCAGCCCGCTTGCAAGCCCACCTGGCGGAAGTCCGGTTGCTGCACGCCGAGGATCGCGCGGCGGGTCTGCCAGGCGTGTGGCTGCCGGAGGGGCTGGCCCGCAAATACCCGAAGGCTGGGGAGCGGTGGAACTGGCAGTGGGTCTTCCCCTCGAGGGAAACCAGCGTGGACCCGGTGACCAAAGTGCGGCGTCGGCAACACGTGATCGACAGCACTTTCCAGAACAACATCCGCTGGGCGGCGGAGCGGGCGGGGCTGGACAAACGGGTGACGCCGCATGTGTTGCGGCACTCGTTTGCGACGCATTTGCTGGAGGGCGGGACGGACATCCGCACCGTGCAGGAGCTGCTCGGGCACTCGCGCGTGGAGACGACGCAAATCTACACGCACGTGATGCGCAAGCCGGGCCTCGGCATGCGCAGCCCGCTCGACTCCGTCGGCGGGGCGGCCGGCAACTTGTAATACTATTTCCCAATTAATTTTGGACCATTGCGCGAGTGTCTTGGGCAGGGCGGAGCGGCTCGCTCCGCCGCGGCGCACCGCCCGCGCTTTCGCACCGGTCGCCGGGCCGTTGCGCCCTACCGGCGTTGCCGCGCGAAAGTCATACCCACGGGACGTTGGTATTACCCTAAATTCCGCAGTTCAATCTTGTCACAGAGGTCACAGAGTCCCGAGAGAGTTCACGGAGAAATACTTCGGGATACGGTCTCGGAAATCCGGCCTTCACCTGCCAAGTGAAGGCTGCCCCAGCGTTCATTCCGGTGCAAGACTCTGTGCTCTCCCTGTTTGCCTCCGTGTTCTCTGTGTCCAACTGCGTTTTCTAGGATTACTTCCGTCTGCATGAATGTGGTGAATGGGCTTTGTCGCTGTGCAGACCCGCTTGGACTGGGGGATGAGCCCTAGTTATCCATTTTGAACGATTCTTGTGCTCAGGAAGTCTAAGAACCCAGACACCAAGCCCCCGGCCACGGTTGGTGTCGGTTCACCTTTCTCATGCACCTCAACCCTCGTCCGATTTTTCCGCTGGCGCTCGCTCCGTGGCGGAAACTAGTCGCCTTGGTCGCGGTGGGGTGGCTCGTGGCGGGCTTGGTGCAACTGGTGCCGTGGTCAGGTGAGCAGCCTCTGGGCGCGCACTTGGTGCCGGTGTATTGGGCGGTGTTCGCGAGCGTTTATTTCTATGGCGGCGCGATGGGCCTGCTGGTGGCGCTGGCGCTGTCGGTCGCGGCTTTTCTCAATCTTGGCGTGCCCATGATCGAGCCGGCCGGTCTCATGACGCTCAAGCTGGTGGGCTTTGTCGGGTTTGCCGCGCTCCTGCTGGGCCATTGGCCGTGTCTGCGCTTTGCCGCGCCGCTGGCGTGGCTGGCCGCGAATGGTCTCGGCGTCGCGTTGCAGTGGAGTCTGGCGATCTTTGGCAACCCGGGCAACCCGGTGGAGCAGTTAATCGCCTCCACGACCACCTCGCTTGGCGGCATCGGCATCTTGCTGGCCGTCAATGTCGCCTTGGTGGAGCTACTGCCCAAGGACCGCGATTGGGATAGCGAGTGAACGAGCGGCCGATAGTGCCGCAGGCGACACCGCCAATCCCCTCCGCTCGAAACGACCTTGTGCCGGTGGTGTGCGGTGGATGACATTCATCTCGCGACCCCGGATTGCTGCGGCTATTCGCAGGAGAACGGAATCGTTGTGCCGCCCCCCCCCGTCATCGTCTCCCGCCACCGAAAAGTCCCCGCCTCGCCGTTGGGCGCGGCTGCTCTTGCTGCCGGTGTTGTTGATCGCGCCGGGCATGGCGCTCCACCGGTTGACGGGGAGCATTGATTATCGCTGGCCGTTGATTGGTGCGGGGGCGATATCGCTTTTCACCTTCATGGCCTACGCGGCGGACAAGGCGCGGGCCAAGGATGCCGACCGGCGGGTGCCGGAGCTGACGCTGCACGGCCTGGAGTTTATTGGCGGCTGGCCCGGGGCGTATCTGGCGCAGTGGGTGTTTCGCCACAAGAGTTCCAAGATCGGTTACCAAATCGTCTTTTGGCTGATTGTTGCGCTGCACCAGTTCGTGACGATCGACTACGTGCTCGGCTGGGCGATGACGAAGCCGTTGCTGGGCCGTTGAGCGCGCACGCGGGTCGCGGACTGCGCGCGCGGAACGACGAGGATCAGCGGACGACGCGGGCGCCGCCGCCGGAGATCTGCTTTTCCACTTCCTTGCGCGTGGCCATGGAGGTGTCGCCCGGCGTGGTGGAGGCGAGGGCGCCGTGCGCGGCGCCGTAATCCACCGCCTTTTGCGCGTCGTTGAATTGCATGAAGCCGAACTGCAGGCCGGAGGCGAAGCTGTCGCCGCCGCCGACGCGGTCGAGAATCTCGAGCCCGGGATATTTGCGCGACCCGTGGAATTTGCCGTCGTGCCAGAGAATGGCGGACCAGTCGTTGACCGTCGCGGTGATGACGCGGCGGAGCGTGGTGGCGGCGACCTTGAAGTTGGGGAATTCCTTCACGGCGGATTCGATCATCGCCTTGAAGGCGTCGGTCTCGATCTCGCTGATGTTGTGGTCCACGCCCTTGACCTCGAAGCCGAGCGAGGCGGTGAAGTCCTCCTCATTGCCGATCATGACGTCGACGTATTTGGCGATCTCGCGGTTGACCTGCTGGGCCTTCTTGAGGCCGCCGATTGTTTTCCAGAGCGAGGGGCGGTAGTTGAGATCGTAGCTGACGATGGTGCCGTGCTTGCTAGCGGCCTTGACGGCCTCGATGGTGAGGGCGGCGGTCGTTTCGGAGAGCGCGGCGAAGATGCCGCCGGTGTGGAACCAGCGGGCGCCGAGTTTGCCGAAGAGGTGGTCCCAGTCGAAGTCGCCGGGCTTGAGCTGCGAGGCTGCGGTGTTGCCCCGATCCGGCACGCCGACGGCGCCACGCACGCCGAAGCCGCGCTCGGTGAAGTTGAGGCCGTTGCGCACGGTGCGACCGATGCCGTCGTCCTCGCGCCACTTGATGAAGTCGGTGGCGACGCCCCCCTGCATGATGAAGTCCTCGATGAGGTGCCCGACCTCGTTGTCCACGAAGGCGGTGCAGACGGCGGTTTTGTAGCCGAAGCATTTGCGCAGCCCGCGCGAGGTGTTGTATTCGCCGCCGCCTTCCCATGCGGTGAAGCCGCGTGCGGTGCGGATGCGACCCTCGCCGGGGTCGAGGCGCAGCATGACCTCGCCGAGCGAGATCTGGTCGAAGGTGCAGGAAGAGGCGGGTTTGATTTGGAGGCTCATGGTGCAAAGGGATGAAATCTTTCGTCACAGGGGTCACTGAGGAGACACTGAAATCACGGAGGGAAACCTTCTCTTGAATTGCTCTGTGAGCCCTGTGTTACGAAATTGAACCAAATTATTCAGCGATCTTGAAGTCGGTTGTTTTCCAAAGGGTCTGGTTGCACTCGGTGGCGAGTTCGTTGATCGCGTTGATCTCGACCTCCGAAAATAGCAGGCCGCCGTTCTTCGCGGAGCGCGCCGCTGCCTGTGCCTCGATCTGGCCTGGGAGCATCGCATTGTCGTTTCCGTGACCAAGGATGTCGGCGATCACGGCCTTGACGTTCTGCTGCTGGTTGCGGCCCTTGGCGAAGGCGCCCGAGCTGATGGCATCGGGGTGGATGACTTGGAAAAAGAAGCAGCACGTGCCCTTGTCGCCCTCGGCCTGCGTCCAGCGGTTGCGCAGGGTCGGAATGGAACCGCCGATAAAACCAGCCACAATTTCGTTGATGAGTGACAAACCGTAACCCTTGTGCGCGCCGAAGGGCATGAGTGATTTGGCCTGCTTCGGATCGGTGGTGACGACACCGTGCTCGTCGACGGCCGCGTCGGGCGGCAGGGACTTGCCTTCGCGGGCGAGTTGCTGAACGCGCCCCATGGCGACGACGGAGGTGGCCCAATCGATCACGATCGGGTAGCCGACGGCGTCTGTGGTGGGGAAGCCCCACGAATGCGGGTTGGTGCCGAGGGTGGGGAACTTGCCACCGAAGGGAACGACCTCAGCGAGGGCGGCGGTGCAATTCGTGTAAGCGATGTAGCCGCGCTTGGCGGCGTCCATCACGTAGCCACCGCCCCAGAGATAGTGAAAGGCGTTGTCGACAGACACGGTGCCCACGCCGAACTGGTCGGCGAGCCGGATGGCTTCCGCCATGGCGCGGTAGGCCGTGGACTGGCCGAGCTTGCGGTTGGCGTTCCAGATTTTCGTGGCCGCGAAGCGGGTTGGCTTTTCCTCGATCTGCGCGCCCGGAACGCAACCCTGCGAGCCGGAGCCGAAGAGATGGTCGAGGTGCAGGGCCTTGATGGCGTTGTGCGTGCGGATGCCGTGGCGCGTGGCCTCCGCGCAAAAACGCGCCCCTTCGGCTGACTCGTCGGGGAGGAAACCGCGGTGGCGGTAGGCAGCCTCGACGAGGGCGTTGTGCTGCGCTTCGGGGACAATGAAGAATGTTTCGGGCATTTTTGAAGGGGTTAGCCTCAGTGCAGGCGCCGTCGGGAGCACACCCGTGGTTCGATCAGGCCGTGTAGGTTTGCGAGGTGGTCGAGCCGCCGCGACCGGTCCAGTTGGTGTGGAAGAACTCGCCGCGCGGCTTGTCGGTGCGTTCGTAGGTGTGCGCGCCGAAGTAGTCGCGCTGCGCCTGAAGCAGATTGGCCGGGAGGCGATCCGCGCGGTAGCCGTCGAAGTAGGCGAGGGCAGACGAAAGACAGGGCACGGGAATGCCGAGCTGCGTGGCCTGGATGATGACACGGCGCCAGGCGGCCTGTCGGGTCTCGACGGCGTCCTTGAAGAACGGATCGACGAGGAGGTTGACGAGGTTTGGGTTGAGATCGAAGGCCTTCTTGATGTCGTCGAGGAAGGCCGAGCGAATGATGCAACCGCCGCGCCAGACGAGGGCGATGCCGCCGTTGTTCAGTTTCCAGCCGTAGGTCTTGGCGGCGGCGCGCATGAGCTGGTAGCCTTGCGCGTAGCTGACGAGCTTCGAGGCGAAAAGGGCCTGCCGAAGATCGTCGACAAACTTCTTCCTGTCGCCGGAGAACGTGCTGACATCGGGCTTGATGAGTTTGGACGCCGCGACCCGCTCCTCCTTGGCGGCGGAGAGACAGCGGGCGAAAACCGCTTCGCCGATGAGGGAGAGCGGCATGCCGTCTTCAAGGGCGGCGACGACGGTCCATTTGCCGGTTCCCTTTTGGCCGGCGGCGTCGAGGATTACGTCAACGACTTCTTGGCCGTTCTCGTCCTTCACGGCGAGGATGTCGCGGGTGATCTCGATCAGGTAGCTGTCGAGTTCGCCGCGGTTCCACTCACCGAAAATCTCGTGCATCTCGGCGTTGGTCAGACCGGCTCCGCGGTGCATCAAGTCGTAGACTTCGCAGATGAGCTGCATGTCGCCGTATTCGATGCCGTTGTGGACCATCTTGACGAAGTGGCCCGCGCCATTTTCGCCGATCCACTCGCAGCACGGTTCGTTGGCCGGGGTGCGAGCGCAGATGGCTTGGAAGATGGGCTTGATGTGTTCCCACGCGGCGGCGCTGCCGCCCGGCATCATCGAAGGTCCGAGGAGCGCACCTTCTTCGCCGCCCGAGACGCCGGAACCGACGAAGAGGAAGCCCTTGCTCTCAACGTATTTTGTCCGGCGGATGGTGTCGGGAAAGTGGCTGTTGCCCCCGTCGATCAGGATGTCGCCCGGGGCCAACAAGGGCATGAGCTGCTCGATCAACTCGTCGATGGCAGGACCCGCCTTGACCAGCATGATGATCTTGCGCGGGCTCCTCAACGAACCGACGAAATCGCCCAGGTTGGTGGCGCCAAAGAACCTCTTGCCCTTGGCGCGGCCGTTGATGAACGCGTCCATCCTGGCCGCAGTTCGGTTGTAAACGGAGATCGGGAATCCCTTGCTCTCAATGTTGAGGGCGAGGTTTTCTCCCATGACGGCGAGGCCGATCAGGCCAATTTCGGAGACGGGTTTGCTCATGATGATTGTTAGATGAAGGGGAAGGGAACGGGATTGCGCCGGGGCGGATCAGAATTTGTTGGCTTGGGCGTGGGGTGCCTCGCCGGTCAGGAAGCGGGTGAGATTTTCCACCGCGCACGTGGCCTGGCGCTGCACGCTCTCGAACGTGCGCGAGCCCACGTGCGGGGTGACGATGCAGTTGGGCAATTTGAGGAGCGGGTGGTCGACGGGGGGCGGCTCCTGATCGAGCACGTCGGTGCCGTAGCCGGCGACTTTGCCGGATTGGAGCGCGGCGACGATGTCGGCGGTGTTGACGATCTCGCCGCGCGCGCAGTTGAGAATGATGACGCCCGTTTTCATCTTCTCGATGGAGGTGGTGCAGATCATGTCGCGGGTCTCGGGGGTGAGATTGGTGTGGAGCGAGATGTAGTCGGAGTTGGCGAAAATCCCGTCGACGGTGGCGGCGCGGGCCACGCCGTGCTGCGCGGCGAATTTTTCGTCCCAGTAGAGATCGAAACCGGTGGGCTCCATGCCGAAGGCTCGGGCGCGGATGGCGACTTCCTTGCCGATGCGCCCGAGGCCGATGATGCCGATTTT
>CAMTVF010000009.1:0-125292 GCA_947085115.1 uncultured Opitutaceae bacterium | reverse complement strand
TCATGCACTGGCGCACCCGCGCGCATCACACCACCACCGACTTCACCGCCGCCATGGCCGAGAATCACGACCGCCGCGCCGTCTCCGCTATCCTCTCCCAGCGCTTCCCTTCGTGAATACGCGGTGGCGAAAATCCGATGCGCGTTTTTGAGTGTTGCACGACGGCCAACTTTTGCATCACGTTGACGGTTCCGATGAACGGTCTCGGACTGGCTGAGTTCGAATCTCACACCTTTATCAAATGCTAAGGCCTTTTGCGTGTCGGTGATTCACTTTGGCTGTCGGTGCCGAAACTATTGCCCCGGGCGCCGGCACCTCCCGTGAGTTGCGCACGATCGACATGATTGCCGCCTGAATGCTCGGATTGAGCGTGAGCCACCGCTCGACAATTTCCCGGATTTCAGGGCTGAATTCGGTATTGGGGCCAGTGTCGCTCCTTGTGTTCTCGGGTCGCAATGAGGCGGTTTCTGAAGGCGTTTGGTCGCTCCGCTTTTCCGATGTGCCTGCTTGTGCGGGCGCAGAATTGGCTCCGATAGGAGGTAGCTGGTTATCCGCTGGTTGAGGGTTTCCCTCGGTCAGTTCGAGTCTCTTCTCCCGCTCCACTTTTAAAAACCGCTGGTTCCCAGCGGTTTTTTTATTATAGAGGGTCTTGTGAACGCCTCTGTTTTCTTCGCCTTGCCGCCCTCGCTGGCGCGATTTTCGTCCTTTTTTCCAGCCGACCTGCCGCCTTGGGAATGGCTGAAGAACCTCGGTAAAGCGCTTGAGGCCTTCGAGTTTGGCCCGTTGGAGGCCGCCGTCCCGCCGGGCGTCCACCTCGAGGGCAAAGTCTGGCTCCACCCCTCCGTCAAGCTGCCCGCTTACGCCACGATCATCGGGCCAACCTATATCGGGGCCGGCACTGACATACGCCCCGGCGCGTTTATTCGTGGCAACGTCATCGTGGGGGAGGGCTGTGTGCTGGGCAACGCGAGCGAATTCAAGAACTGTCTCCTGCTCGATCAGGTGCAGGCCCCGCACTTCAACTACGTTGGCGATTCCATTCTCGGCAACGGCGCGCACCTCGGCGCGGGCGTCATCTGCTCGAACCTGCGGCTTGATCAGGGCGAGGTCACCGTCCGCACCGACACCGGCGTGATCAGCACCGGTCTGCGCAAGTTCGGGGCCATTGTCGGCGACGGGGCCGAGGTGGGCTGCAATGCCGTGCTCAACCCCGGCACGCTGCTCGGTCCCCGCGCCCTCGTCATGCCTTGCACCAATTTCGGCGGCTACCTGCCTGCGGCGAGCATCGCCCGCACGCGCAATCCGATCGCCACGATGCCGCGCCGCGATTAAGCCACCAATCAGTCTCGTAATTGCGCGCGCTTCCGTTCTGGTAATCGTTCCCCTCATCATGCCCCGCGTCCTCACTGGCATCACGCCCTCCGGCACCCTGCACATTGGCAATTACTTCGGCGCCATGCGCCCGGCGATTGAACTGCAAGCCGGCGGCGACGCCTACTATTTCATCGCCGACTACCACTCCATGACGTCGTTGAACGACGCGCAGGAGCGCCGCGACTACACGCGCGGCATCGCGCTCGATTGGCTCGCCTGCGGACTCGATCCGAAAAAGGCCGTGTTCTGGCGCCAGAGCGATGTGCCCGAGGTCTGCGAACTCACCTGGATGCTCGGCACGCTCACCCCCATGGGCCTCCTTGAGCGCGCCCATAGCTACAAGGACAAGACCGCCAAGGGCATCGCGCCCAATTTCGGTCTCTTTGCCTATCCCGTGCTCATGGCCGCGGACATTCTGCTCTACGACACCAACATCGTGCCCGTCGGCAAGGACCAGAAGCAGCACTTGGAGATGACGCGCGACATCGCGATCAAGTTCAACCTCACCTACGGCGAGACGCTGGTCGTTCCCGAGCCTGATATTCGCGACGAGGTCGCGGTCGTCCCCGGTCTCGACGGGCAGAAAATGTCGAAGAGTTATGGCAACACCATTGAGATCTTTGGCGACGAGAAGGCCCTTCGCAAAAAAATCATGGGCATCGTGATGGACTCGCGCACCCCGGCGGAGCCCAAGCCCGACGCCGAGAAGAACCTCGCGATCCAATTGCTGCGTCTCGTCGCTTCGCAGGATGTCGCGCTCGATTTCGAAAACCGGCTCCGCGCCGGCGGCCTCGGTTACGGGGACTTGAAGAAGGCGCTCTTCGATCACTATTGGAATTTCTTCGCCCCCTCCCGCGCCAAACGCGCCGAATTGGCCGCCAATCCCGACTACGTCGAAAACGTGTTGCGCGACGGCGCCCTGCGCGCACGCGCCGTGGCTTCCAAGGTCATGGACCGCGCCCGCCAGCATTGTGGCCTGCGTTGAGAGGGCGATTTCTCCAAGGCAACAGTCCGGTTGTAGGACACGGTCTCCAGACTCCCGCCAAAGCTCTCCCTTCCCGAGAGGGATAACGGGGAGAACAGAGGCGCACCTCCGGGGCGAACTGATCCGTCCATCCGCACGCATCGAGGATCTTCTGCCAACGCCACGTTGCGCTCAAGCAACCGACCCTCTGGCGCCTCGGGCCGACGGGCGTCCAATCCGGTTGGCTGCCGCTTGTCGGGGGTCCAAAAAAATGATAGCCCCTTGGCGTCCACCAGCTGTATTGCAGCGGTCTGGCGAAAAACCACCATGAGCAACATCAAATCCAAGGGAGTCATCGGCATTCTCACCGGCGGCGGCGACGTCCCCGGCCTCAATCCGGCCATTCGCGCCGTCACGATCCGCGCCCTGCGCGAAGGCTACAACGTCATCGGCATCCGCAAGGGCTGGGGCGGCCTTGTCTCGATGGTGCGCGAAAGGGGCCACGACAACAGCGAGTGCTACGTCCAGCTGACCGAGGAGATCGTCAACCGCGTGGGCCGCACCGGCGGGACCTTCCTCCACAGCTCACGCACGCGGCCCAGCCATGTGCCGCGCGGCAGCGTGCCGGAGTTTCTTCGCGAGCGCTACAATCAGGACATCAACGATCTGACGCCCGAGGTGCTCAAGAATCTCGAGTGGCTCGGCATCGACTTTATGATTCCGATTGGGGGCGACGACACGCTGAGCTATGGCGTGCACCTGTTCCAGCGGGGCGTCAAAGTCATCGGCATTCCCAAGACGATGGATAACGACGTCCCCGGCACGGACTACTGCATCGGCTTCAGCACCTGCGTCTCCCGCACCATCAGCCTCGTCAACACGCTGCGGACCTCTGCCGGCTCGCACGAGCGATTCCTTGTCGTCGAGATCTTTGGCCGCTACGCCGGGTTCACCGCGATGCTGCCCGCGATGGCCGGCGCGGCGAACCGCTGCGTGATCCCCGAGTGGAAGTTCAACATCGAGCGGCTGACCGAGCTGCTCGTGGCCGACCGCTACAACAACCCCAGCAAATACTCCATCGTGCTGGTCTCGGAAGGCGCCTCGTTCGATGGGGAGGAGATGATCTTTGAAAACGCGGAAAAGGACATGTTCGGCCACGCGAAGCTCGGAGGCATTGGCGACATGGTATCTTCCCGGCTCAAGGACCTTTCCCCAAAATTCAACAAGGGGAAGAAAATCGACTGCATCAACCAGCGGCTCGGCTACCTCGTGCGCTGCGGTGATCCCGACGCGATCGACTCCGTCGTGCCGATGGCCTACGGCAATCTGGCGCTTGACCTCATCATGCAGGGCATCCACGGACGCCTCGTGGTGCTGAAGAACGGGCGCTACGACAACCTCCCGATCGAGGTGGTGACCTCGACCAAGAAGCTCGTGAACGTGGAAAAATACTACAACACGGACCGCCTGCGGCCGCACTACAACAGCTTTGAGATGCGCCCGCTGTTTATCATGACGAGCGACTAGCCAGGATTCGCCAACTGGCCCGCATGTCCCAATGTATTGGGAGGTGAGGCGTGCGCAACCGATTGCGGGGTGTGACGGTTTTTCAGTGACGACGTAGAGTGGTGACCCGCCCGCGCTTTCGCACTGGCCGCCGGACCGGTGCGCCCCCTCTACAGTCTAATAAACGAGTCTGAATGGGCTCACGCTTTGGCGAGCTTCACGGCTTGCTTGATCATCTTCGCCGCGAGGTCGAGCGGCAGATACTCCGGTTTCTTGAACCGGATGCAGCTCTTGCCGCAGTCGAGCTCGGCGGCCTTCAGCTCCGTCCGGTAAAGATCGACCGCCTCGGGGTTGAGGTAGAGGCAGAGGTAGTGCTTCTGTTTGTTGAAGCCGCCGACACCGATCTCGCCCACTTGGTAAGTCGGCATGCGATAGGTCATCGATTCGACGACTTGTTTGTCGGTCCTCAATTGTTCGCGCAGACGCGTAAAAACATCCCGTTCAGGGGCGGTCAAGCCCTTGGGAAACGCATCCACTGTCTTCGCCTGCGAGATCATGGATGGACAATCGGACGGTGCTGGAAATACTGCAACGCCATCCTTCCATGAGCTCACTCCACTCCGATATTGGCCGCCAGCGGCAGCGTGCGATTTATGTCCGTGGGGTGGGAGGCGATCGACCGCGAGTGCCCGTGACGGCGGCGGCTTTGGAGAAGGAAGCGCAGAGCGTTTTATCGGAGGAGGCATTTGCATACATCGCCGGTGGCGCCGGACACGAATCAACCATGGACGCCAACCGCGCCGCGTTCGAGCGTTGGCGGATTGTGCCGCGCGTGTTGCGTGATGTGGAGCAGCGCGATCTCTCGATCGAACTTTTCGGCAACCGACTGCCAAGTCCGCTGCTGCTCGCACCGATTGGTGTATTGGAAATGGCGCACAAGGATGCGGACCTTGCCGTGGCGCGCGCGGCCGCCGCGATGCGGGTGCCGTTTATTTTTTCCAGCCAAGCCTCGGTGCCGATGGAGCAAGCGGCCGCTGCGATGGGCGATTCGCCGCGTTGGTTTCAACTCTACTGGAGCCGCTCGAATGAGGTCGTCGCGAGTTTCGTGCGGCGCGCCGAGTCCTGCGGCTGCTCGGCGATCGTGCTGACGCTCGATACCACGATGCTCGGCTGGCGTCCGCGCGACCTCGCGCTCGGTTCGCTGCCGTTTCTGGCCGGCCAAGGCATTGCGCAATACACCAGCGACCCCGTTTTTCGCCGCGAACTCCTGAAGACCACGTCGCCAGCATCGCCCGGTCCCGGCGAACCGCGTCCGGCATTGTCGTGGTCGACGATCGCGACGGCGTTGGCGCAGAAGGCGAATTTTCCCGGAGGACTGTTCAAGAACCTGACGTCCAACGAACCGCGCGCGGCGGTGCAGAGATTCGTCGGCACCTATTCGCGTCCGTCGCTGCGCTGGGACGACCTCAAGTTCCTCCGCCAGCACACGAGGCTGCCTATTTTGCTCAAGGGCGTGCTGCATCCCGACGATGCGAAGAAAGCCGTCGAACTGGGCATCGATGGCCTGATCGTCTCGAACCATGGTGGCCGCCAAATCGACGGCGAGATCGCTTCGCTCGACGCGCTGCCAGCGGTGGTTGGCGCGGTGAATGGCAAGATTCCCGTGCTCTTCGACAGCGGTGTGCGCGGTGGGGCGGATGTATTCAAGGCGCTCGCGCTTGGTGCCACTGCGGTGTGCCTCGGTCGGCCTTATGTCTACGGTCTCGCCCTGGCGGGCGAAGAGGGTGTGGCGGACGTCATCGGCAACGTGCTCGCGGAATTCGACCTGACGCTCGGTCTGGCCGGCTGCGCCAGCGCCGATGAGATCCGGACAACGAGCTTGGTGCGCGAGTGAGCCGTCTTACACGACGTCAGTCGCCGGATTTTGCGCGTGGGCCTCGTCGAGGTCGCGGATCTGTTCGATGATGGCGGAAAGTTTGCGACCGTTGGTGGTGAGGCCGTATTCGACGCGGAGTATCTTGCCCGGGAATTCGCGCCGGGCGATGAGACGGTAATCGAGGAGTTTGCGCAGACGTTCGTTCAGCACCTTTGTGGAGATGCCCGGGATGAAGCGTTCCAATTGGCCCGGACGGACCACCCCGCGCCCGATGGCGGCGAGCACGGCAGCGGACCATTTGCAGCCGACGACATCCTCCAGCCGGCGGTAGGCGTTTCGGTCGGGGAGACTCAGTTGGGCGGAGCGGCGGGGCATGGCCACACCCTAGCAGGAAACGGGGGTGCATTGCACGAGGGAACAAAACGGTGCCCGCCCACCGCTTCGTGCATGCTACCGGAATTTTCGATTTGTGGCAGAATAGGGCAGGCAACCGGCACACTGCCGGTGGCCCGAGTCAAACCACCAACGAGGACCCCGTCCATGAAAGCCAAAGCCATCTTCTACCACGCCGGTTGCCCGGTCTGTGTTGCCGCCGAGAAAAATATTGCTGCCGCGCTCGATCCCGCCCGCTTCGATGTGGAGATCGTCCATCTCGGCCAGGCAAAGGCCCGTGTGGCCGAAGCCGAGAAAGCAGGCGTGAGGTCCGTGCCAGCGATTGTGCTGGCCGGCACCGCCTACCACATCAACTTCGGCGCCGGGATCGAGGTGCTGCGCTGAGAAGGGCTTGCGCTGGGGAGCGCTGGAATCGCTTATAGCAATCGCCCGAAGTTTTTGGACTTTGGCGCGGCGTCGGCAGGGACGGACCGCCGTGTCCGTCCGCAAACGTCCTTGTGGCGCGTCCAGCGTTCGCGCCCTACCCAGCACATGCTGTTCCATAGTCCTAATCTTAAGGGACGTTGGAAATAAGGACGGCAGGTTCTGTTACAGGATCATCGCTGCCCATCCGGGAAAACCATGGCTGCATCGCTCCTGCTTAAAGCACCGCGTAGCGTGGCTCGGGGAGGGCGGCGATGCGATCGAAAATACGCTGCGAGGCGATCTGATAACGCTCCTTGCCGGCCGTGGGAACATCGTAGTCGGAGACTGGAATCGGTTGACCAAAAACCAGTGTGATCGGAGCACCCAAGTTTGGAATCTTACTGCTGCGGCCGAACGCTTCGAACGAACCGTAGAGGCGACAAGGCACCACGGGCACTCCGGTTTTGCACGCCACGAGCCCCACACCGGATTTCGGCTGTTGGAATTTCCCATCCGGTGAGCGGGTGCCTTCCGGAAAAAGCACGACCGCGCGGTTTTCGTTCAGCGCTTGCAGCACGCGTCGAATCGCGCCGATGTCGCCGCTGTCGCGATCAACAGGAATGCACTCGAGTCCGTCAAACCAACGGGCGGCGCCGGGATGATTCCAAAGCGTCTTGCGGGCGAAGAAGCGCATCTGGCGACCGACGTAGCCGCCGACGAGCGGCGGGTCGAGGTGGCTGGCGTGGTTGGCCGCGATCAAAAACGGGCCGTGCTCGGGGATGTTGTCGGTGCCGACAACTTCCCCGCGGAAGAACGCCTGATGAATTACGATCACCCAGTAGTGAAAGAACCCGTAGTAGCGGGTCATCGCGAGATTGTCGGGCGTGCGCGGCATAGGCGAAATTTTCTTACGCTCGAATCAAGACGGAGTCGAGACGCGCCGCGTTCTGAACCCCAAGGGCGGCGGGCTTCATGCGAGCTGCGCGGCGATGAGCGCGGACATCTTGGCAACCACCTGATCGAGCGTCAGGAAAGTAGAATCAATGTCGATGGCGCCGGTCGGACAGGTGAGCGGGGAGGCCTTGCGCGATGAGTCGATCCGGTCGCGTTCGACGATCGAGTCCTGCTGACCCTCCGCGGCGCGGCGCTTGGCGCGTTCCGCGGGTTCGGCGTGCAAAAAGAAGCGAAAGGTCGCAGCCGGAAAAATCACCGAGCCGATATCCCGGCCTTCCATGACGAGACCACGAAAACCGTGTTGCTGCGCGACGTCGACCTGGCCTCGTTGGTAGTCGAGCAGCGCGCCACGCACTTCCGGGAGCGCCGCGTAGTGCGACACGGCGCTGTTCACGTCTTGGCTGCGGATGTCGTCACCGGCCGTCTGGCCATCGATCAGCATCTGGGCCGAACGCCCGTTGAGGCGCGTTGAGAACTTCACATTGCGCAGGGTCGCCACGAGGGCAGGCAGGTCTTGATGCGAAACGCCGCGGCGGAGCAAATCCGTCGTGACGTGCCGGTAAAAGGAACCGGTATCGACGTGCAGCAGGTTGAATTGCTCGGCGAGGATGCGGGAGGAGGACGATTTGCCCGAAGCGGCTCCCCCGTCGATGGCAACGATGATGAATGGCGATTGGCCCATGCGTGCCTCAATGGGAACCAGCGTGCAGCCGTGCCAGCAAGTCAAAGAATTCAGGAAAGGTTTTGGCGCAGCAACCGGGATCCTTGATCGTGAGCCAGGAACGCCCGTCGCCGTGCAGGTCGTGACAGCCGAGAATCGCAAAACTCATGGCGAAGCGGTGGTCGCCGTAGGTTTCGATCTCCACGCCACGGGTGAGGGGGCGCGGATGGATTTCGAGCGTGTCCTCGGTCTCTACGACGTGTTGCCCGAGACGGCGCAACTCAGCGCCCGCGCCGGCGACACGATCGGTTTCCTGACGACGGGTGTGGGCGATGCCGGTAATCTTGGTTGGTCCATTCAGCAGCGGAGCGACCGCCGCCAAGGTAAGAAAGGTATCGGAGAACCTGCTGAAATCGCACGTGACGCCGCGGCGTGCCGAGCCGCGTTCCCACTGGGCGCTCACGCCGTGAGCACTCGGCTGAATGAGAACGCCCGCGTCGCGAAGCACGTCGATGAAGCGGATATCCCCTTGAAGACTTGCATCGGGCGAAGTCAACCCCACGAGGGAGAGTTCGCCACCGGCGACGAGCGGCAACGCCAACAAATAGCTGCCCGCACTGGCGTCCGGTTCGATCGCGTAGCTCTCACTGTTCAGTTCGTAGCGGTGCGGTGCCGCCACGCGAAAGTGATCCGGGGCGAGTTGCTGCACGGGAGGCTGGCCGAACTGGACCATCATCCGCGCGGTCAACTGCACGAAGGGCAACCGCACGCCTCCCACGGCCCGCACGGCAATCGGGGCGGCGGCAAGCGGGGCGACCATCAGCAGCGCGGAGAGGAACTGACTGCTCTCCTGGGCATCGATTTCGACGTCGCCGCCTCGCAGGCCGTGCGCGTGAATTTCGATGGGCAGATGCCCGTCCTGGCCAAGGCACCGGATATCGGCACCGAGCGCGCGGAGGGCATCGATCACGCCCTTCATCGGGCGTTCGCGCATGCGGGCGGTGCCATCGATTGAGTAGACACCGCGGGGTGCGGCCGCACACAAGGCGGTCAGAAAACGGGCGGCCGTGCCGGCGAGGCCGACAAACAGGTCCACGCGCGCGGCCTGAAAGGCATTGGCCTGTCCGCTTACGCAAATCGTGCGCCGCGGCGCACTGGCTTCCACTGTCAGGCCGAGTTGACGCAGAGCCTCGACGACCAGTTGCGAGTCTTCGCTGAAGAGAGCCTCGGTGAGCGTGACCGGTTGCGGGCACAACGCGGCGAAGATGAGCGCGCGGTTGGTGATACTCTTGGAACCCGGTGGCATGACCTTGCCCCGCACAGGACTTGTGAAGGGTTGAATCGCTAGTTGGGCCGGAGACGATTTCACGCGAGAAGCAAAAAACGACGGGGCGGTCAGGGAGTGGACCGGAACTGCGAACGATACTGCTGGCCGCGTTCAAGAATCGCCTGCATTTCGAACCAATCGCGATTGGCCAGCGCGCGTTCAAGCCCGTGCAATTCGTTTTGGTAGGAGCGCAACGCGACAAGGACTTCATCCCGGTTCTGCTCTAGAATCGTGCGCCAAAGTTTGGGATCGCTGGCGGCAATGCGCGAGGTGTCGCGCAGGCCGTTGCCGGCGAAGTTGCGCCAACCGGCATCTTTGCGCGCGAGGGCGGCGCACAAGGTCGAGGCCAGGATCTGCGGCAAGTGGCTGATGTGCGCCACAATCTCGTCGTGCGTATCGGGCGCGACGCTCGCTACCTCGGCACCCAGCGCCGCCCAAAAGGCAGCGACCTTTCCCGTGGCGTTCCCGTCGGTCTCGGGCCGCGGCGTGATAAAAACAGTCCGGCGCACGAAGAGATCGGCGCGGGCGTGTTCCCAACCGTTTTTTTCAGAACCGGCCATCGGATGCGAACCGACGAAATGCGCGCGACCGGCCAGCGCAGCGGTGGCGAGACGGGTGATCTCGCCCTTGACGCTGCCGACGTCGGTGACGATCGCACCGGGCTTGAGGGCAGGGACGATTTCCTCGACGAGCGACACAATGCGATCAACCGGGGAGCAGACGACCACGAGGTCGGCTTCGCGCGCCGCCTCTGCTGCCGAGTCGACCACCGCGTCGCACCAAGCCAGCCCGCGCAACGCCACGCGCACGTCCGGTCGCCGGGCCCAGAGAATGACGTGTTGGGCTGCGCCAAAGTGACGGGCGGCTTGGGCCACGGAGGCACCAAGGAGACCGGGAGCGAGAATGGCGAGGCGGACGGGCACGGCTCCACGGAATGCGCATCCCGCGGGCTTGTCCAGCTTGCGAGCCGTTAACTCGTTGCCATGACACGCAAAGCGGTTTGCGCTGCGGTTGATGAGCTTTGAGAAGTTGCAAGATGAGGATCACGACCATCCACCCCAGAAAGTTCGCCGCCGGCGGTGGTGGTTCGCGGCCGCCACCTTGCCAGTGGCGGTCGGGCTCGCGCTGATCTGGCGATACCGGGTCGCGGGTCTTGCGGAGGTCAGGGTGCAACAGGAATCGGTCGCAGCAGTCTTGCAGGAACGAATGGCAGCAGTGCGCGAAGCCGAGGAAAACGCTGACACCATCCCGCTCGCTGAGCGGATGAAACGGTTGCAGGACCTGCTTAATGCCCGGCGGCAACTTGCCAACGTCCGCCCCGCGGAAATGGTCACGTTGCTGCCGCAGATTCAGCACACCGAACTGGAATTGGACCGGTTGCGCGTCACTGAGAAATGGCACGAGAGTCTGCGGCGCGAGACGGAAGCCGAGGGGAAGGTGCAAGTAGGCGACCTCGCCGCCGCGGAAATTTTGTGGCGGCAGGCGTGGGAGTTGCAGCGCGACCTGAACCGCACCGTGGGCGAGAAGATGCGTAATCTCGACCGGGAAATGCGGCTCGAACAGGAAGTCACCCGGCTGGCCGCCGAACCGATGGCCGCGCAGGTGCAACAACTGATGGGGCAGGGCACGACGGCGCTGAAGGCCGGCATGTGGACCGAGGCCCTCGTGATGTTCGAACGGGCGCGGGATCTGCAGGAGCGGGTCAACCGGGAGTTTCCCCGCTCCCGCTACTCGAATCTCTCGATCATCGCGCGCATCGATGCCGAGATGGCGGTGCTGAGTGCCGACGGGCTCGACTTGGTGGTCACCCAGCAATGGGAGCATGCGCGCCGCCTGGGGCTGCTCGGTCGCGAGGCGGAAGCGGCGGCGGCGCTCGCGGACGCCGCCGAGGCGCAACGCACGTTGAATGATCGCTTTCGGACGAGTCGGTTCATGTCGATGGAGCGGCTCGAGCAAATTGAGGCCGAGCGCCAAACCGTGGTCGCTGCGGAGACGTTGCGGGCCATCGCGGAATTGCAGGTGCGGGCGCGCGGGCATTTGCAACGCCGGCAGCTTTTTCAGGCCCAGCAACTCGTGGGCGAGGCGTTCGAGAAAATGGGCGAAGTTACGTCCCGTTGGCCGAAGGCCCGCAACATCGACGAGGCGCTCCGTTTGCAACTTTCGTTCCTCAACGTGCGGGCTGCGGAACTCGGCACGATGCAGGACCGCATCTATGATCAGCTGACACCCCTCCCCGGCGCGGTCACGATCGCACTGCTGCGCGGCGAACTGACCCAAGCCGACTACGCACGGATGATGAACACCAATCCGAGCCGCAATACTGGCCGCGTGCTGCCCGTGGATTCCACCACGCAGCCCGAGGCCGAGGAATTTTGCCGCCGCCTGAGCTGGGTAATGGGTCTGCCCGTGCGCCTGCCCACGGTAGCGGAATTGCGGGCCGCTGGCGCCGCCGACAGCGAGTTCAAGGACCTGACCGGTGGGCTGGGGGAGTGGTTGGCGCGAGATGCTGCAAAGGCGGAGACCGCTCCGGCGCTGAGCGCGGACGGCCAGAGTGTCGACCACGTGCCGTTGACCGAGCGGTCCCGGACGCGCGGGTTTCGCGTCGTCGTCGAAGTCGACCTCGCGCATTCCCCCGGGGTGAATTGACCAGGCGCTCGCCTCAGAATCCGCCAAGTTTCCTGAGTTTCGCCACCTCGGCGGCCCGCAGCGGCATGACCGACAGCCGGCTTTGGCGGATCAGAGCGATGTCCTTGAGGGCCGGTTCAGTCTTCATTTGGGCAAGCGTGACGGGCTGGCGCAGGGGTTTGACCGGCTCGAGGTCCACCGCCACCCAGCCGTCCTCGTCCGCCGTCGGATCGGGGTAGGCCGTGCGCACCACGCGGGCGAGCCCGACTACGCATTTGCCATCATTAGTGTGGTAAAAGAGCACGGCATCGCCCTTGGCCATGGCCCGGAGATGGAGGCGGGCGGCGTAATTCCGCACGCCGGTCCAGGCCGTCCGGCCCTCGGCGACGAAATCGTCCCACGAATAGTCGGTGGGTTCCTGTTTCACGAGCCAGTATTGCGTTGTCATGAATGGTGGACCTGTGATTTTTTGGGAAATGGAGGAACCGGATCCTGAAATGATGAAGAAAGCGCAGCGGGCGCAATACATCCTCTACGGGGTAATGCTTCTTTTTCTTGTCATCCCGTTTGTGCTGCTCTGGCTGATCCGACGCGGCACCTTTGAATAATTCCCGATGAACAAGACCCTCCTGGTTATCCGTTTGGTTTTCTTTTCCCTCTGCGTTTTCGGCAGCTGGCTGGTCGTCTATACCGTGCAGGAGTGGGACCAACACCGCTGGATGGCGATCTCCATCGGGGCGGGTATCGGGGCGCTGGTGGTGCTGGTCGACATCCTGCTCAAGGGCTTCTCCTTGCGCGGCTTGACGGCGATTACGTTCGGCTTGGGCATCGGCGCGCTGATTGCGTGGATGATCAGTGCCTCGCCGTTGTTTGCGGAAGGCGATCCACAGATTATTTTTCTGGTCCGCCTGACGCTTTTTCTCGTCTGCACCTATCTCGGCACGGTGATCGCGCTGCGCGGCCGGGATGAATTCAATCTCGTGATTCCCTACGTGCGCTTTGTGCCCCACGAGGTGGATGTGCCCCTGGTGGTGGTGGATACCAGCGCGCTAATCGACGGCCGCATTGCGCGGATTTGCGAAACGCAGTTTCTCGGGGCAGCGCTGCTCATTCCTTCCTTTGTCCTCACGGAGCTGCAGAACATCGCCGACTCGTCCGACCCCATCCGCAAGGCCCGTGGCCGGCGCGGCCTTGATGTTTTGAACGAACTCCGGCTGATCAAGAATCTCGATATTCGGATTCACCAGAGCGATGTCGTGCGCCGGCAAGACCTCGAGGCCAAGCTCGTGTTCATCGCCCAGTCACTGCGGGCCAAGCTTCTGACCACGGATTACAATCTTGCAAAAATGGCGCAATTTCACGGCGTAACGTGGCTGAACTTGAGCGCGCTCGACAAGGCGCTGCGGCCGGAGATCGTCGTCGGCGAAAACGTCGAGGTCGAACTCAGCAAGCCCGGCAAGGACGAAGGTCAGGCGGTCGGTTTCCTCGCGGATGGGTCGATGATCGTCGTCAACAATGGCCGGCCCTTTATTGGCCGCGTTGTTTCGGCGGAAATCACCGGCGTGTTGCCCACCGCCGGCGGCAAGATGGTCTTCGCCAGCTTCCTCGGCACTGTTGAGCGCAGCTAAGGGGACGCAAGCCACTCGCGCAGTTCGGCGGTCGTGGTGATCTCGCGGTATTGCTGGCATTCCGGGTCGAGCAGGCTCGCGTAATTTGACTCCGCGAAGCGCCGGCAATGCAGCAGCACCTTGGCGCGATGACCGGGGCTGCGCACGAGGCGGCCCAGCGCCTGATTCACCTTTTGCAGCCCGGGGATCTGATAAACGCGGCGAAACGCCGCTTCGCGCCCCAGTGAGCTGAGGGTGGCCGTGCGCGTTTTCTGCACGGCGTTCACCTCGGGCAAGGCCGGGCCCACCACCATCGCGTGCGAGACGCGTCCGCCGAGCAGATCAATGCTTTCGGCAAAGCTGCTGCCCAGCACGAGAAAGAGCGCGTCGGCAAGCGCCAGCGTCTCTTCGACCCACGCGGCTTGCGCCGCGAGATCCGGCAACTTCGGTTGGAGCGTGGCGCGCAGGACGGAGCCATGGTGATCCAGCGCGCGCAACGCCGCCTCGGCGTAGGCATAGGACGGAAAAAACACCGCGATGGCCCGGCCGGCCGAAGCGTGCAGGGCTCCGATCGTTTCGGCCGTGGTGCCGTAGTGGTTCGCCCGTTCGCGAAAGGTCGTCGAAATTCGCAGATCAACAGCGACGTCGTAAGCACCACCGCGCCACGGCGTGACGGCGCGCACCGGGGTGTAGCGTGAGTGTCCGCACGCCAGCGCGAATTGATCGAACGGCGCCAGCGTCGCGGACATAAGCAGCGCACCGCCGAAACGGCGCAGCGTTTCGCCAATCGCATCGGCGGCGTCGATGCACGTGAACTCCAGCGTGCCCGTTCGTTGACTCCAGAGCAGGCGGTGCAGGTGCAGGTCGTCGAGGAACTCGTGCAGCCTCGCGAAGTTCCACAGGGTTTCGCTGTGGTGGGGGCCGAGCGCGGCATGGTCGAGGGGCGTCACGGACACGAGCTCGGCCAATCGCGCGAGGGCGTCGCGCACGTCGGCCTCGCGAGCGCCGTCGAGCACTTCGCACGGCTCGATGCTGCCGAGCACGCGCGCCCAGACTTCGACCGCGAGAACGAGGGGCGCGGGGGCGCGCTGATGGTCGAGTTCGACGAGCAAGGCGCGGATTTCCTGATCGCCCGCCACGTGCGAGAAGGCATCGGCCACGCGCGAGGGCAGGTTGTGCGCCTCGTCGATGACGAGGAGGGTGCGCGCGGGATCAAAGCCTGGTTGGTCGAAGAAGAGTCCGCGATTCTCAGGGGCGAAGACGTAGTTAAAATCGCCAATCCACACGTCGTTGAACGCGAGTGAAGTTCGGGTGATCTCGTAAGGGCAGATGCGCGACTCGCGTCCGGCCGAGCGCAAGGTGCCGATGTCGCGAACGGGCGCGTCGTCGAGATAGAAGCGGGACAGTCCGCTTTGCGGCCACCGTTCCGGCGCCCCGGCGAGATAGTCGCAGCCATCGCGCACGCAGTGGAACACGTCGTTAACGCAATGTTCGCGCTTGTTGCGCACCTGCCATAACGCCACCGGCGTCCAACCGGCTTTGTCACCTAATAGGTTGCATTGCGGCGGTGTGGTCATGCGACGCAAGGTCTCGACCACTTGCAGCTGGCCGGTGGATTTGCCGGTCAACCAGATGAGGCGGTCGAAGCGGCCACTCTGCAAACTCGCGAGCGCGAACTCGAGCACGCAACCGGTCTTGCCGTAACCGGTCGGGGCTTCGAAGAGCACGATCGGGTCGTGCGCGAAGGCGGCGTTCAGTTCGGCCTGAATGTTCTCCTGCCCGGGGCGCAGCGTTTCGAAGGGCGCGTGGAAACGGAGAGCATGGCGGCGCTCCGCAGCATGGCGCTGCAACTCCAGAAACTTGACCACGGCGTCGAGTTGGTGGTGAACCAGCGCCTCGTCGAAGGGATTGAGAGTGATCGTCTGACTGAGACCGGAGGAGCCTTCGACAAAGACGAGCTCGGCGCGGGTGTCCTTCGCTCCCTGGATGCGGCGCAAGATCACATAGGTGGCGAGCTGGAGGAAATAACTGCCGTAGTCGGCGCGCAGTTCCGCCTCCTCGAGCGGGAGCGGACGAAGGACAGTTTTGATTTCGCGGAGGGTTGTGCCGACGAGCTGGTCGATGCGGCCACCGAGCGTGAGTGTCCAACCGCGGTGCTTGAGTTCGCCCGCAATGGCGATTTCGAACGAGGCGGTGGTGGCGCTCGTGCCGCTGGCCGCCAGTTCGTGCTCGATCTGCTGGCGCAATTCATTGTGCCAATGCTGCCCCAGTTGCGCGCGCCACAAGCCCGACGAACCGCCGCCGCCTTCGCGCGGGCCAAGGGCAAACTCCGCAAAATCGCCCACGCTCAAACTGGCCGTCTTGGTTTCGAAGGAAAATTGCATGGGCATGCGACGCAGACTTAGCCGAACCTGATCTCGGTATTGGAACTGACCCAGTCAATCAGACGTTGAGTGAGGCGGACCACCGTGTCGGCTTCGGGATCTTGTCCGGCGATCGGCTGGTTGAGCAACGCGGCGGCCTCGTCGCGTTCGATCGCGGTGAGCTCGGCCCACCAGTGTTGCCTTACAGGATAGCCCTCATCGCGCAGAAAACAGAAAAGAGTTTTGAGCCACACGAGGTCGGGGCGCGCACCCTCCTCGAGGGACACAAGGGTTTGGCGGAGGAGCGCGGTGACCGGGCCGCGCGAATCATCGGGCACTGGGTTGCGCTGGATGAGCCGGGCGAGTTGCGCGGCGGTTTGCAACGCCGCGTAGCTGCGGCCGATCCCCGGGTGCCGCTGGAGGTGGCGATGCTCCTTGATGAACCAGGTGCGCCCTTGATTGGAGGATTCGAGCATGAGCTCGGCTTCGTCGAACAAGTCCAGCGGAGTCGTGGGCGAGGCGGTCTTGGTGGAAAGGCGCCGCAGGCAGAGCAATTGGCCATGCTCTTCGCTGAACACGGTCAGCTGGTCGAACTTCTCCGAACCGGACGGTTTGCGTCCGATGATGATTCCGTTGGTGGAGAGTTGCTGGCCCGGCACGCGGCTGACGTCTCAGGGATTTTTTGCGTCGAGTCGCGGCGGGTCTTGCGCGGGCACGGCGTTCTGTCCTGCGCCGTTCGCCGGCCATGGCGGCACGACGGCGCCGCCGGAAAAGACCATCTTCATGCCGTCGCCGACCGACATATCGAGTTCGATGATCTCGGACTTGGGCAGCATGATGAGGAAGCCGGTGGTGGGGTTGGGAGTCGTCGGCACGAAAAGCGTCCAGACCTCGTCCTTGGTCTTGGCCTGCGGTTCGCCCTGAGCCTTGTTGGTCAGGAACCCGACCGAATACATCCCGACGCGGGGGAACTGCACGAGCACGACCTTGGAGAACAGGTTGCGGTTCTGGGAGCTGAGCGTGTCGACGATCTGCCTGACGGTGGTGTAAACGGTGCCGATGCCCGGGATGCCCGAGATGAAGCGCTCGGCCATGCCGCCAAAATAGCGACTGAGAAACAGGCGCGAGAAATATCCGAGAAACGTGACCAGCACGATGACGAGCAGGGTCGAAAGCAAATTCCAGAGCACGCCCAGGCTGGGTTGATTGCGCAGGGTGTCCGGCACATAGAAAAAGAAGATATCCCGAAAACCGCCGCCAACGCGGTCAACCAGCCAGCTGAACACGAGCCACGTGACCGCGATCGGGGCGAGCAGCAGCAATCCGGTCAGGAAGGCGTTACGAAGCGAAGCGAAGCGGGTTTCGGCCATGTTGGTGAAAGTGAAACGAGAGTTGCGCGAGTTGCACCCAAAAACTTCGGCACTGGCTGGAACGTCCGCCGGCGCGGCGGTCAGCGCAGGTCGAACCGCGGAACCGCGTTCGCCGCGCGGAGCAAGGCCATCGCGCGCTTCTCGGCGGCCCGCATCCGCCGCTTTTTCACCGGTCGGAGATCGTCGTAGCCCGCGAGGTGCAACCAGCCGTGCACGACGTAGAGCGTGAGTTCGGTGGCAAAGTCACCGCATTGTGCCCGGGCGTAGGTGGCGGCAGTGTCGGCGGAGACGCAAATCTCGCCTGCGAGGCCGACCGCAGAGTCGCCCTCGAACGTGATGACGTCCGTCGCAGTCGGGTCGCCCATGAAGTCGGCGTGAATTTTCGCCATCGCGGCATCGGTCAGGAACACGAGCGACAACTCGCCCGGTGTGCAGGCACCGGGGATTCTGGTTTTCGCGGTGAGAGCCTTGGCCTTGGACGAATTCCTGACCGTCCGCACGGGCTGTGCGAGATGAGGCAGATCGGCTGGCAGCATCATAAACCGAGCATCGAGCACCCCGAGGGCCCGGCGGATTTGTCCAACCGGGGCGTGCAATCGCGGATGGCGATTCTGAATGGCGATGGTTCGAGCGAGCGAGGACACGGGGTTTGTAACGTAATGCGATTCGATCGGGAAACGGGTAGTTCTACCCGAGGCAGGAATTCCAGTTGTTTGCCGGTGATTTCCCTATGCGATTTGTGCTGTAATCCGGTTGGTTGTTTGAGTTTGCAAGATGCTAACTAGTAACTGATGAGAACATAAAACAACCTTCTAAAGGCAATGATTTTACGCGCTTGTGCGGTTGGAAAATATCTGGCGCGAAAAGACACCGGGAATCACCCAATAAATGAGGATAAAAACGCCTGTTACTAGGGTGAAGCCCTTACTTAAGTAAGGTGAACACTCCAATGACCGATTAGACGAATGCCAGGATTTTGAACTTCCTGAAGAAAATTTTCCTCCTCCTGATTTGGGCGCCTCTCGCGCTCACGGGGCAGGTTGTGACCCAGACTTTCATGGATTCAACGGCACCGGGTTGGGGTTTTGCCGGGGTCAACTACACGCCGAACCTGACTTCGGGAACGGTTGATCCTGCCGGTCAGGGATGGCTTCGCCTGACTGGCATCGGAAACAACCAAGCGACGAGCGCTTACTACAACACGGCGTTCAGCGCGGCGAATGCCACCGTGTATGCGTCGTTCGAGTATCAAAGTTGGGGCGGCACTGGAGCGGATGGCATCGTCTTTTTTCTCTTCGACGGTTCGCAGACATTTGGCGTGGGTGCCAACGGTGGCTCCCTCGGCTACGCCCAAAAGACGGGAGTAAGCGGATTGAGCGGCGGCTATCTCGGTGTCGCGATCGATGAGTTCGGTAATTTTTCCAATGGCACAGAGGGTCGGGTTGGCGGAGTCGGGTTTGTGCCCGATTCTTTTTCGGTGCGTGGTCCGGGCAGCGGCACGACGGGCTACGAATACCTCGGTGGCACCGGCTCACTCGCGACCTCGATTGATACCCCGGGTGTGAGCACGCGGCCGACGACGCAGAATCTCGTCCAGATCCTGATTTCGCCGACCAACCAATTGACCGTCAGTCTGCAGCAGGGCGGCAGTTCGGCGCAGACGGTGCTCTCGCTCGACCTCTCGGGTTACGCCCGCCCGGACACGCTCAAGTATGGTTTCTCCTCCGGCACGGGCGCCTCGACCAACAACCACGAAGTGCGCAATCTCAACGTGACCACGCTCGTGGCCAACCTCTGGGACGCCGGAGCGGGCGACGGACTCTGGGCCTCCGCGAACAATTGGGACCCCGAACATCCTACCCGCCGGTGGCTCAGACATTCTGCTCAATAACACTTTTGCCTCCTCCGCGCAGACGATCAACACGGGCACGAACCGCTCGGTGCGGTCGCTCTCGATGGACGCGCCCTTCGCCTACACGCTCAACAACAACACGATCACCTTCGATGCCGGGTCAGTTCCGGGCTTCACGGGAATCGCGGTCACGCAGACGCGCGGCGTGGCCGATCACACCATCAATTCCAATCTCGCTCCTGCAAACAACATCACCGTTCGCAACAACAGCGCGGGTGCGCTGAATCTCAACGGAACAACCAGTCTCGGCAACCGGGTCATCACCTTCGACGGCACGGGTTCGACCCGCTCGACGGGCGTGATCGCGGGCACCGGTTCGCTCATCAAGAACGAGAGCGGCTCCTTGACGCTCAATGCCGCCAGCACCTACACCGGCACGACTACGGTGAATGCCGGCACCCTCGTTTTGGGCAAGGCTGCCGGCACCAATTCCATCGTTGGCAACCTTGTGATCGGTGACGGCAGCGGCACCGACACCGTCCGGCTGAATGCCTCCAATCAGATCGCTGATACGGCTGGTGTGCAGATCAATTCCTCGGGCGTGTTGAATTTGAACAATTTTTTCGGAAACCATCGCCAAGTTCGACGGTTCGACGGGTGCAAGCGTTACACTGGGCACCGGCAGCCTCACGGTCGGCGGGTCGGGTGAGTCCGTGTTTGCCGGCTCTTTGACGGGTGCCGCCGGCAGTTCTTTCAACAAGACCGGCACTGGCAAGGTCTCGCTGAGCGGATCGAGCGCGGGATTCGCGGGCACTGTGAATCTTTCTGCCGGTATCATCAACGTTGCGAGCGGTGGTGCCAGCACCCTCGGCACGGGCACGGCCGCCGTCTCGGGCACGGGCAGCCTTGAGCTTCAGGGTGGCATTGCTCTGACGAACAATTTCACTCTCAACTCGCTTGGCACCGGCGCGATTGATGGCGCGATCCAGAGTATCACAGGCAACAATTCCGTGTCAGGCAACCTGACTCTGGCGGGTGACAGCCGCGTGCAAACCGATGCGGGCACACTGACCATTTCCGGCACCACCGCACTGGGGGCGAACAACCTCAACGTCGGTGGCAACGGCAACACCACGATCACGAACGTCGTTTCTGGCACCGGCGGTCTGACGAAAGATGGCACTGGCACCCTCATTCTATCGGCCGCCAATACTTACACCGGCACCACCGCGATCAATGCGGGCACGCTCCTGTTGGGCGCGAGCAACGTCATCGCCAATTCGGGAACGGTCAGCCTGGCCTCCGCGGGCACGCTGAGCCTCAACAATCTCACCGAGACCATCGGTGCGGTGTCGGACAGCGGCACGGTGCACCTCGGCAGCTCGGGCACTGGCGCGCTCACCCTGGCTTCCGGCGTTTCAAATTTCTCCGGCTTCATGGTTGGCACCGGCGAGCTGATCATCGGACCCGGCGCGACGTTTACCCTCGGGGCCAATCTGACCAACAGCGCGCTCAAGATCACGCTGGCCGGCGGGACGCTCAACCTGAACGGCTACGCCGGCACGTTCGGAGATCTCAACATCACGGGCAATTCGATCATCAACTTCGGCACGAGCAGCAACTCAAACCTCGCTGTGCAGAACATCGGCTTCAGCAGCACCGCCCTGACACTCTCCATCGCCGGCTGGACCGACATCAGCGACTTCTTTCCGGTGCAGAACAATCCCGGCCCGCAGGGCAGCACACCGACGAATCAGGTCGTGTTCAGCGGCTTTGGCGGCAACGACACCAGGTGGCAGCCCTATAACTCTGAACTCACCCCGGTGCCCGAGCCCTCGACCTACGGGGCATTGCTTTTGGCGGGCTTGACGGGCTTCTTTGGCTGGCGGCGTTATCGCAAGGCGGCGCGCTAAACTGCTCAGCGCTCGGGTTTTTGATTCACCTTCGCCCCAAATCAGCTTGAGTGGGGCCGATGGCATTGCCCCGGTCCAAGCTTACCTCGCTCCTCTTCACCCCGGGCACTCGTCCGGATCGCTTCGCCAAGGCCGTTTCGAGTGGAGCGGATGGGATCATCATTGATTTGGAAGACGCCGTGCCCGTGCCCGAGAAGGATCGGGTGCGCGGCGAGGTGATTGCTTGGTTGCAGGCCAACAAGCGCGTGGGTGAACCACCGTTTGTCAGCGCCTTGCGCGTGAATTGCCAGCGCAACGCGCACGGCCTCGCTGACCTCGATGCGCTCAACGCGGCGGCCTTGCGGCTTGATGCTGTCGTCCTGCCGAAGGTGGAATCCGCCGCAGAAGTGAGCCAGGCGCTGGACAAACTATTTGGTGAACCGCTTGTCGTCTGTCTCATCGAAACAGTGTTGGGGGTTCGCTTTGCGCACGAGATTGCCGCGGCCTCGCCCCAAGTCGCCGCGCTCGTTTTTGGCGGCTTCGATCTCTCGGCGGAAACCGGCGGAGAGCCGACCTGGGACGCGCTGCTCTGGCCGCGCACGCAGGTTGTGCATGCCTGCGCCGCCGCAGGGGTGCAGGCGCTGGACCAACCTTACATTGACTTGGACAACGCGGCTGGCCTCGAGGCGGAATGCGCCCGAGTGCGCGCCCTCGGTTTTGTCGGCAAGGTGGCGATTCACCCGAAGCAATGCACCACCATCAAGACGGCCTTTCAACCGACGGCGGCGCAGGTCGAGCGGGCCCAGCGGATCGTTTCCGCCTTCGAAGCGGCGCAGGGCAATGTGGCCAACGTGAACGGGCAGATGATTGATGTCCCCATGTATCGCTCTGCTCAGCGCGTGCTCGAACGGGCGGACGCCTGATTTTCCATGAGTTCATTCACTGCCTACGTTCAAACCGGGGAGAAGCGCTTCCGCGAACGCTTCGGGCTCGATTTCGAGCAATTTGTCGTGGGCCAGAAATTCAAGCATCGGCCCGGCCTCACGCTTTCGCAGCAGGACAGCCGCGACGAGTGCCTCGACACCATCAATCAGCAGATGCTGCACTTCGACGAGCAGTTTGCACTCCACGGGGAATGGAAGAAGTGCCTGATGGACTCGACGCTCACCACGAAAGTGGTGATTGGCATGACTTGGAAGACATTCGCCAAACGCGAGCGGCTGCTTGGCTTTGATGAAATCACGCTCACCAAACCGATGTTCGGCGGGGATACGATCTATGCCGAATCGGAGATTCTCGCCGTTGCGGACGAACCGGATCATCCCACCGCAGGTCGGGTAAAGGTGCGCACGCTTGGCCTCAACCAACGCGGCGAAACTGTCGCCACGCTCGTTTACGACCTCATCATCGCACGCGCCGGGCATGACGATTTTACCCGCCTCAACTATTGAACCCGATGAACAAGCACGCATCACACAGTGAGGTTTCGCCGGGAGTATTTCTTGAACGCATGGGACTGTTCTTCGAGGACATCGAAGTGGGTGAGACTTACGAACACCGACCGGGGAAAACGTTCACGGCCGAGGAGAGCATGACCCACACCCTCCGTTCGCTCGATCAATCGCCGGGCCTGACCGAATGGCATTTTCACGAACAAGCCGTCGGTGGCCCGCTGACGATCAATCCGTTGCATGTGCTCGCGGTCCTGACCGGCATGATGACCAAGACGTTCTCGAAAATCGTGGCGAATCTGGCGTGGAAGAATGTGAAGTTTCACGAAACGGTGCGGGCCGGAGAGACGGTTTACGCGGAGTCAACGGTGACGGCGAAGCGGGAGTCGAAGTCCCGGCCCGGGCAGGGGATTATCGAGGTGCGCACGACGGCCAAGACCCAGGACGGCCGCCTCGTTTGCACTTTTGAGCGCACGATCCTGATCTACGGGCAAGGGCAGGGGCCCTACGAAGCGGCGGGGTATTGAGTGCGGCGTCCGGCAGGTCGGGAATTTCTTTTGCAATAATGGAAAATCTGTTTCGCTGACCACAACCAATCTTCCCCCTTTTTCCTATGAGCCAATTGCTCGAATGCGTTCCCAATTTTAGTGAAGGTCGTGATCCCGCGATCATTCGTCTCATCACCGACGAAATTCAATCGGTCGAAGGCGTGAAGTTGCTCAACGTCGATCCGGGCAAAGCGACCAATCGCACGGTTGTGACGATGGTCGGCGCACCCGACGCCATCCTGGAGGCGGCCTTCCGTGCGATCAAGAAGGCAGGCGAAGTCATCGACATGTCGCGGCACAAAGGCGAGCACCCCCGGATGGGCGCGACGGATGTTTGTCCGCTGATTCCTGTTGCCGGACTCACCATGGAGGAGACCGCCGAGTATGCCCGCCGACTCGCGGAGCGCGTCGGGCGGGAACTGAATCTGCCGGTCTATCTATATGAGGCGGCTCAACCCAACCCGGCCCGCCGCAATCTTTCGGTTATTCGCGCGGGCGAATACGAAGGCTTTGCCAAGAAGATCAAACAGCCGGAATGGGCGCCGGACTACGGTCCGGCGATATTCGATGCCAAGCGCGGAGCGACCGTGATCGGCGCGCGTGATTTTCTCGTCGCCTACAATGTCAATCTCAACACCACCTCCACCCGCCGCGCCAACGCGGTCGCGTTCGATGTCCGCGAGGCCGGCCGGCCGAAGAAGGATGCTGCGGGCAAGGTCGTGAAGGACGCCGCTGGCAAACCGATCACCGTTCCCGGCAGTTTGAAATGCGTGAAGGCCATCGGCTGGTTCATCGAAGAATACGGAATCGCCCAGGTTTCGATCAACCTCACCAACCTTTCAGTCACCCCGCTGCATGTCGCCTTTGACGAAGTTTGCCGGGCCGCTGACGCCCGGGGCTTGCGCGTGACGGGCTCCGAGCTCGTTGGCCTGATTCCGTTGCAGTCATTGCTCGACGCGGGCCGGTATTTCCTGCGCAAGCAGAAGCGTTCGATGGGCGTTTCGGAAAAGGAATTGATCAAGATTGCCGTGCGCTCGCTCGGTTTGGAGGATATTGGTCCGTTCAAACCGGAAGAGCGGGTGATTGAATATGTGCTGCGCGATGCGTCGGCGGGCCGACTCGTGCGGATGGACCTGCGGGCTTTCGCCGATGAAACTGCCAGCGAAAGTCCTGCGCCGGGCGGGGGCTCGATTTCGGCCTACCTTGGCGCTCTTGGCGCAGCGCTGGGCACGATGGTCGCAAACCTGTCTTCGCACAAGGCGGGCCGGGACGAGCGCTGGGAGGAATTCTCCGAGTGGGCCGTGGAGGGACAACGCTTGAAGGACGAATTGCTCGCCTTGGTTGATGGGGATACCGTGGCCTTCAGCCGGATCATGGCTGCGTTTGGCATGCCCAAGGGCAACGATGCCGAAAAGGCCGCCCGCAGCGCCGAGATCCAAGCCGCCACCCGCGTGGCCACCGAAGTGCCATTCCGGGTGATGCAACTTTCGGCTGAGGCCCTGCCGCTCGCGCTGGCCATGGTTGAAAAGGGCAATCCCAACTCCGTCTCGGATGCCGGGGTGGGAGCGTTGAGTGCGTGTGCTGCGGTGCGGGGCGCTTACCTCAATGTTCGGATCAATGCGAAGGGCCTGACCGATCGCGAATTTGCCGACCGACTTGTGCGGGAAGGTGCCGCGATCGAGCAGCGCGCCTTGGCGCTCGAACGCCAGACGCTCGCTGCCGTCGAGGCCACGATGCAAGCAGACTAGGCCAAGCGCTGACCGTTGCAGATCACGATCTCAACCGGATTGCCCCCGAGCTCGTAGGCGAGCTGCCGCTCGTCCTTGTGGTGTAGAAGAATCATGTCGGCGCGCTTGCCGACTTCGATGCTGCCCCGATCCGTGTAGCCCAGCAGGATGGCGGGGTTAATGGTTGCGGCCACAATGGCCTCGGCGGGCAGCAACCCGCAAAAGCGCACCGCGAGCGCGATGGCGAAGGGCATCGAATGCGTCGGCGCCGAACCGGGATTGCAGTTGGTCGCCAGAGCGAGGGCACCGCCCTTGTCGGCGAAGAACCCGGCTTTCGCGAATCGTTGGTCGGTATGGAAACCGGTGGCGGGCAAGATGACGCCGAAAGTCTCCGAGGCGGCGAGGGCAATGAGGTCCGCCTTGGTCGATGCCTCGAGGTGATCGACACTGCGTGCGTGGAGCCGAATCGCCTCCGGGATCATCCCCAATGAATTGAACTGATCGGCATGCACGCGGATCGAGTGATGCTTGCGGGCCTTTTCAAACAACCGCACGCAGGCCTCGACGGACCACGCCTCTTTTTCGCAGAACGCATCGACGGCGATGTCCGGAAACTCGCGCGACACCTCGGCAAGCATTTCCTTCACCACCATGCGCGAATAGTCGTCCAAGTTGCCTTCGACGGCGTGGCCAAGCAACGCGGTGCCCACCACGGTGCCGGGCCAGTCGCTCGCCGCTCGCCGGATGGCGCGCAACATCTTGAGCTCCGTCTCCGTGTTCAGGCCATAGCCGCTCTTCACCTCCACGGTGGTGGTGCCAGCCACGAGCATCCGCCCGAGGCGCTCCCGCAAGGAAGCGGCGAGCTGCTTCTGGGTCGCCTCCCGCACGGCGCGAACAGTCGAGTGAATGCCGCCACCGGCCTTGAGAATGTCGAGATAGGGGACGCCGTTGAGTTTCTTTTCCCATTCGTCGAGTCGCTCGCCGGCCCAGCAGGCGTGCGTGTGACAATCCACGAATCCGGGCATGAGCACGCGCCCGTTGGCGTCGATGACTTCGGCCCCTGCAGGGGCGTCGACTTTTTCTCCGATGGCCGTGATGCGATCATCGATGGTGAGCACTTCCCCGTGGGGAATGACCGCGAGTTCGCGCAATGCGGCGGAGCGGCGCGCTCCGGGCGGTCCGGCCAAAGTGAGAATACGGGCGTTGCGAATATGAAGAGCCATGGCGTTACCAATTCCTCATCGGGATCGGGACCTTGAGATCGCTGGCGCACTGCTGCGCGAGTTCGTAGCCCGCGTCGGCGTGGCGAAATACGCCCATCATGGGATCGTTGGTAAGCACGCGTTCCAGTCGTTTGGCGGCCTCGGGAGTGCCGTCCGCGACGATGACTTGCCCGGCGTGTTGGCTGTAGCCGATGCCCACGCCGCCACCGTGATGGAAGCTGACCCACGACGCGCCACTGGCGATGTTCACCATCGCGTTGAGCAGGGGCCAATCACTGATTGCGTCAGAGCCGTCCTTCATCGCCTCTGTTTCGCGATTCGGACTGGCAACCGAGCCGCAGTCGAGGTGATCGCGCCCAATGACGAGGGGTGCCTTCACGCGGCCATCGGCCACCATCTGGTTAAAGAGCAATCCGGCGCGGTGGCGCTCGCCGAGGCCAAGCCAGCAGATGCGCGCGGGCAGCCCTTGAAAAGCGACGCGTTCGCTGGCCATCTTCAGCCACCGGTGCAGGGCGGCGTCCTGCGGAAACAGTTCCATGATAGCCCGGTCGGTGGCCGCGATATCCTCCGGATCACCCGAGAGCGCGACCCAGCGGAAGGGTCCGCGCCCGAGGCAAAACTGCGGACGAATGTAGGCGGGGACAAAGCCGGGAAAATCGCAGGCCCGCTTCACACCCTGATTGAGCGCGTGCTGGCGGAGGTTGTTGCCGTAATCAAAGGTCTTCGCGCCGCGCCGCTGCAGGACGAGCATCGCCCTGACGTGTTGCGCCATCGTGGAGAGGGAGCGCCTTTGATATTTCTTCGGATCCTTCTTCCGCAGGATCGCCGCCGCCTTGAGATCGTAGCCGACGGGCACGTAGCCAACGAGCGGATCATGCGCGCTCGTCTGGTCGGTCAATACATCGACCGAAACTTTCCGGGCGATGAGGCGCTCGAGCAGATCGACGACGTTTGCCACGACGCCGATGCTGCGGGCTTCTTTTTGCTTGGCGCAAAAAACGGCCCGGTCGATCGCTTCATCGAGGGACGGGGCGATCTCGTCAAGATAGCGGTCATGCCTTCGTTTTTGCAGGCGGGACTTGTCGACGTCGGCGATCAAGCAAGTGCCCTCGGCCATCGTGATTGCGAGAGGTTGGGCGCCGCCCATGCCGCCGCAGCCGCCTGTGACGCAGAGACGCCCCGCAAGGTTTCCACCGAAATGTTGACGGCCGGCTTCGGCAAAGGTCTCGTAGGTGCCTTGGAGAATGCCCTGCGTGCCGATGTAGATCCAGGAACCGGCCGTCATCTGCCCATACATCATCAGGCCGCGTTTTTCGAAGTCGTCGAAGATTTCCTGCGTGGCCCACTTCGGCACGAGATTGCTGTTGGCGAGCAAGACGCGCGGGGCATCGGGATGCGTGCGGACAACGCCGACCGGCTTGCCGGACTGCACGAGAAGCGTTTCGTCCGGCGCAAGTTTGCGCAGCGTGGCGATGATGGCGTCGAAACTCGCCCAATTGCGCGCGGCTTTGCCCCGCCCGCCGTAAACCACCAGATCGTTCGGCCGCTCGGCCACCTCGGGGTCGAGGTTGTTCATCAACATGCGCATCGCGGCTTCCGCCGCCCAGGTCTGGCAGGTGAGGTTCGTTCCCCGCGGGGCGCGCACGGGACGGGCTTTGGAGGGGGAAGATTTGGATTTCGCACGAATCATGACAGGATAGGTTTTGGTTAGAGAAGCATACCGGCGGCCCGCTCGGCCGCTGTGACGACCTTGCCGCTGCGCATGAGCGTGAGGGCTGATTGCACATCGTCGTGGAAGAGTCGATCAGCTTGGGCGAATGGCACCACGCGCCGGATCTCGTCGAAGGCGGCCTCGACTCCGCGACCCGATTTGAGTGGACGGTGAAATTCCAGGCCTTGGGCGGAGCACATGAATTCAATCGCGAGCACGGTTTCCGTGTTCTTCACGACTTCGAGCAGCTTCGTGGCGCTGATCGAACCCATCGAAACGTGATCTTCCTGACCAAGCGATGAGGGAATCGAGTCAACCGAGGCGGGATGGGCGAAGATTTTGTTTTCGGAGACGAGTGCGGCCGCGGTGTATTGCGGAATCATGAATCCGGAATTGAGCCCCGTGTCCTTCATCAGCAACCGCGGCACCTTGAGGTCCCCGATCGTGTCTCCGTGGAGCAGCATGTAGATGCGGCGTTCGGAAATGGAGGCGATTTCGGCGGTGGCGATGGCAAGGTAGTCGAGCACGAAGGCCAAGGGCTCGCCGTGAAAGTTGCCGCCGCTGATCACGTCACCGTTTTCGAACACGAGGGGATTGTCCGTCGCGGAATTGATTTCGGTCTCGACCACCTCGCGGGCATGGGTGACGGCGAGACGCACGGCTCCATGCACTTGGGGCACGCAACGCAGCGAGTAGGGGTCCTGCACCTTTTCACAATCGGCGTGCGACGGGAGAATCTCGGAACCGCGCAGCAGGGTGCGCAGATTTCCGGCGACATCCCTCTGGCCGGGGTGGGGCCGCGCGTCGTGGATTCGGGCGTCGAAAGGCGCTGCGCTGCCTCGGGCAGCTTCGAGGGTCGTCGCCGCGGCGATGTCGGCGGTTTTGCAGACGTTCTCGATCCGGAGCAGACAATGGACGGCGTAGGCCGACATGAATTGCGTGCCATTGATCAACCCGAGGCCTTCCTTGGAGCGGAGCCTGAGGGGAGTGAGGCCGATTTTCCGGAGCACTAACTTCGCTGACTGGCGCTTGCCCTGATAGTCCATCTTGCCGAGACCGAGCACGGGCAGCACGAGGTGCGCGAGTGGCGCCAAATCACCCGAAGCCCCGAGCGAACCCTTGGTGTAGATGATGGGAAGGGCATCTTCATTGTAGAGCCGAATGAGGTGTTCGACCAACTGCAGCGTCACGCCGGACATACCGACGGCGAGGCCGTTCACCTTGAGCAGGAGCATCAGGCGCACGATTTCGGCAGGGACCTCATCGCCCACACCTACGGCGTGACTGAGCACGAGATTTTCCTGCAGCTTCTCGATATCGGCCGTGGGCACCCGTTTGTGGGCCAAGATGCCGAAGCCCGTGTTGATGCCGTAGTGGGGAGTTGGATCGTTATGCAGGCGATCGACGATCGCCCGGGAGGCTTTCATGCGACGGCGGGCGCTTGGACTGAGCGCAATCGGCTGGCGACTTGCCACGATTTTACGGATGCGAACGAGAGTCAGGTTCTTTCCGTCGAGAAGGTAGGGACGCATAGGCAAGGGAACACTCAGTGTAACGGGTGTCATGGATTGCTCCAGACTGATTTGTTCAAGGAGATAGGCTTTTCTACAATGGACAGGGTGACGAGATGCCGGCGGGTCAGTCCGGGGGGGCCTTGTTCCTTCGCCTGTCCATCAGTAGCGGCCAAGAAATAGGCCCGCCTGTAGCGGGCCCGGTGCAACTGGAAACTTGAAAATGAGCTAGATCGCTTTTGGCAGCGCCACGTCATCCCATTCGATGGCGTGGGGGTGATTCCGCTTGCCCTTCGCGATGCCGTGGCGCTTGTGCAACACATGATCAAGCTTGTCGACGAGCAGATCGACGGACTTGTGGCACTCCTCGGAGACGGCGGTGGCAACAATGTCTGGTCCCCGAAGCTGGAGCGTCGCCTTGGCAATGAACTTGTGCAGCTTGTCGTGCTTCGAGTCGCATTCGAGGTCCACCCGGATCCGCACGATACGCTCATCATGTCGAAATAATCGCTCCATCTTCTCGTGCACGTAGAATTTCAGGGAAGGTGTGAGATCGAGATGGATACCGGAGATGATGACTTCGTGGGATGGATTCGGGTTATTCATATTTGTCATTTTGGGTTAAGGGAAAGTGCATGACGCTGCCCGTTAAGAAACCAAGGGGATACCGCCGCGGCTGCCTCTCGGGCTGCCCGCTCTTTCCGGTGGGAGGAAAGTTCTTCATTCGACACCCGAACGATTATTCGCCGGGCTAAAGTTGGCAACCCTTCTCGGCCCAATTTGGGCAAAAATAATTTTGAACGATTCTCTGTGAGCGCATCCCTGCCTGAAAACATTCCGCCGGCGGAAGCTCCGCTGGTCAACCCGTTGGACCTGCCGGGCTGGGTGACATTTGAGGACAACAAGTTGCTTGTCATCGACAAACCCGGCTGGCTCGTGGTGCATCCGTCCAAGAACGGTCCGTGGTCGAGCCTGGCGGGTGCGATAAGAGAGGGGTTGGGACTGCAAACCATCCGGTTTATCTATCGGCTCGATCGCGAGACTTCTGGAGTGATAATGCTTGCCAAAGACGAGGCGACGGGCAGCCGCCTCGGAAAGGCGGTCGCCAAGCGGATGCTGGGGAAAGTTTATGTCGCGCTCTTGGAGGGTGAGTTGACTGAACCGGTGCGGATTGAGCAGGCGCTCGGACCTGATCCCACCGCCAATGTGACGGTGAAACAGCGGGTCGTTGCAGCCGGAACGGCAGGCGCGCAAGAGGCGACGACAGTTTTTCATCCGCTGGCGGCGAAGAATGGATTTACGCTGGTCGGGGTTGAATTGGTGACGGGACGAAAACACCAAATTCGCGCGCATGCCGAATGGTTCGGTCGATGCATCGTCGGCGACAAGCTCTATGGTCCGGATTCAACGCTCTATTTGGAGTTCGCGATCCATGGCTGGACCGCGCGCCACAGCCAATTGCTGCCGCTGACGCGCCAAGCCTTGCACTGTGCTGCGATCGACCTGCGGGCGACAGGCTTGGATTATCTGCTCACCGCACCTTGGCCACTGGATCTCGCGAATTTTGCTGAACGGCGCATGGACCTGAACCGGACAGAGGCACAAGAATTGATCGACCGTTTTGTCGCCCTGAAATTGCCCAAGCCAAAACCGTGGGGCGCGGTCGCTTCCCCTGATGCAGGAGCGGTCGCTTCGCCGGAATCTAAAACCTAGCGCGCTGTTTCCCGCGTGAGAATCCCAACCGCAGCACAAATCGCCGCACAAGGGCTGGCAATCCGTTGCTCAAGCGGTCGTGTGGAGGGCGTCTCGAGGGTGTAGGAAAGCGTCATGTGATGGTGACGGAGGTAAATCGCCTCGGGCCAATTGTCGCGGAGCAAAGGGTCCCCGATGGGACGGATGATTCCTGGCGCGGCCGCTTCGCGTCCATCAATGACCGCATCGGGCAAAGGGGCGCAACGGCCGCCAGTGCGGCATCGGCCACCGTCGGTCGGCGCTCGGGATTGAGTTCGTAGAGATAGAATCCATTGGCCTCGTAGTCCTCATGGAGGCAAAACACTGCCGCGAACTGCGCCTGCCGCTGTAGCCACCCGACGTGGGCGCGAATCTCGGGAGTCACCGGTTGCTTGTAGTCGCGGTTGAGGTCGATACCGGCGGCGTTTTCCCGCGTGCCGCGTGCCATTCCCGTGGGATTTAGCAAAGGGCAAATGGTCCAACTAGCCTGAGCATCGAAGAATCCCTGTTGCAGGAGCCGCAACAACGCTTGCGGCGGAGCCGGCTCGTCGCCGTGGATCCCCGGCCGACAGGCAGATCGAAGGGACAAGGGTTGAGGCACGCTTCATGTAGGCCCGCAAGGGGTTTCCAGCGACCTTGCCGAACAGGTCGGAGGAGAATCCCGCCGCATGCGCCGCCCTGTCGAACTCGTGGCAGAACTTCGAGGGATCGAGGGGAGAAGCAGAGGAGGCCATTGGCGGAAAGTGGGGAAAACCTGCCCAGTATCACCCAAAGCACAAGGAACCCTTCGCATCAATTGCCTTGGCTCCGGTTGTTCGATGATTCTCTCTAGGCATCATGTCTCCGGTTCGCGTCCGCTTCGCTCCCAGTCCCACTGGCTTCTTTCATATCGGCAGTGCCCGCACGGCCTTGTTCAACTGGCTCTATGCCCGCCATACGGGCGGCACGTTTATTTTGCGGATTGAGGACACGGACCAAGCCCGCGACAGCGAAGAATTCCTGCGTCTAATTTACGACAGTCTGACGTGGCTGGGCATGGACTGGGATGAAGGTCCAAATGCAAATGGGATTGGCGAACGAGGAGACTACGGCCCCTATCGGCAGAGTCAGCGTGCGGATGTCTACAAGCTATACCTTGAGCAGTTGCAGAATGCCGGCCGCGCCTACGAGAAGGACGGCGCGATCTGGTTCAAGCAGCTTGGCGAACGCTACACCGTGTTCGACGAACACCGGAAGAAGGAGGTCGAGAAGGTGAAAAGCGACCCGGTCGTCATCGACGACAAGATTCGCGGCCGGGTTGAACGCGCCGAGGACGAGGATTTCGTGATCTTCCGCTCCGACGGGAATCCTGTGTTCCATTTCGTCAATGTCGTCGACGATATCGAAATGAAGGTCACCCACATCATCCGCGGCGAAGACCACCTTTCGAACACCAGCAAGCACATCCGGCTCTATGAGGGATTCGGGGTCACGCTGCCGGCGTTCGCGCACCTCCCGCTCATCCTCAAATCGCCCGGGATGGGGCAGGGGAAGATGAGCAAGCGCGACAAGGGCGCGCTTATCGAGGAATACCGGCAGAGGCATTTCCTGCCCGAGGCGCTGGTGAACTACCTCGCGCTGCTCGGCTGGAACCCGGGTGACGACCGCGAGAAGATGCCCCTCGCCGAGACAGTGCGGCTGTTCGACCTCCCGGCGATCAACCAAAGCAACGCAAAGTTCGATTCAAAAAAACTCGCGCACATGAACATGGTTTACCTGCTCGAACAGCCGGCAGACCGGTTCGTGGCGCTTGCGGCGGACTATTTCTCAAAGCAACCGGGCGGTGCGGCAGCGCTGGCCGACGGGGCGTATTTCCGGGAGATCATGCTGCTCGCGCAGCCGAAGATAAAGTCGATCGACGAACTTGCCGCCTACACGGCCTATTTCTTTGCCGAGGATTTTCCCATGGACGAAAAGGTGAGGGCCAAGGTGCTGGGCAAGGGCGACCCGAAGGCGCGGCTGCACGAGCTGATGGCGGCGCTGCCCGCCATGGATTTCGCGAGCGACGCCGCCATTGAGTCGGCGATCAAGTTGCTCGCGGAGGGCAACGGCCTTGGTTTCGGCGACTACCAGGCCGTCGCGCGCCTCGCCGTCACCGGCACGAATGCCGGCCCCAGCATCACGAGCATCTTCCGCGTGCTCGGTCGTGATCGCACGCTGGCTCGCCTGTTGCGTTTTGCGGCCGTCGCTTAAGCGACCAGCGACGGGTCGAGACCTGGTCAAATTGCTGGCGAAAGCCGGCGAGTTTCTTGCGCAGTTCGGCAACCTCGTTGCGCAGGGTGGCGACGTCGGTCTCCAACGTCGCGACTCGGTCAAGTGGGGCGATCATCTCTTCCCGGGCGGGTTCAGTGGCGACGTCGACGGGCGCTGATGCAACCTCGCCCGCGAGCAGATGCGCGTAGCGCGATTCCTTTGTTCCGGGTTGGCGGGGCAGGCAACTGACAAGCGGCGAAGAACGCGCGCCGAGATCGGCGAGCGTTGCTTGCACGGCGGCCAGATCGGCAAACACATGCAGTCTTCCGCTGCGGTTGCGAATCTCGCCGACGGTTTGCGGACCACGCAACATCAGCACGCAAAGGGCGGCGACTTCGGGCGGTGAGAGACGGGGCGTTCCCGCAAGCTTGTGACCGAATTTCAGCACGCGACTGGTGCCGCCGCTTGTCACAAAGGCGAGGTGCTTGTCGCGGAGAGACTCCAGCGCGCGATTGACGTCGCTCTCCCGATAAGAAACCACCGGGTCGCGATTGTTGATCTGGTTGCAAGCGTTGGTCACCGCGTTCAGCGACTGCGGGTAGTATTCCGGAGTGGTGAGCTCCTTTTCCACGAGCGCGCCGACAACGCGGATTTCGACCGGGGTGAGCACTGGAAAATCCATGGAGACGGATATGGTCGGGATTGCGAAACCCGCAGGTTATTTGCCCCAAGTGTCGCGCAGCGAGATCGTGCGATTGAAGACCGGCTTGCCGGGCTGCGAATCCTTCTTATCGAGCACGAAGTAGCCGAGGCGTTCGAACTGGAAACGTTCTCCGCCATTGGTGCTCGCCAGCGACGCCTCGATCTTGGCCGTCACGGTTTCCAGGGAATGAGGATTCACCACCTTGAGGAAATCCTCCTCGGCGGCGGGCTCGGGCACCGTAAAAAGACGATCATAGAGGCGCACTTCGGCATCGAAGCAATTGACGGCACTGACCCAATGAATGGTGCCCTTGACCTTGCGATCAGCATTGGGCTCGCCCTTTCGCGTGGTGAGATCGGCGGTGCAGTGGACTTCGAGCAAATTACCGGCGGCGTCCTTAATGAGCTCTTCGCACTTGATGAGGCAGGCGTATTTCAGACGGACTTCCCCGCCGGGTTTGAGGCGGAAATATCTGGGCGGCGGCACCTCGGCAAAGTCATCGGCCTCGATGAAGATTTCCCGGGTGAGGCTGAGCTTGCGGGTGGTGGGCGTCTGGTCCTGCGGGTTGTTGACCGCGTCGCAGAGGATGACCTCGTTCGCGGGAATGTTCGTGAGCACGACCCGGATCGGCTTCAGCACGGCGAGGCGGCGGATAGCGAGGGTGTTGAGCTCGTCGCGAATCACGTGCTCGAACAAGGCGATGTCGGTGACGCTTTCGTATTTGGTCACGCCGACGCTCGTGACAAAGCGCCGGAGGGCGCTGGCGGGAATGCCGCGACGGCGCAAACCGGAAAGGGTTGCCATCCGGGGATCATCCCAGCCGTTGACCACGTGTTCATTAACCAGCGTCAGCAACTTGCGCTTCGAAACAAGCGTGTAGCCCGGGATGAGCTTCGCGAATTCGTATTGCTTGGGAAGCAAGCGCGGCAGCTCGAGCGCTTCGAGAATCCAATCGTAGAGCGCGCGGTGCATCTCGAACTCCAGCGTGCAAATGCTGTGGGTGATTCCTTCGAGGTAATCGCTCAGGCAGTGCGCGTAGTCATAAAGCGGATAGATGCACCACTTGTCGCCCGCATGGTGGTGGGGGACATGACGGATGCGGTAAAGCAACGGGTCGCGCAGCCAAACGTTGGGCGAGGCCATGTCGATCTTGGCGCGAAGCGTCCGGGCGGCATCCGGGAATTCACCCGCGCGCATACGCTGGAACAGATCAAGGTTCTCGGCGACGCTGCGGCCACGGAATGGGGAATCGCGGCCGGGCTTGTCGGGCGCGCCGCGGTATTCCTCGGTTTCCTTGGCGTTGAGATCGCAGACGTAGGCCTGACCGCGCTTGATGAGTTCGAGTGCGTAGAAATAGAGCTGCTCGAAATAGTCCGACGCGAAGAAGGGTTCGGTCTTGGACCCGGAGAGAGAGGAACTGATCTGCGCCACCGGGACGGGGGCGAGGTAGAAGTCCGGCTTGCCGTTGCTCATGATGGCGGCGGCGGTGCTGCCCTTGGCCTTGTAGCCAAGACAGTGGTCGGCCCAGCCATCAATCAGCCACTTCACGTCGGCGATGATCGAGTCGACATATTCGACGTCTTCCTTGGCCGGATTGGTGTCGTCGAAGCGCAGGTTGCACCGGCCGTTGTTCTCGCGAGCGATCCCAAAGTTGAGGCAAATCGACTTCGCGTGGCCGATGTGCAGGTAGCCGTTGGGTTCAGGCGGGAAGCGGGTGACGATCTTCGAATAGCGCTTCTCCGCGAGGTGTTGTGCGACAAGGTCGCGAATGAAATCGCTCGGGGCGGGCGCGGGCGGTGGCGTGTTCTCGGCGGACATCAAGGGGCAAGTTGCGGAGGCGGACGCACCGAGGCAACAGCAGTTTGAGCAGGTCAGCCGCGCATCTCGCGGAGCAGGCTGGTCAAGTAGGGGATAAGCTGTTTCTTGCGGGAGACAACGCCGGGGAGGTCGAATATCTCGTCTTGTTCGACATGGGCGTAAGAAATGCGGTGAATGAACTCGGGATCCCCCTTTACGAGGAGCAGTGAATTCTGGGTATTGATGTCAGTCACCAGGAGCGCAGCAAAGGTGAGGCGCTCGACAGCGCGCAGGTCGGCGAGGGCAGTCGCGATCTCCTCCGCGTGGATCCAGAAATTGTCGAATCCGAGTTCTTCAACCTGCGAGACGGCGAACTGGACTTCCTCTTCCTCGTAGATCTTGAAGTCGGAACGGACGATCGTCGCGGCCGAGTGGGCAAGAATGACGGAGCCGGAGCTGAAGATAAGCTCGGCCAGCGCCTTCGCCTTGATGTCGGCGTGTGTCTCGAGCCACGCGAGGACCTCTGCATCCTTGGCGGTGGACGTGGGGCTCTGCAAAAAGAGGGTGTCGGAAATGAGGCCCGACATCATCAACCCCGCGAGGTCGGCGCCGGGCTTGATGGCAAAGCGGCGAAAAAGATCGGCGACGATCGTGCAGGTGGAGCCGACAGGCTCGTTGATGAAGAGAATCGGTTGGGGCGTGGCCATGGGCCCGAGCCGATGGTGATCGATGATCTCTGTGATCGTGACTTCATCGGCCCCCGGGACAGCCTGCGCCAGCTCGTTGTGATCGACCAGCACGAGGCGGGTCGGCACCGGCTTGAGCATATCGGTCTTGGTGAGGATACCCCGCAAGCGGCCGTTTTCTCCGAGCACCAAGAACGCCGGTATGTTGGTTGAGCCGATTTTTTTGCGGATGTCGGAAAGACGGGCATCGGCACTGACGGAAGCGAACTTGCGGTCGATCAGTGGTGCCAGCCGGCCGGCGGTGCGAATGAGCCAAGCGGTCGTGGCAGTGTCGAAGGGACTGATGATCAGACTGACACCTCGTTCCTGCGCGGCGGTGACGATCGAAACATGAACTTTGCGGCCACCGGAGATAACGAGCAAGCGCACCCCGAGATCGATGGCCTTGCTTTGCACGTCGCTTCGGTCGCCGACGACAATAATGGAGCGGTCGGCGGGAATACCTTCCTCCTGCGACATGCGCCAAAAGGTTCCGATGTCCATCGCCCCAATGCGGACGTAGAGTTCTTCCACACGGTCGGGATCCGCGCCGAGAAAGATCAATTCGGCATGCAAGGTTCGCGCGATGGAATTCAGGTCGGTGGTCACTAATCGCATCTTCTTTGGCTCCGCGATCTGGGGCAGAAAAGCGTGGGCGAGTTGCGGGGCGGTGACGGTGCCAACGAGTTTCTGCTCGGCGTCCAGCACCGGCACGAGGCGATGACCGTGGCGATCGATGAATTCGAGTGCTTCGGCACAGGAGGCGGTTTCAACGACGCTGTGCACGTCGGCTACCATCACGTCCTCGACGCGCGGGCGAACGTCGCTCAAGTAAAGAGGCAAGGGGGTGCGGAAGCGCGAGAGGATGGCGTCGATCCGAGCGTTGGTATTGCCGCAACGCGCGGCGAGATAACCAGTTTCTCCCCGTGCTTCCTTGAAGGCTGCGTAGGCAATGGCGGAGCAAATGGAATCCGCATCGGGATTCTTATGTCCTACGACGTAAATGGGAGTGGCGGCTGTCATGGTGTGTGGCCGACCAGCGTATGCGGGTGCTGCGGGGGGAAAAGAAAAAAGCCCGACCTGTGCAGGCCGGGCTTTTCTCTTTAGCCGAAAGCAATGGCGGATACTAACTGACCTAACATTGCTATGGGGCGCGTTCCGCAGGGGTGCCGGCTGGAGAGCCGACCCCTGCGGGAGACGTCGCATAGACTCGGGGGTTACTTACCGGGTTTGCATGATAGGGTAGCGCTTGTAGGACAGAGCTACCTTTTTGCCCGTTATTCAGCGTGAGCTGAGTAGCGGCTTCTTGGGTGTTGGGGTAAAACTGGACGTTACCGCCCAGAAAAGCGATGTGTCCGCCGACGTCGCGGTAGACTCCACTCTCGGCGCTCCAAGTGCCGGTGCTCTGAAGACCCCGGGTGAATGCCACGGGCACGGTTGGCCCGTCACTCATGCGCAAGCCACCGACAAATTCAAAACTCAGCACTCGATTGGTCGTGAAACTTGGGTCAAGGACGGCGCGATTGGCGGGACTGACGATGGCGGTCGGGTAGACGCCGTTGAACTGGGGGTCATTCTTGGCGAAATAGAAGGAAGGATCAGTGAGGATGCCCCTTTGGGCGAGGATTCCGGCCCACAAGAAAACGCCCGTGCCGCCGGAGACTGGGGGCGGGGTTTGATTCGCGAGCATTTGCGGGTCCGGCAGGCGGTCGTTGTTGTCGGCCGCATAGATCTGGGCCGCCTTGATGATTTCGCGGAGATTATTCGCGTCGACCGTGCGCTGGGCGGTTTCGCGGACCCTGCCAACCGTCGGGAAAATCAGGGCCGCCAAAATGCCAATGATGGCAATAACCGTGAGCAGTTCGATGAGAGTGAAACCTGCTGCAGGGCGGCGTGCGACAAATGCCATAACAGGGATGGAAGATGAGTCATAGGGCCCGGATACTTCAAGCTGAAACTCGCCTTTTGAGGCGCGATACTGTTGGTTCATTCTTAAGTATGATCGTTTATCTTGATGGCAAATACGTTGATTCCGCAGAAGCAAAGGTCTCGGTTTTCGACCATGGCCTGCTCTATGGCGATGGCATCTTCGAGGGCATTCGGCTCTATGAAGGGAATGTCTTCCGGTTGCTGGAGCATCTCGAGCGCTTCGAGTATTCGGCCAAGGCGATCATGCTCGACCTCCCGCTGAACCGGCAGGAGCTGGCTGACGCGATATGCGAGACCTGCCGCCGCAACAAGCTCCGCGATGGCTATATCCGATTGGTCGTAACCCGGGGGGTGGGTGATCTCGGTCTGGCTCCATGGCTATGTGCCAAACCTACGACCTTCATCATCGCGAGCACGATCCAGATGTATCCGAAGGAGCACTACGAAAACGGACTCTCGATCGTCACGGTGCCGACCCGCCGCATCAATCCCGCGGCGTTGCCGCCGACGGTGAAGTCATTGAATTACCTGAACAACATTTTGGGCAAGATCGAGGCGAGGCAGGGTGGGGCCCTCGAAGGCATCATGCTCAACGACCAGGGCTTCATCGCTGAGTGCACGGCGGATAACTTGTTTATCGTGCACAAGGGAGTCATTTTCACTCCGTCCGCAGCGCAGGGCGCGCTCAAGGGCATCACCCGCGAAACGATTTTCGACATCGCGAAGGACATGGACATTCCCTGCCGCGAACAGAATCTCACGCGTTACGATGTCTGGTGCGCCGACGAGTGTTTCCTCACAGGAACCGGGGCGGAGGTCATTCCAGCGGTCAAATTGGACGGCCGCGTAATCGGCTCCGGCAGGCCCGGAGAAATTACCGGCAAGCTGCTCACCGAATTTCGCCAACGGGTGAAAAAAGAAGGCGTGCGAATTTGATGCTCGTTGCAAGGTTTGGGATGGACTGCGCACTTGCGTCCCTTTCCAGTTTGGACATTCTTGAAGTTGGGTTGGGCAGAGCATTCTTGCCGGGCACCCGAGGTGAACGGCAGTGCACTGCAAACCCGTTCAATTTCAGCAACTTACATGGCAAAATCCCTCAAATGTGACCTTTGCGCCAAACCGGCGACCGTTCACCTCACCCAGATCGTCAACAACAAGATCCACAAGGTTGACCTGTGTGAGGCGTGCGCGCAGGCGAAGGGCGTGACCGACCCGAGTGGGTTTTCGCTCGCGGACCTCCTGCTCAAGGCATCTCTCAATCCTGAGCCGCGTAATGACACCCAATGCGGGGTCTGCGGTTTCGCGCAGCAGGACTTCAAGAAGACCGGTCGCTTTGGTTGCCCGGCTTGTTACGATGCTTTCGCCGCTGTCATTGAGCCTGTGCTCGACAGCATGCACAAGGGCGTCTCTCACGTCGGCAAGACGCCGCAGAAAGCGCTCGAACGCCGCTCACTCTACGAGCGTTTGACAAACCTAGAAACCGAACTCGACCTCGCGATCAAGTCTGAGCGCTACGAGGATGCCGCTCGCTACCGCGACGAAATCCAGGAAGTCCGCCAGGCCGTGGGCAACAAGGTGGTCAATCCCAAATGAAGCTCAACGAACTTCTCACCGCGCATTCCGAGCTGACCGATTCTAGCGCCAATAAGAGCGCAGTCGTGCTGATGACGCGCATCCGACTCGCGCGCAACCTTGCTCGCATGCCGTTCCCCGGTTGGGCCAAGGAGGCGCAGCGCCGCGATGTGTTCGCGACCTGTTTGCAGGCCGTCTCTTCGCTGCCCCAAATGAAGCGCGGTATTGCGATTGCTTCCGAAGACATCTCCGACCTCGAGCGGCAAATTCTTGTTGAGCGCCATCTCATCAGTCGCGAACTCACCCACGGCAAGCCGGGCTCCGGCGTCGTCATCAGCAAGGATCAGTCCTGTGTCGTGATGATCAATGAGGAGGATCACCTGCGCATCCAGGTCCTGCGCTCGGGATTCCAATTTAAAAAAGTCTGGAGCACGATCGACGCGCTCGACACTGAATTGGAAGAACACCTCGACTACGCTTTTTCCCCGCAGCGCGGTTACCTGACGGCGTGTCCGACCAATCTCGGCACGGCCATTCGTGCGTCGACGATGATGCACTTGCCCGCACTCGTGATTTCCGGTCAGATGGAAAAGATCGTGCGCGCGGTCAATCAACTCGGCATGGCGGTGCGCGGGTTGTTCGGCGAGGGCTCCGATGCAAGCGGCAGCATTTTTCAAATCTCCAACCAGACCACTCTCGGCGAATCCGAAGAGGACATCATCAAGCACCTCACCGGCGTGTTGAACACGATCATCGAACAAGAGTTGAACGCTCGCGAACGTCTCATCGACTCTGAGCCGACCAAACTCTTCGACAAGATCGGGCGCGCCTACGGAATCTTGCAGCACGGGTTCTTGCTCAATTCCGGGGAAGCAATGAACCTGCTTTCGTTGATCAGACTCGGCATTGATCTCTCAGTCTTCCCCGATGTGCAACGGGCGGTGGTCGACCGCCTTTTCATCGAATGCCAACCCGGACACATTCAACACAACGCAAGAGAGACGGTTGAATCCGGCCAGCGGGACGTGTTGCGCGGGAAGCTCTTGCGGCTCGAATTTGCCAAATTGCCAGGTCCGGACTTCAGTAATGCCTCGAAGTAACCGATTCACCTTAAACACTTTCAAAAAAGGTCTCAATGGAACCCATGAATAATTTCACGCCGCGCGCCCAACAGGTGCTGGCGTTGGCACGCAAAGAAGCGGACCGCTTCCATCATAACTATGTTGGCACGGAACATCTTCTGCTTGGCTTGATCAAGCTGGGGCAAGGCGTCGCCGTCAGTGTCCTGCAAAAAATGGGGCTCGATTTGGAGACGGTTCGTGGTGAGGTCGAAAAGCAGGTTGGCCTCGGCCAAGAAACCAAGACGCCGGCAAGCAGCATTCCCTACACCCCGAGAGTTAAGAAGGTCCTCGCTCTTGCCGGGAAGGAAGCCAAGGCGCTCAACCATTCCTACGTCGGCACCGAGCACATCTTGCTCGGTCTGCTGCGTGAAGGGGAAGGGGTCGCCGCGCGCGTCCTCAAGTCACTCGACATCGACATCGAACGCACGCGCAACGAAATCCTCCGGGAACTCGATCCACAATTCGCTGCGGGACAGGCCGGCGAAGGCGTTGCCGGTGCCGGCGCAGGGAGTGGCGAGGAACCCTCCTCCCGTTCAGTAAGCGACGACAAGAAGGACGTGAAGACACCTGCGCTCAAGGCATTCGGTCGCGACCTCACGGAGCTTGCCCGCAAAGGCGAAATGGATCCGGTGGTTGGCCGTCAGGACGAAATCCGCCGCGTCATTCAAATTTTGTGCCGACGCACCAAGAACAATCCGGTGCTCGTCGGCGAAGCCGGGGTGGGCAAAACGGCCATTGTGGAAGGCCTCGCTCAGGAAATTTCCAAAGGCAATGTGCCCGAGATCCTCGCCGACAAGAAGGTCATCACGCTCGATCTTGCCCTGATGGTCGCGGGCACCAAATACCGCGGTCAGTTTGAAGAGCGGATCAAGGCGGTGATGGACGAGATCAAGCGGGCGAAGAACGTCATTATCTTTATCGACGAATTGCACACCATCGTAGGAGCGGGCGCCGCCGAGGGTGCGATGGATGCTTCCAACATTTTCAAGCCCGCCCTTTCCCGCGGCGAGCTGCAATGCATCGGCGCCACGACTTTCAACGAGTATCGCAAGTATATCGAAAAAGACAGCGCGCTCGATCGCCGTTTCCAAAGCGTCAAGGTGGAGCCACCCTCGGTGGCGGACACGATCATCATTCTCAAGGGCATCCGCAGCAAATACGAGGAACACCACAAGGCCACCTTCACCGACAAGGGGCTCGAAGCTGCGGCGAAGCTGTCGGATCGCTACATCACAGGCCGTTTTATGCCCGACAAGGCGATCGACGTGCTTGACGAGGCGGGTTCCCGGGCCCGCATCACTTCGCTCAACCGACCGCCGGAAATCGAGGCGATGACGAAGGAAATTGACGAGGTTTGCATCCAGAAGGAGCAGGCGATCGCCGCCCAGCATTTCGAGGAAGCGGCCAAGTTCCGCGATCAAGAGAAACAACTGCGCGCGAAGCAGGAACAGTCAATCGAAGGGTGGAAGAAGACGCGCGACGAACAACGCATTGTCGTCGATGAAGAGCAAATGGCGCGAATCGTTTCCGATTGGACGGGTATTCCACTGAGCCGTTTGGAGAAAAAGGAAACCGAGAAGCTCCTGACGCTCGAAAGCGAGCTGCAGAAATTCATCATCGGTCAGGATGCGGCCACTATTGCCATCGCCCGCGCGCTGCGTCGCAGCCGGGCGGATCTCAAGGATCCGCGCCGTCCGATCGGTTCGTTCATGTTCCTCGGGCCCACCGGCGTGGGTAAGACGGAATTGGCCAAGCAACTCGCTTCGCAAATTTTCGGGTCGGCTGACGCCATCGTGCAGATCGACATGTCGGAATACATGGAGAAATTCTCGGTTTCCCGCCTGGTTGGTTCGCCTCCTGGCTACGTGGGCTACGAAGAAGGCGGTCAGCTCACCGAGACCGTTCGCCGCCGCCCGTATTCGGTCGTGCTCTTCGATGAAATCGAAAAAGCCCATCCGGACGTGGTCCAGCTTCTGTTGCAGATCCTAGAAGACGGACGTTTGACCGACTCGCTCGGTCGCACGGTCGACTTCCGCAACACCATTATTTTGATGACGACCAATGTCGGCGCTCAACTCATCCAGCGTCAGACGTCGATGGGTTTCGCGGCAGCGGGGACATCCGATTTCCACGATATGGACAAGCTTAAGGAAAAGGTGCTCGAGGAAGCGAAACGCGTCTTCAAGCCGGAGTTCCTCAATCGCATCAACGATCTCGTGGTCTTCCGGCCGCTCGGGAAGGAAGAGCTCATTAAGATCGTCGACATCGAGGTCGGCAAAGTCGTAAAGCGCCTCTCGACCCGCAACATCCTCCTCGAGTTCTCGCCGGAATCGAAGCTCTTGCTGATCGAGAAAGGCTACGATGAGAAATACGGCGCACGTCCCCTGCGTCGGGCAGTGGAGCATTGCCTGGAAGATCCACTCGCCGAGGCTCTGCTCCGCGGCGATATCAAGGAAGGCGAGCCGATCATTGTGAAACGCAATGGCGACGTCCTGGAGTTCGAGCAAAAGACACCGGCAGCCGATACGGGTGTTTCATCGTAATTCCACGCGATCCCTGTAGAATTTCGAAGACCGCCCTCGGGCGGGCTATTTCTTTGGCCCGTGGCAGGAGTAGTCGCCCCGCTGCGCGCACGCTTGCCCAGGCCGGCCATTCTGCTTTGGTTCGGCTGTGCTGCGGCCCGTGCTCATTTGTCTCCTTTTCTTCGCCGCCCGAGTGGACGCGCAAGAGGGGACGATTCCCCCTGAGGAGACGGCGCGCCCGCCATCTCCGGCGCGTCTCGATCAAATCCACGCGGTGGCGACCCGCGCCGGTTGGGGGCGTTGGGAAAACAGTCTGCGGGCCGCGGCTCTCCAAGCATATGAACGCGATGCCGCCTCGGCTGCGCCGTGGTATTTTTTGTATCGGTGGTCCCAACTTTTCGCGACTCCGAGAGGGCGGGCGATTGAGGGATGGATCAAGGCCGTCGAGGCAACGGGGGGGGGCCATCCGAACATGGCCTCTCGTTATGAGACAGGTCCAGGTTCGCTGAGCGGCGAAGTGGCGCCTGATTTGCAACGCTGGCTGATCGGCAACGATGCCTTCGCACAGGGGTTTTTTGAGACGCTCAGTTCCCAAGACCAACCGGTCGAGGTGTTGCGGATACTGCAGCAGCTCTATGCGGCGAATCCATCTTTGTTTTCAGATTACGCCTCGCTCGCGGTGGCCATTGCGGTGGTGTATGATGTTCCGCCGCCGCCGGATTGGCCGCACGGTCAGGTGAGTGAGAGGCAACTGCCACGCCGCCTGCCGTCTCCAGTGGAGGCGTTCAACTTCTGGGTGCGGCTGGATCGGGCCAACGTTACCGCTCATCGTTTGCGGCGCCTGCCGGCGTCGGAGTTGAAATTTGTGATCGATACCAGCACGCCGTTTGCCGAGCTGACTTGGGCGCAACGAAACGTCACGCCGCCCCTGTCGGAAATGGCCAGGGCTTACGACATGGTGGGTTACCGGCAGGATCGGGTGGAGCAGGGGAAACATTCTTGGCCGGGTGCGAATTACAGACTGGAGACGATCCTCAAGGAAGGGGGCATCTGCGTGGATCAGGCGTATTTCGCGACGCAGGTGGGAAAGGCGCGAGGCGTGCCTACTTTGCTATTTCGCGGCGCCGGTCTCGATGGGCGGCATGCGTGGTTTGGATTCCTCTCACCCGCAGGGTGGGTGCTCGACGCGGGGCGCTACGCTGAACAACGCTTTGTCGCGGGTCGCGCACGTGATCCGCAAACCTGGAGGGAGTTCACCGACCACGAATTGCTTTTTGTCTCGGATCGATTTCGTGCAACGCCCTTGTATCGACTTTCAGCCATTCATGCGGCGTTCGCTCGCGAATACCTCCGCGCTCGCGATTATCCCAATGCGCTTCGTTCAGCACGGGAGGCGACGAATCGTGAGCACCGAAACCTCGGGGCCTGGCAGGTGCTCATAGCCGTGCAGGATGCCGCAGGCGATGAACCGCGGGTCCGCGAAGGCACCTTGCGTGACGCAATGCTGGCCTTGCAAAAGTATCCCGACCTGGAGCGCGACTTCGGGACCCAACTGGTGGCGAGCCTTCGGGGACGCGGCGAAACGAGCGTTGCGGCAATTGAAGAGCAGCGCTTGGTGAGGAAATACCAGGGCGAACGCAGCGACTTGAGCATTCAGCAGGCCGGTGAAATGTTGCAGCGTGGTTTGGAAAATGAAGATCTGGCAGGTCAGATCAGGACTTATCGCCGGCTGCTTGAGCTCCACGGGCGCGGGGCGAGCATCGATTTCTACGACAAGGTGGTGCTGCCCTTCGTTGAACATTTGCATAAGCAAAACCAGCTTCCGGCCGCCCGCGACGCCTTGGCGCGCGCCCGATCCACGCTCAGAGTAGAAAAAGGGCAGCAATTGGATATGGAAATGGTCCGGCTGGCCGAGAGATTGCGCGCCCCACGATAGTCGAGAATTGGCGTGTATGGGTGTTGGAGGGAGGGGACCGGGCTCGAAAGGAGCGCGCCGTCAAAAAAACTGAACCTTTTACTGCTTGTGAGAGTCACACAGGCCGGTTCACTCGAACCACCAAACTATGTTTGACGTCCTAAAAGGCGCAGGCCTTCTCATCTACCCACTCGGTCTTTGCTCCGTTCTCGCGGTGTTCATCATCTGCGAGCGGCTTTACGCCCTGCGCCAGGCTGCGATTCTGCCTGATGATCTGGTTGATGCCGTGATGCAGGGCAAGGCCTACGCCGGAGGCAGGCATTCGGTGCTGGCGCGCGTTCTCGACTACGCGCAGGCGCATCGCACCGACCCCGACGCGGTGAAGGCATTTGCCCGGCTCGAAATCAACCGGATGGAGCGGGGCATGCCGTATCTTGATGTCATTTACGCCGCGGCGCCCCTGATCGGCCTCACCGGCACGGTAACCGGTTTGCTGCGCGTGTTCGGCAACATCTCGCCGGATACCGGACTGCCGGATCCCGTGGCGTTCACGACTGGCGTGGCCCTCGCGCTCTCGGCGACCGTGATCGGTCTTTCCATTGCTATCCCGGCGCTCGTAGGCGCCGGGTTCCTCCAGCGCAAGGTGGAAAACTACGCCGCGCAGATGGACGTGCTTCTTGAGCGCGTGCTCGGCAGGCAAAGTCGCGAAACCTCGTCGGTATCCTCCCCCCATACCAGCGCGCTATGAGCAGCCTTTACCAGAAACGGCGCAAACGGCCCGAGATGAACCTCGTGCCGTTGATCGACGTCCTTGTGATTTTGATATTCTTCGCGTTCGTCACGATGCAGTTCCGCTCGGTGGCGACGATGAACCTCACGCTCCCGAGGGTGGAGACCGCGGGCAAGAGCGAGCTGAAGGATTCGGTGACCATCAGCATCACCAAGGAGGGCGAGTATACTTTCCAATCCGGGGCGCGGAGCGCCCGGGTCGCGACGGCGGAGTTAGAGCGGTTGATCAACGAGGTCGGCGGAATCACCAAAGACATCACGGTGTTGATTCGTTCGGATGAAAATACGCCGCTGCGCTTCATCACCGAGGCGATGGATATCTGCAGGAAGAACGGTCTGAACAAGATTCGGCTCCAGGCGCGGTAACCATTTGCTGGCGCCGATCGGGTTGGCTGGCTTAATGGTCCTATGTTCATCGTCATTACGGGAGTAACGAAAGGCCTCGGTCGCGCGTTGGCGGAGTGGTTTATTGCAAACGGTCACACGGTGGCCGGCTGCGGCCGGAGCGCCGAAATTCTCAATCTTCGCTTCACCCACGCGGCGCCGCACGATTTCGCGGTGGTGGATGTGACCGATGAGAACAAGGTCGCGCTTTGGGCGGAAAAACTCTCCGCGGCACAGAGCGCGCCGGATCTGCTCATTTGCAACGCCGCCCTGATGAATACTCCTGCTCCGCTGTGGGAAGTGCCGGCGGCAGAGTTTAATCGGCTGATTGATGTCAATGTGAAGGGCGTGGCGACCGTCATCCGGCATTTCGTGCCGGCCATGATTGCACGTGGTAGCGGAGTGATCGTGACCTTGAGTTCCGGTTGGGGTAAGAGGACTTCTCCGACGGTCGCGCCGTATTGCGCGTCGAAATTTGCAATCGAAGGAATGACTCAGGCGCTCGCGCAGGAGCTACCTGCGGGCATGGCGGCGGTGCCGATGAGCCCGGGCACCATCGACACCGACATGTTGCGCCAGTGTATGGACGAGGAGGCGGCGAATCATCCGAAGGCAGAAATTTGGGCCAAAACGGCCGGACCGTTTATTCTCGGCCTCGGGCCAAAGGATAACGGACACTCACTCCGAGTGCCGCCGCCCACCGATTGAGGAAGCCCCGGGCGTCTTCGCCTCGAAGTCCTGCGCCGCCGCGATCCCACCCACCAACCGCTCCTCAAAGCCAGCCGCTTCTCGCTCATCCGACCTGCCACTTTTTAGCCTCAGGGGTGTTCGACGGTTGCTGTCACCTGCCCCATAATACCTTACAAACAGGGATAGGTGGAGGAGCTTACTCGGCGAGGTTTAGACCAAGATGACGTGCGAGTGCGTGCGTTTTGATCCCGTAGAAGGCCGCGAGGTTCCGAATCGCTGTCGTGGTTCGCTCTTTGACGACTTCGTCGACTTCGGTCCGCTTTGTTGCGGCGATCATGAGGTTCTTCGCGGTGTGTTCGGTGGAAATGAACTCGAAGACTTTGGTGGAGTAGCCGGCCCACTCCAGCAGCAGGGCGCGAAGCGCGTCGGCCACAAACTCGGCGTGGCGTTCTTGAAAAATCCCGTGACGCAACGCCGGCGCGAGCACGGCGGCGGGGGTCAATTGCGCTCGCAGTTCCTTCTGGCAACACGGCGCGGTGACGATCAGAGCCGCCCCGACGGCGATTCCGCGCGCGATGGCGTCGTCGGTCGCGGTGTCGCAGGCATGCAAGGCGATCAGGATGTCGGGTGTCGGGAAGGTGGCGCTCTGAATGGACCCGCCCACGAAGGAGAGTTTGGAGCGACTGGTTTCGCGGGCGATGTGGTTGCACTGGGCGACGAGATTGTCGCGCTGCTCGACGCCGCAGATGCGGGCGGAGCGTTTCGCGACGAATTCAAAATAATCGTTCGTCGCAAAAGTCAGGTAGCCTTTGCCGCAGCCCATGTCGGCAATTTCAATCGGGCGGTCAGTGGCTAGCGGGGCGCCTTCAACCAGATGACTGAGCAACTCCACGAACTTGTGAATCTGCCGGTGCTTGTCGGCCATGCCTTCGCGGACGACACCTGCGGCATTGGTGATTCCAAGCGCGTGGAGCCACGGTTGGCTTTCGGCGGCCAGCAGGCGCGGCTTGGCGCGGTCGTGCGTCGTTGCGATCTGCTCCACAGACGACGTGTCGCCCTTGCCATGGCTCAAGCGCGCCTGTCCTTTTTTGTTGAACTCCAGTTGGGTCATTCGGCCGGTCGTGAACAGGTGGGCGCTGTGGAAGGTGGTGCCAACCAGCCGGCGGATTTCGAGCATGGCTTCCGCAGGGGAGAGGTTCTTGGTGACGTCCTGTGTGTCGTAACGCCAAACGAAGTTCAGGTGCTGCCCTGTCTTCAACTGCACTGTGCGCACCTGCACGTTGCGCAAGGTCGGGTCGTCGCTGCGCGTCTTGCCGAGCGTGAGTCGCGTGAAGGTGCCATCGCGCACGCTCTGTTCGAGGGCGGCGATAAATTTCGCGACGACTGGCTCGGTGACACCGGAGGACATGCTCCTACCGTTGCCGAACGAGCCGAGGGGTCAATTCAGCTTCTTCAACGCCGCAATGGCCGCCTCAAACTTTGCGTCGATGGCCAACGCCGCTTCATAGGCGGTGCGGGCGGCGGCCTTGTCGCCCTTTTTTTCAAAAATATTGCCGCGGCGCCAGTTGGCCGGCGCGTGACCGGGCTCATTGGCCGGTGGAGTCATGCCTAGGCAACGATTGAGCACCTCGAGCCCGCGATCGAGTCGTTCCCCCGATTCCGCCGCGAGGCGGCCGACTTGATAAAGCGTGCCGTAATCGTCGGGGCTTTGGGTGAGCGCTTCCTCATAAAGCCCGAAGGCGTCATTGTATTTCTTCTCGCGGGCGAAAAGCCCCGCTTTGGCGATACGGCCGCGTGCGGGATTGAGTTTGATAATGGCGTCGGCCTGCAGGTGCGCCTTGTCCATGCCGCCGCCGATCATCGAAGGAGCTTGGGAGTAGAATAAAACGAGGCCGAACCGCGCATCCACGCTGTTCGGGTCAAGCTCAACGGCCTTCTCCATTGCCTTGCGGGATTTACCGGCAAGCGACGCTTTGCCGAGGAGTCCGGCGGATTGGATCTTGGCACCATAGGCGCCGCCCAGTTCGAGGTGGTGGGCTGACTTTGTCGGGTCGAGCTCGATGGCCTTTTCGAAATGTTTCACCGCCGTATCCACATCCCGAGCCCGCATGGCGAGTCGGCCCAAGTATAACACTGCTTCGGCATTGCGGGGCTCGCCGCGGGCGAGCGCTTCGAACGCCGATTTGGCCTCGGCGTCCTTGCGTTCGGTGTAAAATTGGCGAGCGGTATCGAGCGGGGTCGAAGCGAAGGCGTTTGCCGTGAAGGCAAGCGACAGGAGGGCTAGTGGGAGGAGGCGCATGGGAGGGTAATGCCCGGCAATCGGGAGAAAGTTGAAACTATTGAACAGGGAGGGGCGAAAGGACCGGGCTGCGGTCGCGCGGTTCCGGGGAAATTCCGAAAAGATGTCGCGAGGCCGCCGCTGGTCAAGGCGAAGCACGAGGACAACTTCACGCTGCCGGTTTTGCGGGCAGGTCTTGGGCACTTCAAACGTGTGTTCAGCCTCGCGCTAGTCGGCTGTTGCCGCCTGGGCTCGCATCCCTAGCATCTTATCCGATGCTGTTGAACCGCCACCGAGGTCTTACTGACCTGCACAACGCCCTGACGCTGGCGCTCGTGGGATTCTTTTTCTGGCTCTACGCGGAGCTCACCATCGCTGTCTTTTCGCACTTCATGCGACTGACGCGCGACGTAGCACTGTTGCCGTATTTCCTCAGTGTCGTGCTCGGCGTGATCTTTGGGTGGAAGCATGTCGCGAAGATCGGCTGGCGCCTCTCGAAGTTGTCGATGGTGGACGCCAGCAGTTTGGCGTCACGCCAGATTGCGCTCATCGCCCTTGTGGTCTTCGCGATGATGTTTGCCACCCAGGATCGCAGCATCAGTCGTCTCTTCCTCGGTTCGTTTCTGGTGTTCACGTGGCTGCTCTTGCTCGGGTTGCACTTGAAGCTGCCCAGCTATCTGGCGGCGCTCGTTTTTGGAGGAAGCGCCCGGGTGCCAACGCTTATCGTCTGCCGGGTGGCCGCGCTGCGGGAAGTGGAGGCTTGGCTGGCAGCGCGAAAGGATCTTGGCGTGGACCTGGCGGGGTTTGTTTCGTGGGAAATGCTCCCCGCGGGTTCGAACCCGCCAATTGCCACCTGGCTCGGCGCGGTGGAGCAACTCGCTGCACTGCTCGAGGCGAGGCAGGTTCGCCAAGTCGTCTTGTGGGAACTGGCCACCGACGCTACGGCAGGGCGGCGGGTCGTCGAGGTCTGCCAGGCTCACGGTGCGCGCGTGCTGCTGCGGCACGACATCGCGGAACAACTGGGTCACCCGGTTGCTTCGGTGGAATTGCAGGGTCAACACTGCTTCACCTTGCACGCGGAGCCCTTGGAGGAACCGATCAATCGCGTCATGAAGCGAACCTTTGATCTGCTGCTCGCGCTGCCGATGGTGGTGCTGGTGCTCCCGGTGCTTTGCGTGGTCGTGTGGCTGACGCAACGCTGGCAATCCCCCGGACCGTTGTTTCATGTGCGGCGGCGCGGTCGCAGTGGGCGCAGCCATTTCGAGATGCTCAAGTTTCGCACCATGCACGTGGCACCGGCCGATGCCGGTGCCGAGAGCGTGCAGGCAACGCGCGAAGACAACCGGATCTTCCCGTTCGGGCATTTTCTGCGGCGCCACAGTCTCGATGAGTTCCCGCAATTTTGGAATGTGCTGACCGGCGAGATGAGCGTGGTGGGCCCGCGTCCCGTCATGCCGCTCTTGGATGAGGAATTTGAGCGACAGGCCCGCGCGTATCGCACGCGGCATTTCGTCAAACCAGGGATCACCGGGCTGGCGCAGAGCGAAGGCTTTCGCGGTGAGATCACCACGCCCGGGCAATTGCAGGAACGGGTGCGCCGCGATCTGGATTACATCGCGAAGTGGTCGATCCGGCTTGATGTGCAGATCGCCCTGAAAACGTGCTGGCAGATTTTCTTCCCGCCCAAGTCGGCCTACTAGTGTCACTTTGCGATGGTCGGCGCAAAAAAGCAGTCCGGCGGGAATGACACCTATTACGTGTCATTCCCTCTGGGAATCGAGGCGGCGACGGCAGTGAGGGTCCGGGACGCTGACTAGAAGCGTCGCGTATAGACGGCGGCGGTCTGGTCCTTAAACGTGAGTGAATCGGCCGTGACCTCGATGAGACGCAGTCCGAAATCGCGATCAACGAGATCGTCGATGCGATATACACGTCCATTCAAAAGCACTTTGCTGTCGGCCCCGAGGGCGCGAATGCCACTGACCTGCAGGGCTTCAATGGTTCGCACCATGCGCTCGGAAGGTATCGGGGGCAGCATGGGAAGGGTATTGACCACGGGCACGGGCGGAGATTCGACCTGAAGGGTGATGTTAGGCGCGGCGCTCGCGGTGGGAACCGCGGGCAGACTTGGCTCAGTCGGATCTGGCGTCGCCAGAACAAAAGTCAAAGATTCCGCCGGTTTCGCCGCCTGCCCGCGGTCGGCGACGGCAAGGACCGGGAATGATGCGACGGTGGCCGGTGCGGCGGCATTCGCAAGCGGTGCCTTCGCGGGCACCGGGGCGGATTCCGAGCCAAGACCGAGGTAAAGTGTGCCGGCAACGATCAGAAGGACGATGAGAATTCCTCCGGAGAGAAGAACGGTTTGAGAACTGATCAAGGTCGGTCGGTCGCTGCCACCGTGGTGAGCATCGCCTCCGACGCGCAAGGGTGTGCCGTCCGGCCCAAGGGTTTCACCGGTCCGTGCGCGTTGGGCCTTCTTGAGCGCGTCGTTGATCAGACTCATGGTCAGTCGGTGAGTTGAGCCATTTCGCGGGCAGCGCGGCGGGCGTCCCAGTAATTGACCTCATCGGAGTCGCGAATAAAGGCCGAGAGCATCGATTTGTCGCAAAGATTATTGATGATGCGCGGGATTCCGCGGCTGGTGCGGTGGATGTGGCGCAGAGCCCACGATGTGAAGCGCGGCCGGCCGGAACCACCGGCGAGGGCGAGCCGATGGTGGATGTAGTGATCCGTTTCGGCCCGCGTGAGCGGGAGCAGGTCGTAGTGGACCAGAATGCGCTGGCGCAGTTGCCGCAATTCCTCGGCCGCAAGTTTCTCTTTCAATTCCGGCTGGCCCATCAGAATAATCTGGAGGAGCTTTTGTTTGTCGGTCTCGAGGTTGGAGAGCAATCGAACCTGCTCGAAAACCTCGAAGGAAAGATTCTGTGCTTCGTCTACAATGAGCACGATCTCGCGTCCGGCCGCGATGCGCTCAAGCAGCACCTTGTTCATCTGGGCGACGAGGTCGTTCTTGCTGCGCGCGAGATGGGTTTCGCCGAGCTCGGTCAAGATGGCCTTGAGCATCTGTGTTTCCGTGAGCCGGGGATTCAAGATCAAGGCAGTATCGTAGTGGGTCGGACTTAGCTCGGTGAGAAATTGGCGGCACAGGGTGGTCTTGCCGCAACCGACCTCTCCCACGAGCACGATGAAACCCTTCCGTTCCTTGACGCCGTAGCGCAAGTGTTGGAGCGCTTCCTGATGGGGCTGGCTCAGGTAGAGGAACTTCGGGTCAGGAGTGATGTGAAACGGCATCTCCGTAAGACCGTAGTAACCTTGATACATCGGTGGCGAGTATCCGGTTGGGGAGCGAAAAAGCACGAAAAATCTCTGTTAAACAAGCCTCAAAAACCTTGCTGCGAGATTAGGGCATCCGTTTAGCTGAGTGTCGCTTTTGAATTGGAACAAGATCATCGTCACTGGATTCGTCGTCCTCTTTACCGCGGTTACCGTCTGGGCGGGGTTGTTCTTTCTGCAGATGAACCGCGAACTCACGAGCATCCGGCTTCAGGAAGAGGGTAACCGCCGCAAGTTGGCGGAGGCGCAGGCCAAGCTGGCCGAACAGGAACGCTACCTCGCCCGCCTGAGGAGCGACCCGGAGCTTCTGGAACAGGTCATCCGCAAGAAGCTCGGTTACGTGCGTTCGCAGGAGTTTGTGTTTCGCTTCGACGACAAGCGCCAGCCATGACACCGGACGACTTGATCGCCCGTTATCGCTCCGCCGGCCAAGGCCACGTCTTTGCCTTTTGGGCTGACCTCGATGCAGCGCAAAAAACCTCCTTGTGCGCGCAGGCTTCCGAAATCGACCTTGGCGAAGTCGCACGGCTGCATCGCAAGTTGATCGTCGAAAAATCCACCGCGACCGCTAGCCTGGTTGGGCTGCAGCCGGCGCCTTACGAAGCGCTTCCCGCGCATGGCGGTGAGGCTGAGAAGTGGGCCGCTGCGCGTGCTGCGGGGGAAACCGTTTTGCGCGCCGGTCGCGTTGCGGCATTCACCGTCGCAGGCGGGCAGGGGACGCGTCTCGGCTACGAGGGCCCCAAGGGCACGTTCCGTGTCACGCCCGTAAAGGGGAAGCCTCTCTTCCAAGTATTCGCGGAAAAGATCCTGGCGGCCGGTCGTCGCTACGGTCGATCGTTGCCTTGGTTCATCATGACGAGTCATGCCAACCACGCCGCGACCGAGGCGTTCTTTGCCGACCACAATTTCTTCGGACTTGAGCGCGGGAAAGTGCATTTCTTCCGGCAGGGCCGGTTGCCCGCGGTGGATATCGACGGCAAGATCCTGCTGGAGGCTAAGGATGGGATCGCGCTGAGCCCGGATGGTCACGGCGGGTCATTGCGTGCCTTGCATCGCAGCGGTGCGTTGGACCGGATGAAGCGCGACGGCGTCGATATTCTGAGCTATTTTCAGGTCGATAATCCACTGGTGCGTTGTATCGACGCAGAATTCATCGGCCACCACGTGCTCGCGGGTTCCGAGATGTCCAGCAAGATGGTTCCAAAGGCATATCCCGAGGAAAAGGTCGGATTGTTTTGTCTCCAAGGCGGCCGGCTGACCGTGGCCGAATACAGCGATGTTCCGATGGCACTGCAACAGGAGACGAATCCAAATGGCTCGCTGCGCTTCAGTGCCGGCAGCATTGCGATTCACCTTATTGACCGCGATTTCGCGCAACGCATGGCGGCAGGAGGCGAAGACCCCGAGTTGCCGTTCCACCGTGCTGACAAAAAAATCCCGACGATCGATGCGCACGGAAACGCGGTGAAGCCGGATCAGCCCAACGGGGTGAAGTTTGAGCTCTTCGTTTTTGACGCGCTGCCCTTCGCGAAGAACCCGATCGTGATTGAGACGGCACGCGCCGACGATTTCAGCCCGGTCAAGAATGCCGAGGGCGTGGACTCGCCGCAAACCTGCCGCGACGATCAGTTGCGCCAGTTCGCACGCTGGCTGCGCGCGGCTGGCGCGGATTTGTCCGTCGATGCCGAGGGCCTGCCGCAGCACGTTCTGGAAATCTCTCCGCTCTTCGGATACGATGCCGAGACGGTGACGGAAAGCTGGCGGCGCTTGTCGCCGTCGCCTGCGCTTACGAACAACCTCTATCTCGCATGATTCCACTTCCCGAGAAATTTTCTGCGGCCGCCCAGGCCGGCCATTTGCTTCCCGGCACCGTCGAAAATTTCACCGCGTGGTGGCAGGCGGGTTTGCCCGGGTGGGCGCAGCTCAGCATGGACGAGTTGGTCGAACGGGAAGAATGGGCGGAACTGAATGATCGCTTCTACCGCTACATGGAGTTTGGCACCGGTGGCTTGCGGGGACGCACGATCGGCGCCGTGGGTGCCCAGGCCGAAACCGGCACGCTTTCCGCCTCGGGCTCACCCGCTCACGCCGGGGTGGGCAGCAACCTGTTGAATGATTTCACGCTCACGCGCGCCATGATCGGCCTCTTTCGCTACGTGAAGGGTTACCTCGATCAAACCGGGAACGCAACGCCCCCGCGGATCGTGATCGCGCACGATGTGCGCCATTTCTCCCGGCACTTCTGCGAACTCGCGGCGTCAACTTGGACGAAGCTGGGCGGCGAGGCGCACATCTTCGACGGCCCGCGCTCGACTCCGCAGTTGAGTTTCTCGGTGCGCTGGTTGAAGGCGCATTGTGGCGCGGTGATCACCGCCAGCCACAATCCACCGCACGATAATGGATTCAAAGCCTACTTCGATGACGGCGCCCAAGTCACCCCGCCGCACGACTCGGGCATCATCGCCCAGGTGAATGCGGTGCCGCTCGGAGCGGTGCACGAATTTCAGGAAATTGACGTGAGTGCAGTGAAGACGCTGGGGGTGGACGCCGACGCAGCCTACCTCGATGTGGCCGCCCAAGCGGTCATCGACGGCGACTTGCTCCGCAATTCGGATTTGCGCGTTGTTTACACCAACATCCACGGCGTCGGCGGCGTCTCGACGATGCCGTTGTTCAAACGCTTCGACGTCGATGTCATTCAGGTGGCGGAGCAGGCCGAGTTTGACCCGCGCTTTCCCACGGTGAAATCCGCCAATCCGGAGAACGCCGAAGCGCTCGCGCTCGCCGTGGCGCTCGCCGAGAAGGGCGGGCACGATGTCGTGATGGCGACTGATCCCGACAGCGATCGCGTAGGCATCGCCGTGCGCAACCGTGCTGGGAAGATGGAAACCCTCACCGGCAACCAGACCGGCGCACTGCTCGCGGACTACCGCGTCGGCAAATACAAGGAACTCGGCTGGATTCCGCAGGCCGGGACACAGGCGGCCTGCATCGTGAAAACCTTTGTCACGTCGCCGTTGCAGGATGCCGTCGGCAGGGCGCATGGCGTGAAGGTCATCAACACGCTCACGGGTTTCAAATGGATTGCGGCCAAGATGCGCGGCTACGAGCGGAAGCTTGTGGAGGCGATGGGCGCGGGCTTCGACTACGACGCGACGCCCTTCCGTAAACGCGCCGCGCTGCTGCAAGAACACGGCACGTTCTACCTTTTCGGCACGGAGGAGAGTTACGGTTACCTGCCCAACGATTTTCTCCGCGACAAAGACGGTAATTCCGCCTGCGTGATGCTGGCGGAGTTGTGCGCGTGGGTGAAAGCACGCGGGCTCACGGTGCCGGAGTATCTCGACGAACTCTACCTGCGCTGCGGCTTCTTCCTCGAGGGTGTGATCAACATCTACTACGAAGGCGCGACCGGCGCGGCGAAGATCAAGCGCATCCTCGATTCCTACCGGGCGTCGCCGCCGAAGGGATTCGGGGACACAGCCGTGACGCGCTTCCAGGATTTTGGACGGGAGAAATTCTTCGACAACGACGGCGAGCAAATCCCCACGCAGGATCTTTATCTGGTCACGCTTGCCAATGGTTACTCCTTTGCAGCGCGCGGCAGCGGCACGGAACCGAAGATGAAGTTTTACCTCTTCGCCAGTGAACCGGTCGCGACTGCCGCTGATCTGACCGCTGCGAAGGCCAAGGCCAAGGCGACGCTCGACGCTCTGCGCGCCTTGATCGAAGCCGACGCAAGGCAGCGGGCGGAAAGATAGTCGCCGATTCCTTTTCGCCTGCGTTGCCGAATGCAGAAAACAAAAACCGCAGCAGCAAGAAAGCGCGCTGCGCGCAAAAAGTTTGGCTGGCGCGCCCGGAAACGAGGGCACGGGCAGCAATTCGGCGGGTCGCTCAGTTTTGAGCGAGGCCGACAGCGAGCATGACGACTCCGGCGAAGACTGCGCCGACATAGGTCAAGAGGGTCGCCGCCAAACGAAAGCGTTCACGACGATCCTGTTCGAGCCAAGCGTTGGAATCTTCAATGCGTCCGGCTTTCCCCATGGTTCCCTAGAAGTCGGCGCAAAAATTCAGTTCTTGAGGACAAAATTGGGTTTTAAAAGCGGGATTTTGAAGACTTGTCCAATGGCCGCGTCCACGAGGACGCACCCCCCGGAGATTGCTGAAATTTCACCCGTGCCCCGGAGATTTCTTGCAGCTCAAATCGACGGTGCGGGCCGCTCAGCCCTACCCGGGACGCTCGCGCCATGGTCCAGAATCAATTTGTGAGTGGTATTGGAGCAGGCCTTTTACAACGTGGAAGCATTGCGCAGGGAGCGCGCATTCGCCTAAGCGTTTTCCGCGACGCGCCGGGGCTTCCCTGCGTCACCTGTCGGAATTTGGCGTGCCAGCTAGGGCACCCTGCAGTGTCGCGCTCAGCGACTCGACCTGAAACGGCTTTTGCAGGAAACTCGCAAGACCCTTGCCGGTGAACCGCGAGACTGCCTCATGCTGGTTGAAGCCACTCATCAGCACCACGCGGGCGTTGGGGCGAATCCGGCGCAACTCGGCGAAGGCCTGCTCGCCGTCGAGATGCGGCATCGTCAGGTCCATCAACACCAAGGCAAAGCGGTCGGGCTCCGCTCGGAAGGCGGACACGGCTTCCCGGCCATCGCGCGCCAGAGCGGCCTCGAACCCCAGCTTCCGAAGCATCGCCGATGCCGTGCTGCGGACCGACTCGTCGTCGTCAACCACGAGCACGCAACCGTGTCCGCGCCACAAATCCTTGGCGATACCGTCCGCCGCCCCGAGTTCCTCATCGCCAGTCGCACAGGGGAAAAGCAACTTGAACGTCGTGCCACGGCCCGGCTCCGAGTAGATCTTGATCGCACCCTTGTGACCGCGCACGATGCCGAGCACGGCAGCCAGACCGAGACCCCGGCCGGTGAACTTGGTCGTGAAGAACGGCTCGAATATCTTGGCCTGGGTCTCGGGCGTCATGCCGGTGCCGCTGTCCGACACCTCCAGATGGACGTAGGTGCCTTCCGGCAGCTCGGGCGCGAGCAACGTGCCGCCCAGATACGTCCGGTCCACTCGCGTCAGGCCGGTGGTCACGCTGATCACGCCGCTCTTGGAGCCGATCGCCTCGGAGGCGTTGATGACGAGGTTCATGACCACCTGACGGATTTGGGTCCCGTCGGCCTCGATGACCGGCAGCGTCGGGTAAAGATTGAAGCGCAGCACCGCCTGTTTGCTGATGGAAAGCTGGAGGAGCTGGGTGGTCTCCTCCACGAGCTTGTTGAGCTGAAGCCTTTGCACGACAAACCTTCCCTTGCCAGAGTAGGCGAGCATCTGTTTGCAAAGATCCGCAGCGCGCAGCGAAGCTTTGCTGATCTGATCAATGTAAGCCTGCACGGGTGACCCGACGGGCAGTTCCATGGCCGCCAAGCTGGCGTTGCCGAGGATGCCGGTGAGGAGATTGCTGAAGTCGTGGGCGATTCCGCCGGCCAGCACGCCGAGGCTTTCGAGCTTTTGCGTGTCCTGCAGTTTCCTTTCGAGTTGCTCCTGATCCGCCGCCGCCCGCTTCCGCCCAGCGATGTCGCGCAGCACCCCCAGCAGGCGTCCGTCCGGCAGGCGCTTGGAGCTGATTTCGCCCGGAAATGTCGATCCGTCCTTTCGTTGCAACTGCCATTCACTCACAACCGTTTCGCCGGTCATCAACCGGGCCAGCTCAGGTGCGATCCGCACCTGCTCCTCGGGTGCGAGGATGGCTGCGATTTGCTGGCCGACCAGTTCCTCGCGCTTCCAGCCGATCATGCGCTCGCCGCTGGCGTTGACCTCGACATAGACGCCCTCGGGATCGGTGATGAAGATGCCGTCGCCTGAGTTCTCAATCAGGGTGCGGAATTGCGCCTCGCTGCGGCGGAGCGCGGCGTCGCGTTGGGCGAGCGTGGCGAGCATCTGGTTGAAGGAGCGGGCGAGTTGCCCGATTTCACCGCTGTAAGCGACATTGTTGGGTCGCAACTCGCCGCCCGCGCCGAGGGTGGCGGCGTCAGCCGCTAGGTGGCGCAGCGGCCGGACGATGCGGCCACCGATGAACCAGGCCAGGGCAAGGGTCAAGGCGAGGGCGATGGCGATGAGGAGAAGTGCCCGGCGGAATTTCTGCTCAAGCGATGCTAAAGCGGTGGCGCTGGGCAGCTGCGCAAAGACCAGCCACGGCGCTCGCGAACAGGTGCTGAAGCCGGCGAGGAATTTCGTGCCGTCTCGCGAAGTGAACTCCACCGCGCCCTCGCGGTCCACCATCGCCCGGCCGAGCATCGGGTTGTCGGGACTCGCCTGGCCAATCCATTGCGCGGCGTCGGTCGACCGCGCGAGGATGAGGTGCTTTTCGTTGATGACCGTGATGAGCGCCGTTTCTCCCAGCGCCTCGCCTTCGAGCAAGGTCTCCAGCTTGGCCAGGTCGAACGACACGCCCACCATGCCCGCCACCTCACCAGCCGGATCAAACAGCGTCCGGGCCAGCGTGAGCGACCAGCGGCCCTTCGTGCGCGAGACGAGCGGTTGGTCCACAACAAGGCCGCGCCTCTCGATGGCTGCGCGGAAATAGTCGCGATCGGCCACGGTGACATCGCGGTTGCCACTCGTGGAGCCGAGGGCGCCGCCATCGAGCGACTGGGCCTTCACATTGAGGTAGTAGGGCGGAAGATCCCGGGCGATGCTGCGGAAAATTTCCTCGTTTTGGGCTATGTTGTCCGGGTTCGCGGACACCAAGTGGGAGAGGCCGATGAGGAGCGTATCGATGTTGCCGAGCTGATCGTCGAGTCGGGCGGCGATGGAGTGGGCGCGCGCCTGGAGGCGCTCAAGCGCGACCGCACGCTCATGGGCAATTTCCCTCTTCGCATCGAGACCGATCAGCGTGAGCAGCGGCAGTGCGGCGACCAGCACCAGCAGGACAAGTCTCCCGCGAATGCCGATCAACCGCGCCGTTACGGCTGGGGAGAAGAGCGTGGCGGACAGCTTGGTAACTTCCATCGGGCTTGGGAGAGTTCGGCTGACTCCGCCGCCTTGGGGGCTGCGAAGCCGCATGAGGTTGCCGGATACAGAGGGAGAGTGTCGAGCAAATGCGGCCAGCCTTCCGGCGCGGGGACAATTGTAAGTGAGGTCAACGCGCCGTTTCTGCGGAGGATTTCCCCGGGGAGCCCTATAGGGCCGCCGCTCGTCGGCGTGCCGCAAAGACTGTGTGCTGTTCCTCGTGCGAGAGTGGCGGCTCCACTTGTAACCTAATAGGTTACAAGCGATCTGGGAAACAGCGCAATCATGACAGTGGCCTGACAGGGAATTGCCAGGAACCGTCCGCAGAGATTCTGGCGGCGCGACCTGCTGCCGAGGTGGAACGCGTTGGGTTCGGGGTGGAACGCGTTGACCTCAACGCGTTGGGTTCGCTCTGCAAAAGCGTGTTGGGGTCAACCCGCTCCACCTGCGGAGGTGTCGGCTTGGGCGATGGGTGAAGCTTGTGCGGATTCGGGAGAGGCTCCGGGGAGCACACGCGTCTCGCGTGTCGGCTTGGGCGTCCCGCCCGAGCCATCCGATCCGCTCTCGGCGGGACGCCGAAACCAGCATGCGTGCGCTCCCCGAACCGCCTGAAAAGACCGAGGCAATGTCAGGGCGGATATCCCCAATCCACGGCTCCGCGCTACACCAGCAAGAGCGCGGGCTTTTCGAGCAGGTCCTTCATTGCGGCAAGAAATTGCGCGCCTAGTGCGCCGTCCACGACGCGGTGGTCGCACGAGAGCGTCAGCGTCATCGTCTGCCCGACCACGATCTGGCCGTTTTTCACGACCGGTTTGGTGACAGTGGCGCCGACAGCGAGAATGGCGGCATTCGGCGGGTTGATGATGGCGGAGAAATTCTTCACGCCCATCATGCCGAGATTGGAAACGCAGAAGGTTCCGCCGGTGAACTCGTCGGGCTTGAGCTTTTTTTCCTTGGCGCGTTTGCCGAGCGGCTTGGCTTCGGCACTGACCGCGAAGACCGACTTCGTGTGCGTGTCGCGGATGACCGGCGTGATCAGGCCGTCATCGATCGCGACGGCAAAGGAGACGTGCGCGGCGGCGTGGTATTGGATGCCGGTGCCGGTCCACGAGGCATTGACGCCGGGGACGCGGCGGAGCGCCTCGGCGCTGGCCTTCAAGATGAAGTCGTTGACGGAGAGTTTGACGCCGTCCTTTTCGAAGGCGGCGTTGAGATCGGCGCGGACGGCGAAAAGTGGCTCGGTATCGACTTCGATCTCGAGATAGAAATGGGGGATCTGTGTTTTGGCCTCGAGCAGGCGCTTTGCGATTGTCGCCCTCATGTTCGAGGCCGGCACGGTGCGGGCTTCCTGAATCGGACCCGTGCGACCGGGGGCACCTCCCGCGAAGGTCGCGCTGGATTTGGCAGGCGCTGCGGCGGCTTTGCCGGAAGCAGCGGACGTGGCGGCTTTCAACTTCGACGGATCGGCGACGGCGGCGAGCACGTCGGCTTTGACGATGCGGCCGTGCGGGCCGGTGCCGGTGAGGCGGGCGGGATCGACTTTGTTGATCGCGGCGAGTTTGCGCGCGAGCGGGGAAATTTTTAGGCGGCCGGTCGAGGCGGCGGCGGCGGCCGGTTCATCAACTTCGTCGGAAGCGGCTTCTTCTTTGGCATCGGTTGCGGGCTCAGCTTCGGCCTTGGATTCCGCCTTGGCATCGGCCTTTGCTTCGGCTTTCTCGTCGGCTTTCGGAGACTCGGCGGAGGCGTCCGGCTTCGCTGACTCGGCCGGCTTGTCCGCAGCAGGCGCGTCAACTTTTTCGCCCTTTTCGCCGATGGCGCAGAGAGGCGCGCCGACGGCGATTTGCGAACCTTCGGGCGTGAAAATCTTCACCAGCGTGCCGTCGAAGAACGACTCGAGTTCCATCGTCGCCTTGTCGGTTTCGACTTCGGCGAGGATGTCGCCGGATTTCACGGCATCGCCTTCTTTTTTCAGCCACTTGATCAGCGTACCCACTGTCATGGTGTCGCTGAGTTTCGGCATATCGATGATGTTGGCCATGGGAGAAAGGGGGTGGGAGCGCCGGCTGGCGGGTTACTTGAGGAGGTCGAGGGCGGCGGCGAAGATGCGGTCGACGTTGGGGAGCTGAATCTTTTCGAGGGGCGGGCAGTAAATCGCCGGCGAATCCATCGAGGTGACGCGTTTCACGGGAGCGTCGAGGTAATCAAACGCCTTTTCCTGAATGATGCACGCGACCATCGCGCCGACCGAACAGAATGGCTTGGCCTCCTCGACGAAGAGCGCGCGGTTGGTCTTCTTGACGGAGTTGAGAATGGTCTCCTCGTCGAGCGGACGAATCGATCGGAGGTCGATGACCTCGGCGTTGATGTTGTGTTTCTCCTTGAGGAGGTCGGCGGCTTGGAGTGCCAACCGGATCGGGCGGCCGTGGCCGATGATCGAGAGATCGGTGCCTTGGCGGAGGATGTTGGCCTTGCCGAGGGGAACGAGGTATTCCTCATTCGGCACTTCGCAGGATTCGCCGTAGAGCATGGTGTTTTCCATGAACATGACGGGGTCGTTGTCGCGGATGGCGGACTTCATCAGGCCCTTGGCGTCGTAGGCGTTGGAGGGGACGACGACCTTGATGCCGGGATGGTAGGCGGCGATGCCCTCGGGCGTATGCGAGTGCGTGGCGCCGACGTTCGTGCCGCCGTTGGCGGGGCCGCGGATGACGATCGGGCAGTGCGTCAGGCCGCCGGACATGTAGCGCATGTTGGCTGCGTTGTTAAAGATCTGGTCGAAAGCGACGGTGTAGAAGCTGAAGAACATCAGCTCCATGACCGGGCGCACGCCGAGGAGGGAGGCACCGATGCCGGCGCCGATGAAGGCAGCCTCACTGATCGGCGTGTCGATGATGCGCTTCGGGCCGTATTTGGCCAACATGCCCTCGGAGACTTTGTAGGCGCCGTGGAATTGGCCGACTTCTTCACCCATGAGGATGACGTTTTCGTCGCGCTCGATTTCCTCGCACATGGCGTGGCGGAGTGCTTCGCGGTAAGTGATGACTGGCATTTTCGGAGAGAGTTTAAAGGAGTGGGCAAGGGCGGCGCTCAGTCGAAGAAGAGCGAGCCAACGGATTTGCGGTCAGCGGGATTATCCGCCTCCCAATAGACGTCCTTCTTGATGTCATCGACGGTCGGGAAGGGGCTGGCATCGGCGAATTGCGCGGAAGTCTCGGACTCGGCGCGGGCCGCATCGTCGATTTGTTTGATCAACCCGTCCGTCAACGCTCCCTCGGCGAGGAGCGCCTTTTGGAAGGTGAGGATCGGATCCTTGTTCGTCTTGTAGTCCTCCACCTCCTTTTTTTCGCGATAGGTGGAGTCCGGATCGGCAACGGAGTGGCCGCGGTAACGGTAGGTGCGGATTTCGAGCACGCTCGGCTTCGACTCTTCGTGCGCGAGCTTGAGGAGGCGGTCGAACTTGTCGCGCACCTCGAGGATGTCGTGACCGTTCTCGGCGATCTCCCAATTCATTCCGTAGCCGTCGGCGCGCTGCGCGAGGCTCGGAGCGGCGGAGGAGCGCGCCTGGCTGGTGCCCATCGAGTAGCCGTTGTTCTCGATCACGAAAATGACAGGCAGATTCCACAGGGCCGCGAGATTGTAGGATTCGTGGACCGCGCCTTGGTTGACCGCCCCGTCGCCCATGAACGCCATGCACGCGCCCTTGAGCCCCTTGTATTTGAGTCCGAAGGCGAGACCGGTGCCCAACGGGATCTGGCCACCGACAATGCCGTGGCCGCCCCAGAAATGACGGGTCGGGTCGAAATAGTGCATCGAACCACCTTTGCCCTTCGAACAACCGGTGTATTTGCCGTAGTTTTCGGCCATGAGCTCGTTGAAACCCATGCCGACCGCGATGGCGTGACCGTGGTCGCGGTAGGCCGTGATGATATGGTCGTGCTTGCCCATGACGGAAGCGCAGCCCACCGCGATGGACTCCTGGCCGATGTAAAGGTGAAGGAACCCGCCGATCTTCCCCTGCTGGTAACTCCGGAGACAGCGCTCCTCAAAGCGACGGATGCGCACCATGTCGCGGTAGAACGTGATCAATTCGTCCTGGCCGAGCCGTGCGTTCACCGGGGCTTGGCGGGCATTGTAGGGCGGGGACCCGTCGTCGGGCTTTTTGGAGGGGGATGGTTTCTTGCTCACAAGTGTTTTGAGTTCAAAGTGATTTTCTGACGCCAAGCTCCTAACTTGGGAAAGCTCCCCGAAAGACAAGCAAAACCTTCGGAGGCAGAATGTATTAAATCCCGGCCAAGCGGCTTGCGCTGCGGTTAACCCACCGAAGGGGTGACCTGCTCGATAGTAATCTGGACCGGTGAAACCGAGCAATCTGCCCGCAGCGAAACGAAGTGCTCGCGGTGCTGATCGTAGATCGGCCACAAGGCCGCCGCGTCGGTCTCAGGGATTTCGAGGGTGTTGATTTGCTCGCGGGACCAAAACGCGAATTTACCCTCGTCGATATCCGCCGGCAGGCCGTCGAGCGGCACTTTGCAGCGGAACAGGAACATGAGCCAGTGATTGTGGCCCTGATAGGCTTTCTCGGCGATCATGGCGAAGAGGTGAAGATCCTCGGCGCGCACTTTCAGGCCGACCTCCTCCTTGGTTTCGCGCACGGCGCACTCGAACGGGGATTCGCCCGTGGCCATTTCCAATTTTCCGCCGATGGGAGACCAAGCGCCGAGGTTGGGTTGCTGGGCCCGCAGCATCAGCAGTAATTCGCCCGCGCGGTTTTCGAGGAAGACGAGGACGCTGATCTTGTAGGGGAGGACGGGACTCATTGAGGCGTTCAGCGTGCTGGCGCGCCGAAGTCGGGCAATGATTTTTCGGCGGGACAACCTGCGATGAATCAGTCATAGGAACCATGGCACCGCTCGTTCTCCTGGCTCTGGCACTCCCCAAGTCCCATGCCACCCTCGCGAGTTGCAATTATCGATTGCGGTGCCAGCCACGTTGCGCTCGGCACCTTTGCCAAGGCCGGAGCCAACAAGCACCGGCTCGAACAGTTTGCACTCGGGTCTTTCGCGCTTGAGCCGGGCCGGGAAGACGAATGGCCGGGGCGCATAGGCGAAGCGCTGCAAATGGTGCGCCGGCAGGTCGATTTTAACGGGCCGGTATCGATTGTATTGCCCGGGCATCTGGTGTTGACGAAGTTCATCAAGACACCGCGAGTCGACGCGACGAAACGCGAAAGGGTGATCCGCTTCGAAGCGCAGCAGAATATTCCGTATCCGCTGACGGAGGTGGTCTGGGACCATGGGATCGTCGGGCAAACAGGACTTGATCTCGAAGTCATGCTCTGCGTTGCGAAACTCGATGCCGTCGAGGGCTTGTGCGCCGCCGTGGAAGCGGCCGGTTTGGTGCCGGACGCGTTGCTACCGGCGGCGCTCGCGCTGCACGCAGCCTATCGAAGCGCGAACCCCGAGATATCAGTGCCGACTCTGATCGTGGATATCGGGGCGCGCTCCACGACCATGGTGCTGGCGGAGAAGAATTGTTTTCACGCACGGACGATGGCGCTGGGCGGTCAAAACATCACCCAACAGGTCAGCGAGAGCCAGGATTGTGAATTCGCCGACGCGGAAAAGCTGAAGCTGTCAGAGCGCCACAGCAGCCTCTGCGCGCCGGCGGTTGACAGCTTCGCGACGCGGATGGCCCAGGAGATCACCCGCTCGGCGTTGCACTTCAAAAGGCACTCGGTGACCGCGAATCCCGAGCGCTTGCTGGTGACTGGGGGAACCTCGCGAACGGTAGGACTCGGCGAGTTGCTGGCGGCTCGATTGCATGTGACGGTATTGCCCTTTGATGCACTCGAGAGCGTCGAGGTGGCGCCTGCCGCCGCGAAAGCTGGAGTGGCTGCTCATGTCTCGGTGCTGGCCGGCTTGGTGGGTGCCGCTGCGCTGCGACTTCAGGGGGAGCAGCCGGTTCTCAATCTCCTGCCGCCCCGCTTGCGGGCGCGGGAAACGGTGCGCCGCCGCCAGCCGTGGTTGGCCGCTGCGGCCGGCCTTGCCGCGACCGTGCTGCTCGCCCCGCTTTTCCACTTTCGGACCCTGCACGCCGAGCAGCAGCAGCAGATTCGCGCGGTCGAAGCGGAGATTGCCCCCCTGCGACAAAGAGAGAGTCGCAATCGCGCCAATCTCGAACGGTTGGCCACGCTGCAACTCCAGATTGGAGCGTTGCAACAGATCCATGAGCGACGAGCGAACTGGCAGGGGTTTCTGGCTGATTTGCAGGGCCGCCTCGTGAAAATAGAAGACGTCTGGTTGGAGCGAATGCAACTTGCGCCGGGTTCGGGCGATTTGTCGGCGCCGCTGCGCATTGCCGTCTCCGGCCGGATGCTCGATAGGACCAACCCGCTCGCAAACGTCAGCCCCGATACCTATCTGCGCGTGACGACGCTGCTCGGCAGCTTGGTGAACTCGCCGTATGTTTCCTCGATTGAGGGCGAGCGTTTCGACAACCGCCGACCCGGAATTCTGCATTTTGATTTCGTGCTCGTGGTCGCGCCAGCCAAGTCACTGTAACCATGAACTGGCTCAAACGAAATCCGGTCTTTGCCCTGGCGCTGTTCGTTTGCGCCGGAGCCGTAACCGCGCAGGCCTATTGTCTTCGGGGGTTCTGGCAACAACAACGCCGCGCGGCGGTGACGCTGGAGCAGCGCAAACAAGAACGCGACTGGCTCGCCAAGCAGGCACCTGCGCTCAGCGAGGAAAATGCTTCCGCCATCGAGGCGGACGTGGTGACGGCGGAACGCAACCTGGTCATATTGCGCGCAGGATTGCAGGGGAAGGGCCGTTGGCTGGGGGAACCACCGAAACGTCCGATCGACGCGTATTTCGGTCTCGCCGCCTTTGTGGAGCGGATGCGGGTGCTCGCGGTGCGCCAGCAGATCGTGCTCCGGCCCGACGAGCGCTTTGGCTTCGCCATCTATGCGAGCGAAGGTCCCGAGGGGGATTACCTGTTTTCGGTGCATCGGCAGTGCACGATTGTCGAACACTTGGTGGAATCCCTCTTCGAGGCCCGGCCGCGCGCTCTCCTTGCCGTGAAACGGGAGCATCCTCTTACGGAAACGAAGCGAGTGGCCCAGCGTGCGGCCCGTGATTCCGGGGTCGTCCGCGTGGAGGGGCCCAGTGGGCAGGCGAGTGATTTCTTCGACGCGGACCCGCAGTTGCGCCTGCGGGCCGCCGACCTGGTGGAGAGTGAGGCGTTCCGTCTCGAGTTCACCGGCCAGACGCAAACCCTGCGGACATTTCTCAATACGCTCGCTGCTCTCGCACTGCCGTTGGTGGTGCGCAGTGTGGAGGTTGAACCGCTCCCCGCCGTGGTGGGCCAAGTAACGGAGGCAGGATTCGGCGCTGCAGTGCCACTCGTGGTCCAGAATTTGTCGAAGTTTACCGTCGTGGTGGAATTCGTGGAAGTCTTGCCCGACTTCTCCTGGCCTTCCTCGTGAGCGCGCTTCCCAAAATTCAAATCGAGAGGCTGGTGCTGGGCATCGCGCTGGTGGGCGTGCTGGCAAGCGGCTCTTGGTGGTGGCGGCAGCAACCCAGCCTGCGCGCTTTGCGCAATGAGCAGGCGGCGGTGGCGCTCACCGGGGAGAACTATGTCGCGGCGAAGTTCCGTCCGTTGGCCAGTGCGCCCGTGGCCTGGACAAAACCGCCGGCGCAGTCGCACGGCCCGGGTTGGGTCTATGAGGTTTTTACTCCGCCGGTGATTTACTATCACGCGTCGGCCCGCTCCTTCGCCGTGACACCGCCGTCTTCTCTCGCCGAAGGGGGACTGGCGTTTGGACTGGAGTTGCTCGACGTGAAGCGGGAGCTCTATCGCTTGCAGTTGCTTGGCTACATTGGCGGACAAGGGGATTACCTCGCGGCCTTCGTCAGCTCGCAGGTTCCGCAAACGCTGCTGGCGCGCGCCGGCAAACGATTTGCCGACCTCGGCCTGACGTTCAGCGAATTCACCGTGCGCAAAGTCAATGTCGGCGACGATCCGGCTCTGCCAGTTTATGATATCTCCGCAGTTGCAACGTTGCAGGATGAAGCAACGGGCGCGGTCGTTAGGCTCGACAATCGCGTCCGCAAATACACGGACACGCCGCTTGCGGTCTTGCGCTCGGGCCCAAAAGCCAAGCTGCGCGAGGTGCGCGAGGGGGATGTTTTCCAAGATGACTCGGCGACCTATCTGATCGAGCGCATCCAGTTGGATCCCCCCGAAGTGGTCGTGGCAAAGCAAGTGGTCGGACTCCCCTATCCCGAGACGCGTGTGTTGAGACCCGTCGGCGGCGACGCAATGGCGCGCAAAACGACGCCCGTCCAGAAGCTATTCCGCGAAGGCGCCGAGACTGGCGTCGCTACCACCGCCAAAGAAGACCGGCCCTGAATTCCTCATGCGCCATCGATACCTTCGTTACCTCCTCCTTGTCGCCCTATTTGCCACGCCGGTTGCAGGGCTGTCGCTTATTGCTGCCGTTGGTGGTCCCAAGGAAGACACAGCAGAAACGAAGATTCGTCTCCTGTCCGATGCCCTGCGTGCGCGCGATACCGGCAACCTCGGCGAAGCACGCGCAAGGCTTGAAGAGTTGCTCAGGGTTGCACCGGGCGACGCGACGGTAACCCGGCTCCTGGCCAATCTGGGACAGCCGGTCACCAAGAAGGTGATCGTGAGTGGCGGAGTGGTGACCCCGCCGGGCGCACGCGAAGCTGACGAACTAGCCCGGCAGGAGGAAGCGCGGTTGAACCATTTACTCGAAACAGCGCGGGCGGCGGTGAGAGAGGCAAGGCGATTGGCGGCCGAACAGCAATTTTCCGCGGCGCTCGATCGGCTCGAACGCGTGCGAGGCACGTTTCCAGACAATGCGCTCACGCAGGATGCGGCGACCGAAATGGCCGTAGCGTTGGCGGAAATTGCAACATCCCGGGACGAACATCTGGCGACGTCGGCCTCCGCGACGGCGCGCCGTGCGCACGAGTCCGTCGCCATTACCCCAATGCCCTCCGAGCGACCGCCCATGGGGCTGTCGTTTTCCGTTAGCGCGTCCGCGGCGCCGGGCCGTCAGGAAATTGAGGCTCTTGTTTCTCGCGGGCGCTCACAGTATCTGGCCGGCGATCCCACGGCGGCAGCGCAGACCTTTGCGCGGGTGCTGGAGCACGATCCGCTGAACGTGGACGCGAACGCCTATTTGAAGCGGATTGCCCGGGGCAGCATCGACCGAAACACCGCTCGCACTCAAACGGCCGCGCAACTCCTCAACGAAGTCGAACGCGCTTGGCAGCGCCCCGGTGTCTACAAGGAACCGCCGGTGGGACCGACCGCCGAGACCGGCCCCTCACCGCTCATGGACAAGTTGAACAAGATCATCCTGCCCAGTGTGAGTTTTAGCGGGATGGAACTGGCGCGCGTGGTGAACACGCTGAGCGTGATCTCCGAGGAATTCGATCAGTCCGGCACCACCCCCAGGGGCGTGAACATTGTGCTGGTGGATTCCAGCAAGGCGAATCCGCTCGTGAGCATCACCCTGCGTAATCTGTCGTTGAAACGCATGCTCGACTTCATCACCGACTCGGTCGGTTACCAATACGAAGTTCAGGCCGACGCCATCGTGGTGCGGCCGGGCGGCGAGACGTCCGCGCGCGACACGCAATTTTTCCCCGTCTCGCGGTCCACCGTGTTGCGCATGACCGGCCGCGGCGCACAGGCGCAATCCAGTGCGCTTGATCCGCTGACGGGGGGCGCGGCGACGCCAAACATCGAAGGCGAAGGTCAGGCGATCCGGAAGTTTCTCCAACTGGCGGGTGTCAGCTTCGACGGCGTCGAAGGGAGCACGTTGGCCTTCGACGGCTCGCAACTCATCGTGACGCAGACGGGCCGCAATCTTGAAAGACTGCGCAATATCTTGGCGCGCTACAGCGAAGTGCGACAGGTCGAGATCGAGGCGAAATTTATGGAAGTGCAGGACGGAGCGCTCGAAGAACTCGGGATCAATTGGAACATCGGCAAGAAGGCCACGCAGCACTCGGGTGCCAGCGTCACGAACTACACCACCGGCACCCGCTCACTCGCGGGCGCGTTCAGCAATAACGTCAGCGGCACTCCCGGTGCGATCATCCGCCCGGCGGTGGCGGAGACGATGACCACCACCCCGCAGGACGGGATCAATATTCCGATCATCAACAATCCTCCGCCGATCCCGGGGACAAACAACCTGGGTCTCGGTGCCACCCCGCTGGCCGCAGTCACAGGCATCTTGGGAGAGTTCAATGTCAGCGCGGTAATCCGCGCCCTTTCCCAGCGCAGCGGCACGGAATTGTTGAGCGCGCCGAAGCTGACGGTGCTTTCCGGTAATGCGGCCACGATCACCGTGGCGCAGGAGCTGCGGTATCCGCAGTCCTACGGCCAGGTGCAAAGCCAGGTCGGCACCGGCAGTGCCAGCGGCGGCGGATCTGCGGGCGTGACGATCACAGCGGGCACGCCGCAGGATTTTGCCACGCGCAACATCGGCGTTGAGCTTCGCGTGACGCCGACCGTGGAAGAGGACGACTACAGCGTCAGCCTCGACCTCAATCCGAAGGTCACGGAATTCGAAGGGTTCGTCGAATACGGTGGCCAAAGCATCGCGGTCTCGGGCAGCACAACCGTCACGGTGCCGTCGGGGTTTTATCAACCGATCTTTGCAGTGCGCGAAGTTTCCACCAAAGTCACAATCTGGGACGGTGCGACGATCGTGATGGGCGGACTCACGCGCGAAGACACGCGCAAGACGAACGACAAGGTCCCCGTCATCGGCAATCTGCCCGTGCTGGGACGTCTCTTCCGCAGCAGCGGAGAAAGTGCCCAGAAGCGGAATCTCCTGATCTTTGTGACGGCCAATCTCGTCAGTCCCGGTGGTTCCTTGAAGCGACAGGGCGTGCAGGGCCTGCCTGCGGGCACCGTGTTCCAGAATCCCACCATTGTTACCCCGGCGGGAGCAGCGGGACGGACACCGAACGGGCGATAGAGTGTCGATTGATCATACTGGCTCGTTGCGCTCAGAACGACGCGAAAAAAAAGTTGTGTCCGTCAAGTTCTGCAAAAGAGCGTGCAGGGATTGATGGTTTGGTGAGGTAAAGAAGATCTTTGGGAGGGGGTGGAGGGGAAGGGGCGAAGCTCCTTCCCCCCTCTGGATTGAGCGGACGGGAGGCGGTCCGCCTCCTGCCGGTTTAGGCGACGTTTGGGAAGCCTAGCGATGAATCAATGACCTGGGTTCTTTACTCCGGCCAGTGGGCGAAGGCGGGCTAATGAGGTCCGGGCGCAAGCGGCAGTTGCCTTTTCAGGGAGACGTGCCGGGGCAAGTCCCGCGGTGGGCGCGGGATGCGGAAATTTTTCTCCGACTGGGGCGCAGGTCTGGCCTACTTCTTTTTCCGTCCGTTGTGCTGGACGATGTTGAGGTAGGTCTTGGCGAGCATCTGCGATTCGTAGAACTCGACCAGACGCACGCCTTCGCGTGGTTTGACGAGATCCTTCTTCGTCGCGTGATCGACTTGCTGCTTCACGCGGCGGCAGAGTTCTTCCCACTGGTATTGCACGCCTTCGATGACGTCGGCGACGCGGGAACCGGCGAGGGCTTCCTCGATGTAGTAGCCGTTGGGTTCGTCGTCCTCAAGGAACACGTGGACCTCGTTGACGCGGCCGAAGAGGTTGTGGAGGTCGCCCATGATGTCCTGATAGGCGCCGGTGAGGTAGATGCCGAGGTAGTAGGACTGGCCTTTCTTCAACGGGTGAAGGGTGAGGTAGTCTTTCTGGTCCTGCAGGTCGATGAAGCTGCTTATCTTGCCGTCGGAGTCGCAGGTGATGTCGACGAGGATGGCATTGACCGTGGGCTTCTCCTTGAGGCGGTGCAGCGGGCTGACCGGGAAGAGCTGCTTGAGGGCCCACGAGTCGAGGAGGGACTGGAAGACGGAGAAATTGCAGACGTATTGGTCGGCGAGGAGGCGCTTGAGGTCGTGGAGTTCCTCGGGTTGGTAGCCGGACTTGTTGCCCTCCTTGTCGATCTGCTCGCAAATTTGCCAGAAGAGCTGTTCGGCGGCGGCGCGATTTTCGAGGTCGAGGTAACCGAGGTTGAAGAGCGAGAAGGCTTCCTCCTTCTTTTGCAACGCGTCGTGATAGCGTTCGAGGCGGCCGAGCTTGGCCTTGTTCCGCAGGAGCACTTCGAGATCGGTGACGATCTGGTGCTTGGACTTCGGCTGGTGCTGTTTGCCGAGGGATTCGCGCTTGTTGATGCGTTCGAAGACTTCGACGACGAGCATGGAGTGGGGGGCGGCAACGGCGCGGCCGGACTCGCTTACGATGTCAGGCATGGCCACGGCGGCGGCGGCGCAGATTTCGCGGATGTTGGAAACGACGTCGCGGGCGTATTCGCCGAGCGTGTAGTTCATCGACGACTCGAAGTTGGTGCGGGAGCCGTCGTAGTCGACGCCGAGACCACCGCCGACGTCGAGGTAACCCATGGGGAAACCCATCTTGGCGAGCTGGCAGTAAAAGCGGGCGGCCTCGGTGACGGCGGCCTTGATCGTGATGATATTCGGCACCTGGGAGCCGATGTGGAAATGAACCAGGCGCAGACAGGCCTGCATCTTGGCGGCGCGGAGTTTTTCGACCGCAAAGAGGATTTCGGCGGTGTTGAGACCGAATTTGGCGTTGTCGCCGGTGGAGGAGGACCATTTGCCCTCGCCGCGAGTCTGGAGTTTGACGCGGAAGCCGATCAAGGGCTTCACGCCGGTCTCTTTCGAGATACGGATAACGCTATCGATTTCAGAGAGTTGCTCGATGACGATGATGATCTTCTTGCCCAGTTTGCGTCCGAGCAGGGCGAGGCGCATGTAATCGTCGTCCTTGTAGCCGTTGCAGATGATGAGGCGCTGGGTGCCTTCGTGCATGGCGAGGGCGATCATCAGCTCGGGCTTGGAGCCGGCTTCGAGGCCGTAGTTGTAATCTTTGCCGGCGGCGACCACCTCATCGACGACTTCCCTCAGCTGGTTGACCTTGATGGGGAAAACGCCCCGATAGGCGCCTTTGTAGCCCTCTTCCTTGATCGCTTTGGCAAAGGCCTCGTTCAGCTGCATGACCCGGTGCCGGAGTTTGTCCTGGAACCGGATGACGAGGGGGGCCTTCAGGCCCATGCTGACTGATTCATCGACGACATCCATGACGCGGATGCTGCGACCGTCCGCGAGGGGCTGGACCTGCACAAATCCGTCAGAATCGACCGAAAAGTGGTTGGAGCCCCAGCGCTTAAAACCGTAAATGTCTTCGGATTGGGTGGCCGACCAGTTGGATGCGGATTTGGTCTTCAATGTGAGCGTGATTTACAGTGAGGGTTTGGCTTGCTTTTTGTTGGGTCGCTTAGATTAATCGCCGTTTTCATTTTTCAATTCAGCCCATTAATCAATGACCAAATTGTCCTTGTTCCTCGCCCAGACCCAACCCGCAGCCCCGTCCGGCATGCAAACGCTGATGTCGTTGCTGCCGATGATCCTGATTTTTGCGGCGATGTATTTCCTGCTGATCGCCCCCCAGCGCAAAAAGCAGAAGCTGCACGAGAAGATGTTGGGTGCGCTTGCGGTTGGGGATGATATCATAACGACGGGCGGCATCTATGGCACCATCACCAGCGTAAAGGAAGACCGCTTTGTGGTCCGCGTGGGTGACAACAATCAGAAGCTCGAAATCGGCAAGGGTTTCGTGCATGCCATGGTCAAGAAGGACGGCGCCTGACTTGCCGGTCGGCCAGTGGCTGGTCGGCTCCGTCATGGACCCGACCGCGTGTCTATTTCAGCCCTTTAACAAACACCAAACATGCTCCGTCGTAACCTCTGGAAATTGATTCTGTCCTGCGCGATCACGCTCTGGGCTGTCTCGTCCCTCCTCCCGCTGAAGGACCGCGACTTCGGTCAATACGTGCTCAGCGAGGCCTCCGCCAAGCAATCCGAGTTCATTCAATTGATGAACAAGGCCAGCACGCGCGTCAAAACGGGCCAGGCCCCCACGGTCTTCATCGCCCTCAAGCAGATCGGCCATGAGGAGAAGCTCGATCTCTCGCAATTCTTCCCGGAAATCCGCCTCGAGGCGAACCTGAAGAATGTGGAGAAGCGCAACAACATCCTCCTCGACGAACTGCTCCGCCAGTCGAAGGGCCGGCTCCAGCTCGGCCTCGACCTCAAGGGCGGCGTCGCGTTCACTCTCGAAGTGGACGAAACGGCCGTCTCGCACGAGAGCAGCGAGGTTCGGCACGACAAGCTTGCCAAGGCGATCGAGATCATCGCCAACCGCGTCAACGGCCTCGGCGTCACCGAACCGATCATCCGCGCCGTCGGCCAAAACCGCATCGAGGTGCAACTCGCAGGTATTTCGACGAAGGACAATCCCGCAGTCGTCAACAGCCTGAAAAAGCCTGCCCGCCTTGATTTCAAGTTGGTGCATCCCTTTGCATCCCCGCCGTCGGAGGTGCCTCCCGGCTACGAGGCCATGACGCTCGAAATGGAATCCCGCACCGGTGAATCCTCCATCGAGGAGCTTTTCGTGAAACGCATTCCCGAAATGACAGGCGAAGGCGTCTCGGATTCCTATCCGGTTATGGATGAGTTCGGTCGCTTCAAAATCATCCTCCGCTTCACCAGTGATGGGCAGACTCAATTCTCGCAGGTCACCAAGACGATTGCCGATGAGAACAAGCGCACTGGTCGCACCGGTCGTCTCGCCATCGTCCTTGACGGCAAACTTTACTCCGCGCCCACGGTCCGCGAACAGATCAGCAGCGACAGCGCCGAGATTTCCGGCTCATTCTCGCAGCGCGAGGCCATCGACCTCGCCAACGTGCTGAACAATCCCCTCGATCTGCCGTTGCAGGTCAAGGAGCAGTATGAAGTCGGGCCCTCGCTCGCCACCGACGCGATCAGCAACGGCGTGAAGGCCTCCATTCTCGGCACGGTGCTCGTTTGTGCATTCATGGTGACCTACTACACCGTCGGCGGTGTCGTTTCACTCATTACGCTGGCCATCAATTTGGTGGTCATTCTCGGCACCATGGCCGCCCTGGGCGCCACTCTGACCCTCCCGGGCTTGGCCGGTATCGTGCTCACCATCGGCATGGCGGTGGACGCGAACATATTGATCTTCGAGCGCATGCGCGAGGAGCTGAATCTCGGCAAGTCGCTCCCGGTTGCCCACGCCGCTGGTTACGACAAGGCGTTCGTGACGATTTTTGATGCGCACCTGACGCAACTGCTGATTTGCGGCGTCATGATCGCCCTCGGCACTGGGCCGATCAAGGGCTTCGGTGTGACGCTCGCGATCGGCGTGTTTTCGACCCTGTTCAGCGTGCTGATCTTCGGTCACGTGATTCTCGACATGTTGATCGAAGGCGGCACGCTCAAGCGCCTGCCGATGCTCCACATGTTCAAGAAGGTCGACGTCGATTGGATGAAATATGGCAAGCCGGCCTTTATGGTCTCGTGGGCCATCGTGTTGGTGGGCGTTGGTTTCCTCTTTGTTCGATCGGACCGGGTGATGGGCATCGACTTCACCGGTGGCGATCAGGTCACCATGCTCTACGCGAAGGAGGTCGAGATTTCCAAGATCCGCGCCGCCGCCGCGAAGGTGGGCATTACCGACATCAGTCCGTCCTACCAGAGTCAACTTGGCGGGGGCACACCGGTGCTCAAGGTCGATATGCCCTATGGTGAGGCGGACAAGTTTGTCGCGGCGATGCAGGCCTCCTTCCCCGAGGCAAGATTCGACATGGATGGGAAGACCGCCATCGGAGCGACGATTGGTGAGGAGATCGCCGGCAATGCCGCTCTCTCGCTCGGACTCTCGTTGCTGGCGATCTTGCTCTACATCGCGTTCCGCTTTGAAATCGGGTTCGGCATGGGTGCGGTGGTCGCCACCGTTCACGACGTGTTGATGACCGTGGGCATGTTTGTGCTCTTTGGCGGCCAGTTCAACGCCCCCATGGTCGCGGCCATCCTCGCCATCATCGGTTACTCCGTGAATGACACGGTGGTCGTCTTCGACCGTATTCGCGAAGAGTTAAAGCTGAACCCGACCGGCAACTTGCGCACGATCGTGAATCTCTCGATCTCGCGCGTCTTCTCCCGCTCCCTCATGACGAGCTTCACGACGCTGTTGGCGGCGTCCGCCCTGTTCATGGTGGGTGGTGGCGTCCTGCGGGACCTGGCGTTCACCTTCATAATCGGTATTGTCACCGGCACTTTCTCGTCGATCTTCATTGCGGCTCAAACTTTCTACTGGTGGCACAAAGGCGACCGGAAGCATGTGGAAGCGCACGATATCACGCCGAAATACGAGTGGGCCGGTTCTTCCCGCGCCTCGGAGTGATTTGATCGGCGGGGCACCTTGATCCCACGCGCGCCGTCCCGACGGCGAACGTGCGGTGAGGTGCCCGGCCAGCAATTACGATGCGATGGACACATACGGCGGCACCCACTGGCACGGTGGCGTCGCTCGCGCGCGAACTGGGAACAAGTGAGATCGTCGCACAGCTACTGCTGCGCAATGGGCACGAGGAAGCCGGTGCGGCCAAACAGTTCTTGAAGCCAACGCTCGCCACTTTGGGCGATCCCTTTCTGCTCACGAACATCAGGCCTGCGGTCGCGCGGCTGATCAGGGCGATCGAGCGGAAGGAATCCGTCGTCGTGCTGGGAGACTACGATGTCGATGGCGTCAGCAGCACCGCGCTCCTCGTCGGCGTCTTGCGGCGCCTAGGCCTCGCGCCGACCTTCGTCGTGCCCCGCCGGCTTGATGAAGGCTATGGACTGACGCGGGTGGCGATTGATCGGGCGCTGGGGGAGGGAGCCCTGCCGGACTTATTCATTGCCCTCGATTGTGGAACCAATTCACACGACGAAATTGCCCACCTGCGGGAGCTCGGAATCGACGTCATCGTGGTGGACCATCATCGTTCGAAAGAATTGCCCGGCGCGGATGTTTTGCTGATCAATCCGCACGTCCACGAGACGCCGGAAGATCTCGCGTGGCGGCATCTCTGCACGGTGGGTTTGGTGTTCAAATTGATGCATGGATTGCTCAAGGAACTTCGTGCGCAGGAGTTCCCGGGAGTCACGGACATCAAGTTGCGCGACTATCTCGATCTGGTCGCCATGGGCACGATCGCGGACCTCGTGCCCCTGAACGGCGAAAATCGAATTTTCGCCCGGCATGGTTTGCAAGTGCTCGCGCAGACCGCCCGCCCGGGATTGCGTGCGTTGATGTCAGTCGCGGGACTCAAACCCGAGCAGGGGGTGACGCCGGTGGATATTTCTTTTCGCCTCGGTCCCCGGATCAACGCCAGTGGCCGTCTGGCGGATGCGGCGCTATCGGTGGATTTGCTGCTCAGCGACGATGCAGTCTTCTGCGAGGACGTCGCGCGGCAGCTTGATGGTCTCAACCGGGAGCGTCAGGATATCGAGCGGCTGATCACCGAGCAGGCCGAGCATTACGTGGATACGCTCTATGCGGATGCGTGCGGGTTCGTGCTCTTCGACGACGTCTGGCATCCCGGTGTGGTCGGCATCGTCGCTGGTCGAATTGCGCGCAAATACAATCGTCCGGCCATCGTGCTCGGCAATGAGGGCGAGTTGGCAAAGGGATCTGGGCGCGGCGTAACCGGCCTCAATCTCGTGGAGTTGCTGGGCGCGTGCCGTGACAGTCTCGTAACATGGGGTGGCCATCCGATGGCCGTCGGCGTCGCCTTGGCGAAGACGCGCGTGGCAGAATTCCGCACGCGTTTCACGGAGGCAATCCGGGCTCAACGCGATCTCGGAGCGTGTGAAGCGACGATCGAGTTGGCTGGTTGGATTGAGGGGGGGCAAATCAACGAAGCGCTGATGGACGAACTCGAGTTGTTGCATCCCTTTGGGCAGGCAAATCCTGAACCCACGTTCGGTGTGCGGGGCCTGCAACTGAAGAGCCGTCCAGAGGTGTTCAAGGAACAACATTTTCGCTTTGTCGCGGAAGATTCCCTGGGGCGGCGCCTGAGCGGTGTTGCCTGGAAACAAGCCGATCGTTTGCCCCCTGCTGGAGTGCCCTTGGAACTGGCCGTGCAGTTGAACTGGAACCATTTCAACGGACGCAAGATGTTGCAGTTGGAGCTGCTTGATTGGCGTCTCGCGGAAGAGTTTGCCGAGTGAAAAAATCTGCTTGAAGTCGTCGCGCTAGTTTCACTTAGTCACCGGTCTCTTACGCAGCCGTAGCTCAATTGGATAGAGCATCTGACTACGGATCAGAAGGTTTGGGGTTCGACTCCCTACGGCTGCGCCATTTTCAACCAAGGCCCGCAGTATTTTCGGCGGGTCTTGTCGTTTTTGCCGGCGAACCGGAGGGAACTATTCGTAGCGCAGCGCCTCGATCGGATCGAGTTGTGCCGCCTTGCGCGCCGGGTAGAACCCGAAGAAAACACCGATGATCGCGCTGAAAACAAAAGCCCCGATGACGGCCGTTTCCGAAACGAGCACCGGCCAGCCATTGAGTTTGGAAATGAGCTGCGATGAACCGATCCCCAGTAGAATGCCAATGATGCCGCCCATCAGGCTGAGGATGATCGCCTCGGTGAGAAATTGGAGGAGGACGTCCCGACCGTGCGCGCCGACGGCAAGGCGAATGCCAATCTCGCGGGTTCGTTCGGTAACGGACACGAGCATGATGTTCATGATCCCGATGCCGCCTACGATAAGTGAGACGCCTGCTATCGCCCCGAGGAGCACGGTCATGGTTCTGGTCGTGGCGGTGGCCGCCTCGGCGAGCTCCAGCTGGTTGCGCACGGTGAAGTCTGGTTCGCGGTTATTGCGGCGCTGGGTCAGCAGGTCTGTCACGTCCTCCTGAATCCGCGCCATCATTCCCGGCGAAACGGCCTGGAGGAGAATGGAGTTCAAATTGGGTCGCCGTGCGACGCTGCGCAGGTGCGTCGTATAGGGGATGTAGGTGATATCATCCTGGTCCTGGCCGAAGTAGTTGAACCCTTTGCTGACGAGCACGCCGGCGACCTTGAAGGGCACATTGCGGATCCGCAAGGCTTGCCCGATTGGATCGGTGCCGGAAAACAATTGATCGGCGACGGTCTTGCCGATGACGCAGATTTTAACGCCGTTGCGGACATCGGTTTCCGAAAACATGGCGCCCTCCGCGACTGCCCACGAGCGAATGTCGAGGATGGTGGTATCGACGCCGCTGATCACCGTGTTCCAATTCAGGCCATTGGCCAGCACCTGGGTCCGGTCGCGAATCTCGGGGCTGACCGCGACAGCGCCGGAGATTTCATTCCGGATCGCCAACATGTCATCCACCGTGAGCGAGCTCGCACTCCCCCAACCCCCACGCATGCCGCCGGTGGTGGAGGTTCCGGGGAAAACGGAAATGATGTTCTGGCCGAGACTGGCGATCGAGGCCTCGACTTGGGACTTGGCACCGTTGCCGATGCTGACCATCGCAATCACCGCGGCGACTCCGATGATGATGCCGAGGGCGGTGAGGACCGAGCGCAGGACATTGCGGCGCAAGGCGCGCAAGGCGACGGTGATGGTGTTGAGAAGGCGCATGATGATTAGTCGGCGAGGTTGGCGGCGGTTTCGGCTGCTTGAATCCGACTCAGTTCGCCGGTCGCGCGCAACCGATCGGCAACGTGCATGTCGTTCACCACCCGTCCATCGCGCATGATCAGGTTGCGTCGGCAGTAGCGCGCAATGTCGAGCTCATGGGTGACCATGATCACAGTGATGCCTTGCTCATTGAGCTTTTGGAAAACGCCCATGATCTCAACCGAGGTCTTGGAGTCGAGGTTGCCCGTGGGTTCGTCCGCGAGCAGGACTTGGGGACTGTTGATCAGCGCGCGGGCGATGGCGACGCGTTGCTGCTGCCCGCCGGAAAGTTGACTCGGGAAATGCTCAGCGCGGTTTCCCAAGCCGACCAACTCGAGGCACTGCATCGCTTTTTCGCGCATCGCTTTTCCCGACATGCGGCGGGCACCGTAGAGCATGGGCAACTCGACATTCTCGAGCGCCGTGGTGCGGGAGAGGAGATTGAAACCTTGGAAGACAAATCCGAGCTTCTGATTTCGCGCATCCGCCAGCTGATTGCGATCGAGTTTCGAAACATCGACACCATCAAGCAGGTAGCTGCCCTTGGTCGGCCGATCGAGGCAACCAAGCAGGTTCATCAAGGTGGACTTGCCAGAACCGGACGCTCCCATGACGGCGACGAAATCGCCGGCCTCAATTGTGAGGGTCACGCCCCGCACCGCCAGCACCGGCACCTCGCCGGAGTGGTAAGTCTTGTGAATGTCCGCGAGATGAACGACGTGACTCATCGTTAGAAGCGGCGTTGTCCGCTAAACGGATTGGTCGTCGCTGGCTGGGCCGAAGCTCCGCCCGCAAGCGAAATGCTGGTCACCAGAATATCGCCTTCTTCGAGCCCAGAAATGATCTCCGTGGCGCTTCCGTCGGTGATACCAGCCTTGATGGTGACGGCTTCGGGCGTGGCACCCGGAGTCCTCTGCCGATAGACTGTGCGCGTGGTGACCGTTGTTTCGCCGGGGCGGGCCGCCGCTTCAGGCACGGGAAGACCGCGGGCGATCATGAGTTTCTCAATCTGGGCGCGCTGTTCGGCCGTGGGCGGACCACTGCGAAAATCGACGCCCACTTCGGTCATGATTTCGCGCATCACGGAGCGTTGCTCGGGCGTCAAATCCCCAAACATGCCACCACCACCACGCCGACCACCTCCGGTGCCAACTGGAGCGGACGCTGGGGCTGCCGTCGGTGCAGTCGCCGCAGGTGCGGCTCCTTGGTTGGTGGTCGTGCCGGCGGCGGGCGGGGTCACACCCGTGACTACCACGCCGTCGGGGATGCGCACGCGCAGGGCGGCGTTCGGGATGCGCAAGATGCCGTCGCGCCGGGCGACGATGATGGAAACATTCGCGGTCATGCCCGGGCGAAGCCGCAAATCGCGATTGGAAACATTGATGATCGTCTCGTAGGTGACCACGTTGTTGGCCGTCTTGGGTGCATTGCGCACCTGCACGACGTCACCGCTAAAATTGCGATTGGGAAACGCATCAACGGTGAACGTGACGTGTTGGCCGACCTCGACGCTGCCGATGTCAGCTTCGGCCACGGCGGCGCTGATTTGCATCTTGCTCAGATCGTTGGCGATCGTGAAGAGGACCGGAGCGTTAAGACTGGCGGCGACGGTTTTGCCTTCCTCGGTCTGTTTGTTCATTACGATGCCATCAATCGGCGAGGTGATGGTGCAACGCTCCAGATCAACCCGCGCGTTTTCCACGGAGGCTCGGCTGGTCAACAATTGGGACTCCACCTGTTGCAATTGAGAGACGGACTGGTCGAGCTCCTGTTGGGTCACGAGCTTTTGCTCGAACAAAGAAGTGACGCGCGCTGTGTTGATGCTCTGCAGTTTGCTGCTCGCCTGGGCGGCGGCGAGGTTGGCCTCGGCTTGCCGAAGGCGCTGTTGGTAAGTGGCGGGATCGATCTCGGCGAGCTTGTCGCCTTTCTTCACGGGCGAGTTGAAATCGACGTAGAGTTTCTTCACGAGACCGGAGATCTGGCTGCCGACATCGACGCTGAGCACCGGGTCGAGTTGCCCGGTGGCCGCAACGACCTGCAGGACATCGCCCCGCGTGACGGTGGTCGTCTTGTAGACCGGGGCGGCGGCCGCGCGTTGGTTGTTCGTGTAGTAATACCAGCCGGCGCCCGCAGCGGCCAGCAGGAGGGTGATCGAAAGGAGTTTTTTCATGCGCAGGTTGGGGGAGCGAAACGATCCGGCGTTGGAAAGCAAATCCCTACGCAAGTGCAATCCGCCCGAAACCTAGACGTCTGTGCCCGGTGCTTGGTTCCATTCGATGCGAGCTTTCCTGTTGCAAGAGAACAATCCGCAGATTCTCTTCGGCGCACCCCATGAAAACCCCGAAGCTGGCGTTGTCTCTGTTGATGCTGGGCGCAACCCTGGCCCTCTCCGCGCAAGAATCTCCGAAGGAACGACCCGAGGCGAAGCCCGCCGCCCCAGTGGTGGTCGAGAAAGACCCGCTCCCCTCGGTCACAGAGCACGAGGTCACGATTGGCGGCAAAGTCATCCGTTACAAAGCGACGACGGGCTATCTCGTTCTGAAAAACGACAAGGGCGAACCGCGCGGCAATCTGTTCTATGTCGCTTACACCAAGCTGGGTGAAAACGACCCAGCCAAGCGCCCGTTGACCTTTTCGTTCAATGGTGGTCCGGGAGCTTCGTCGGTTTGGCTGCACATGGGTGGGCTTGGACCGAAGCGCGTCATCATGGGCGAGCGCGGCACGGCCGTTCCGCCGCCTTACCAATGGACGGACAACGAGTGGTCCTGGCTCGACGAGACGGATCTTGTGTTCGTCGATCCCGTCTCCAGCGGGTTCAGTCGCGCAGCGAAGGGGGCTGACGTGAAGCAATTCCACGGATTCACGGGCGACCTCGATTCGCTGGCGGAGTTCATTCAGATATGGACCACGCGTAATGCCCGCTGGGCGTCCCCCAAATTTCTCGTGGGCGAAAGCTACGGCACCACGCGGGTCTCGGCACTCGCGGACCGCTTGCAGCAGAAATACGATTACTACCTCAACGGTGTCATCCTCGTTTCCTCAATTTTGAATTTTCAAACCGCTCGCTTCGGTCCGGGCAACGACGTGCCGTTCCCGCTCTTCCTCCCGACCTACACGGCGACGGCCTGGTATCACGGGAAATTGCAGGGTGAGTGGGCCGCGACCCTCACTGGCGCATTGCGTCGTGCAGAGGCGTTCGCGGAAAACGGCTACACGCTCGCCCTGATGCGCGGGGACGCCTTGGACCCCGCAGAGTTTGACCGCATCGCCGCTGAGTTGGCGTTGCTCACCGGTTTGTCGGTCGAATTTGTGAAGCAGCAGAATCTGCGCGTGAGCATTTTTCGTTTTGTGCGCGAGTTGCGCCGGACGGAAGGCATCGCCGTCGGCCGACTCGACAGTTCAATCGCCGGCGTGCTCGACGAGACGGACGGCGACGGACCGGGCGGCAACTTCTTCGATCCCAGCATGGAGGCGATCAACGGTCCCTATGCGAATGCCATCAGCGATTACCTGCGGCGCGACCTGCGTTTCGAAACCGACCTGCATTACGAGGTGCTCGTCAATGTCAGTCCCTGGAGTTACGCCAACGTGGAGAACAGCTACCTCAATGTCGGCGAGAACCTCAAGCGGGCGATGGCCCGCAATGCATTCATGAAAGTATGGGTCGCCAATGGCTATTACGATCTTGCGACGCCGTATTTTGCAACCGACTGGACCTTCCGCCACATGAACCTGCCCAAAGCAGTTCGCGGTAATGTCAGCATGACCTACTACGAGGCCGGGCACATGATGTATACGCACATGGACTCGCTCAAGCAGCTCAAGCTCGACTTCAGCCGGTGGCTTCGCGCGACGCTGAAGGAACACGGAGTTGCCGCAAGATAGGCGCCGGGAGTCCGGCCCGAGGGGCTGGCGCGCTTCTCCGCCTAAACGATTTTGAACCCGAGGGCCTCGAGTTCGTTCAAGTGAAACGGCGCGCTCTCGAAAACCTCGTCCAGTTTCGCCACGCACTCGGCGAGTGACGAAGCATCGAAGACGGCGTTGCCGTCGTCGCTGTCGTGCAGGTGCAGCGACCACGCGGCCGGTTTGAGGCTGATTTCGAGCACCGAGCCATGGAGATAGTTGCCGGGCAGGCCGCGATTTGGACCGGTGCCGGGCACGAGAAAAAGCGAATGCACGGGATCGTGAATCGCCGTTTGGTCGCCATGTTTCGTCCGATGATGCACCGGTTTGCCCGCGACCTTTAGGTGAAGGGTTTCCGCGCGCTTCCGGTGGTCCAGGGCGAGCGATTCCACATAGCGCGTGAAGATGCTGTCGTTGCTCTCCAGCTCGGTGTCTTCGATCTGCCCTGCGACGAAGGCGGCGAGGTTCTCCGCTTGAAAATGCGGCAGTTTGGCGAGTGAACGGGCCGTGACATGTCCGTCCTTGTGGTCCGCGTCGTGGTAGACCTGCTGTTTGGCGTAGAGTCGCGTGAGCGCATCAGCATAAGTCGGGGTGTGCGGCACGGCGCCGACCGGACTCTGCTCAATCATATCCAACACATTTTCTTCGAACTGAATCTGGGGATCGACAAACATGGCGCGAATAAATGCCGTGGAAGTCTCCAAGACGAGACTAACTGAGGGGCGCGTTGAAAACAGTTGAAGACCGGGGAGGCGCCTCGCGGGGGCGCGGAAGAATCGGGGTAGCAAGCGCGGGGGCTGGAGCCGATGGGTGTGCCACACTCCGAACTCTGCAGTCGCCGCGGGACGTTGCGCGATCAACCTGCGGAGCCATCGGAAGGCTCGATCCGAAACCGGCTCACGAAGCGCGATAATGCCAGCCGCTCTTCCCGCCGACGCGTTTGGTGTGCTTCGTGGGTTTCTTGAAGGCGACGCGCAGGGCCTCGGCCACGGGCGCGGGCACAAACTTGGTGATGTCGCCGCCGAGTCGGGCTATCTGCTTCACCAGTGTGGAGCTGGTGTAGCTGTAGGACTCGTTTGGCATCACGAAAATGGTTTCCACCGTGGGTTCGAGGTGGCGGTTCATGAGTGCCATGTTGAATTCGAACTCGAAGTCCGAGAGAGCGCGCAGGCCGCGAATGATCGCCGTCGCTTTCTCGCGCCGGGCAAACTCGACCAGCAGGCCGTCGAAGCTGACGACCTCGACGTTGGGCATCTTGCCGACCGTGGCGCGAATCAACGCGACGCGCTGTTCTGCGGTGAACAGCGCGGTTTTGGTGGAGCTGATGGCGACCGATACCGTCACGTGCTCAAACAGCTTTGCTGCACGGAGCAGAACATCGAGGTGACCGTTGGTGAATGGGTCGAAGGTGCCGGGGTAGATGCAGTGGCTCATGCGCTTCGGAGTGAAACCAAACCGAAGCGACGGAGGCTTGGCGAGAGATTTCTCCCCGGAACAGGGCGATTCGATCCAGGTTATGCGGTTCGAATGGCGCATTCAAAAGGTGACCAGAGGACACAACTACTGGCCCTTGGACCCATCTCCAAGATTGCCAACGGGCGCGGTGGCGGCTCGACTCGGCCCAGATCATGACCTTGCCCAACATCCTGACGATTTCGCGCGTTCCCCTGATGTTTGTCGTGGTCGGCTTGATGTATGCCGATTTTGCCTGGTGCGCGACCATCGCATTCTGGCTCTACATTGCAGCGGCGCTTACCGACTGGCTGGATGGACTGCTGGCGCGCCGGGCCAATCAAGTGTCTGCGTTCGGGCGTTTCATGGACGCGGTGATCGACAAGGCGATGGTGCTGGGCTTGATGGTCGCGCTGATCAACGACGACTATTTCGTCTTTGGTGGGCGGGATTACACGATTATCGCCATGTTGTTGTTGTTGTGTATTATTTGTCGCGAGTTTGCGGTCTCCGGCATGCGCATGGCGGCGGCGATGCGGAATATCACGATCGAGGCGGATGCGGGCGGAAAATTCAAGACCTTCATCCAACTCAACGCCATTGGCTGGTTGCTCGGGGCGAGGATGTTTTCGCAGGATTTCGGCGACGTGTTCACGGGCGACCAGGTGGCCTGGATCACCGGGGTGCATGGCATCGCTCTGGTGCTCTATGTCGCGTCAGCAATTCTTACCGTCACTTCCGGCTGGTCCTATTTTCGGCGCCACGGGCACGTGGTGATGGATTGAAATGAATTTGCCCGAACCACGCTGGGCGGCGCGCTTGCCGTCCGGTTTCGTCAAGAGCCTCGCGACCCTCGGTCCTTTGGGTCGAAAACTACCGGCTCCCGGCACCTGGGGTTCGGCGGCCGGCGTGTTATATGCCCTGGTTTTTTTCGGCAACCTGCGGTGGGAGCAGACGCTCGTCTGGACGTTGCTGGCGAGTTATGGGGCCGTTGCCATTTGCGGTGAAGCGGAGCGTCGGCTCGGCAAACGCGATCCCGGCGAAATCGTGTTGGATGAATTTGTCGTCATTCCGCTCGTTTTTATCGGCACGCGGGCGGGAGCGGTGGGAACATGGCCCGCCTGGTTGGGGCTTCTCGCGGGCTTCGCGTTGTTTCGCCTCTTCGACATCCTCAAACCGTTCGGCATTTCCCGGCTTCAGCGATGGCCCGGTGGCTGGGGCGTAGTCGCGGATGATTTCGCGGCCGCGCTCGCGGCTTGTGCGAGCCTGCATTTTCTGGAGCGGATCGCGCGACTGGTCTAATTGCCGCGGAGTCGGCGTAGGGCTTGACGAAACGCCAGTTCGGCGCGCACGCGCGTGCCGGTGGACAACTCGTAGCCGTCGGGTCCCCAGGTCGACCGCACGCCGATGCCAACCGTCCACTGCGTCTTGGAACTGAAGGTGAATCGGCGGGGCACGAACCAGAGCACGCTGGGGCGAATCGTGAGGAAGTGTGCGTCGCCCGCGCTGATCCAAGTATTTGTGTAGGTGGCCTGAAGGGTCCACTTAATCTGGCCGAGGTCGTAGATGGCACCGGCGTTGACGGAGAGAGAATCGTCGCGGGGGGTGTTGAGATCGACCCGCCCGGGCACGGAAGAATCAGCGACAAAATCGGCATTGCCACCGCCAAATATCGTCCACTTGGGGTGGGCGTCGAGCCGTCGCTGGGTGACGAGGAAGGGGGAGAGGCGGTTGAGCCCGTCCGTGAGGTCGGCGGGAGGCGATCCGACGGGAAAATCGAGATTCAGCCCGACGTTTGTTTCCAGTCCCGCTTTCGGCCAATGGGAAAGCAAGCGCCGGGCACCGAACCGAACCTTGCCGATGCCGTAGCCGGCACTGGAATCAGAATCGAGCCCATGCGTGGCATAGGCCTCGACTTCGACATTGAATTCGAGGCGATCATTGACCGTCCAACGCACCCCGGTCGGCACGCGAATATAGTCGCGGCGAATCAAGTCGGCCACGCGGGGATTGAAATCCAAGCGAAATGTCCCGGGTGGATCGAATCGGGGGAGATCGACATCGAACAGACCCCGGACGCGCCCGAACAGCCGGGGTTGTGGGGGTTGCTCCGCCTGCGCGGTTGGGGTTGTTTCTTCCGCCCCGTGAAGCCTCGTCTGGCCGGTCCATGTGAACAGCAGGGTCGCGGTTAGCCAGAGAGAGAAAGGGGGGCGAATCATGGGAGGGGTTGCAGGTTCTCGAGGGGCAGGCGCACAAGGAGACCTTGTTGCAACACGTCCACCGACACCACAATTCCGCGTGGGTTCACCGGGTCATCGACAAATCCTTCGAGCCCGCGTAACGGGCCCACGGAGACGCGCACGCGGGTTCCTTTCTTGATCAGGGGATGCAGGGCGGCCTCCAGCCCGGACGCGCATACCACTTTCACCGCTTCGAGTTGGCGAAGAAAAAGTTCCTCGTTTTCCACCATCAGGGCCCGAACCAGCAGGTCGCCTTGGTAAACGCGTGTCTTCATTTCCGGAGCGATCTGCGCAAAAACGTAACCGGGGAACAACGGCTTCGCAAAGACCTTCCTTTGCGTTCCGTAACGACGCACACTTTCGATCACAGCGAGATAGTGTGCGAAATTTTCGCGTATCAACAGATGGGCAAATTTCTTTTCCGCGCGCGGCTTGGTATGGCATACGAACCAGCGCGGCTCGGCGAAGTCGGAAAGGTGCTGGCCCATATCAGCGTTTTGCCAGTTGCCTGAGGGCTGCGACGTAACCCGGAAACCCCTTGCCGCTGATCATCGCCACGCAGGCGCCGGCCGTGATGGAACGACGCCGGAACGGTTCGCGTTTCCTGATATCGGAAATGTGCACCTCGACGGTGGGAATAGCGCTGCCGCTGATGGCATCGCGGAGCGCGATGCTCGTGTGGGAATAGCCGCCCGGATTAATGACCACGCCAGCGCAACCGGCGTCGGCCAGCGCACCTAACTTATCGATCAGGGCGCCTTCATGATTGGATTGAAAAAACACGACACGCACCCCGAGCGCCCTGGCTTCCGCACGGAGCATCTTGATCAAATCCCGCAGCGTGTCGGTTCCGTAGACCGCCGGCTCCCGTTTGCCGAGGCGATCAAGGTTGGGGCCGTTGAGGATGGCGATGGTTTTCATGACTGATGCGGAGTGTCCGCTAGGAAACGCACGAAAAGCCGGTGGTTTCGAGAACCATTTCTGACACCTGCGAAAATCGCGCCGGCCCGCTCAGAGGGGGTTTTCGGTGTCGATGAATTCCCAGGGCAGGCGGAAGCGCCTTGCCAATTCGGCCGCCAGAGCTTTGACGCCGAAAGTTTCCGTCGCGTAGTGGCCGCAACAAAAGACGTTCAGGTGATTCTCCTGGGCGACATTGAACCATTCCTCGCGCAGTTCGCCGGTGACGAGGGTGTCAATGCCCGTCCCAAGCAGGGCCGAGATCGCGCTGTTGCCGGAACCGCTGCAAAAAGCGATTTGCTTGGGATGGCCCGAACCGAAATCGAGGCAGGTGACACGCGGAAAGAATTCCTCCAAGCGATTGCGCAATTGCGAGCGGCGGAACTTGCTCGGGGCGGTCCAGCCCACAAACTCATCGTCATTCATCAAAAACCGCCCCTTGGGACGCAGTCCCAGTTGGCGGGCGAGGAGCACATTGTTGCCGATCTCGGGATGCGCATCGAGAGGCAGGTGCGACGAGTAGACCGCGCAGTTGCCCCGCAGCACCGTGGAAAAGCGTTCATAGACCGGGCCGGTCAGCGGTTGCACTCCGCCCCAAAAGAGCCCGTGGTGCACAATCAGAAAATCGACTCCGCATTCGACAGCTTTTTCAAATGGCACCCGGCCTGCGTCCACCGCGGCTCCGATTTTGGTGACCCGCCCGTCGTTGGCGACCTGCAAGCCGTTGACCGCCCCGGGATAGTCCTTGAAGGCGCTGCGGCGGGTGCGCTTGTCGCAATACTCAACGAGTTGATGGAGGGACGGCATTGCAGCAGACTGAGTCCTGCGGCAGAGTGGTGCAAGCGCGCCGAGTCGATGAAATGCGTCTTCCCCCTTGCCTCAGGGCCTGCCGATTTGCAGCCTTGCGCCATGGAGTCTGGCATGAATCCCGCGAGTCCAACAGCCGAGCCTGCGGCCGACAAGCACCGCAGTCCGATCGACTTGATCGGCGACGCAACCGCGCAATTCTCGCGTCGCCCCAGTTGGGATGAATATTTCATGGCGACGGCCACGCTCATCGCATCGCGCTCGAATTGCGAGCGACTCAATGTCGGTTGTGTGATCGTGACGGGCGGGGAGCGGCGAAACCGACTTGTCGCGGCCGGCTACAATGGCTGGCTGCCGGGCACACCGCATGTCTCGCGGGTGAGGGACAATCACGAGATGGCCACGGTGCACGCGGAGCAGAACGCCGTCGCGGATGCGGCCCGTCGTGGCTCCAGCGTTGAAGGGTGCACCGTTTATGTGACCCATTTTCCGTGCATCAATTGTGCGAAGATCTTGGCGGCGGCTGGGATCGCCGAAATCAAATATCACACGGACTACGCAAATGATCCGTTCGTCGCCTCGATTCTCGGTGACGCCGGGGTCAGGATTTCCAAACTCTAGCACCGTCAATCGCCCATCGTCTTCCTTCAATCCTCGTCGTCGCAGATGAAAGCGCGTTTCAATGCCAAGGACAGCCTCGCGGGAATGCTGCTGCTTTCGCATCCGGGAATGAAGGACCCGAACTTCGGTCGGGCGGTGGTGTTGATTACTTCGCACGATGCGGACGGAGCGATCGGTGTGGTCATCAACCAGCCGCTCTCGCGGCGGCTCGGTGAACTGGGCTCTGATTTTGCCATCGGAGCACTGGCGAAGGTGCCGCTCTATCGCGGCGGACCGGTGGACACCGGGAAATTGCTGCTCGCCGGCTGGCGTTGGCGGCCGGAGGAGGAGGAATTCGAGATTCAATTTGGACTCGAGCCAGCGCGCGCGGAGTTGCTCGCGCTCGATCCGAAAGCGACCGTGCGGGGTTTTTTCGGTTACTCGGGCTGGACGAAGGGGCAGCTCGAAAATGAAATGGAGCACAAGACTTGGTTCGTGGCCGAGCCGTCCGGCTATAATCTGACGAGCGAAGACGGTCCGGCACTCTGGCGAATGGTGCTCGGCTCACTCGATCCGCAACTGCGCGTGCTTGTGGATGAACCGGACGATCCGACCCGTAACTGAGCGGAATCGGGGTATGACACACCGCAGGCGACGCGGTGGCACGAAGCATGCGTTGCGTGAATTGAACTTCACGCATTTCCATGATGATCAAAACAACCGTTCGTGCTCTCGCCGCAGCCGTCGCTTTCGCGATCCTGCCGGTTCTCGCGTTCGCGCAGGATACCGTTTCCACGCCTGTCGTGGACTCCGGCATCACGGCGTGGATGTTGGTTTCCACCGCCCTCGTCCTCTTAATGGTGCCGGGGCTCGCGCTTTTTTATGGCGGTCTGGTCCGCACAAAAAACGTGCTCGGCACCATGATGCATTCGTTCATCGCGATGGCGGTGGTCGGTGTGCTGTGGGCCGTGTGCGGCTACGCACTGGCGTTCGGGCCAAACGTGCTCGGGGGATTTGTGGGATGGAACCCCGATCTCCTTTTCCTGCGGGGAATCGATGAGACGATTATGCCGGCTGGCGTGCCGGAATATGTGTTTGCGATGTTCCAGGGGAAGTTCGCGATCATTACACCGGCCCTGATCGCGGGAGCGGTGGCGGAGCGCATCAGCTTCAAGGGTTGGATCGCATTCATCACGTTGTGGATGCTCTTCGTTTACGCGCCGCTTTGCCACTGGGTGTGGGCCCCGGATGGATACTTCTTCAATCTTGGCGCGAAGGGCGCGATTGATTTTGCGGGTGGCACCGTGGTGCACATCTCCTCGGGCGTGAGCGGTTTGGTGCTCGCCCTGTTAATCGGCCCGCGACTGGGGCATCCCAAACTATCCACGTCGCCAAACAATCTCACGATGGTCCTGCTTGGCGTGGGATTGCTCTGGATCGGTTGGTTTGGTTTTAATGCGGGCTCCGCAGTCGCCTCCAATCTCGATACCGCTCGTGCGCTCACCGTCACTCAAGTTGCCGCCGCGGCCGGCGCACTCACGTGGGTGCTGATCGAGGCGCTGATTCACGGTCGGCCCACCAGCCTCGGGCTGGCGTCGGGCATCCTTGCCGGGTTGGTGGTGATCACGCCAGCGGCGGGGGTCGTCGGGGTTCAGGGCGCAATTGCCCTCGGCGGCATTGCCGCGATTGGCTGCTACCTCGCCATCATGCTCAAAGGCAAACTGGGCTACGACGACACACTCGATGTGTTCGGGATTCACGGTGTGGGCGGGATTATCGGCGCGCTGGGGTTGGTTTTCTTTATCCGCGATTCGTGGTGGGCCGATGCGGCAACCCATGTGCCCGGGTGGAGTCTGAGTGATCAGGCACTCGTGCAGCTCCAAGCGGTTGGCGCCACGGTGCTCTTTGCGGGCGTCATGACATTGATCATCGGATTCATTGTGCAGAAGACGATTGGCCTGCGGCTCAGCGAGCGCTCCGAGCGTTATGGCATGGACCACGAACTCCACGGCGAACGCGGCTATGGATTGAACAATCTCAACTAAGCGGAGACCCCACCATGAAACTCATTACCGCCATTATTCGTGAAGAGAAGCTCGACGAGGTGCGTCAAGCGCTGATCGACGCCGAAATCGAACGCATCACCGTCACCCGTGTTAGCGGCCACGGCCAGCAGACCGAGTTCGAGGTCCAACGCGGCAAAAAGGTAATTCCGAACCTGATCCCGCGAGTGCAGGTTGTCATCGCCTGCAACGCGGCGTTTGAGGACATTGTCATCAATGCGATCTTGAAGACCGCCAAGACCGGCGACGGAGGCGAAGTTGGCGACGGCAAGGTCTTCATCCAGGAATTGCAGGAATGCATTCGCATCCGGACTGGAGAGCGCGGCCCAACGGCGATCTGAAGGGTTTGTCCGCAGGATTGCAACTTTTCCGGCCTGGAACACGCGCCCGGTGGCCGCAGCCTGCCGGGCCGTGTTTTGGGCGTCGCGATGATCCTCCGGCACCGTGAGGAAATTGCCCTAAGGCCCGTGAGAAGAAACCGTTTGGCGAGTAGGTTCGGGTATCCAGTAGCTGCTTGACCCATCGGGAATTGCACGCTCTCCCTGGTTTAGTGTCAACCAGCCGGAAAGTTCCGGAGAATTCCTTTGACAGGGTGGGGAGCGGGTCTCTTCTTTCCTCGCTTTTATGAAAGTCGTTTCCTCAATCAAATCCGCGAAAGTGCGGCACCCGGCCTGCCAAGTGGTTCGCCGCAAGGGTCGCATCTACGTCATCAACAAGACCGAACCGCGCTACAAGGCGCGCCAGGGCTGATCAACCAACATTTTTTCGCCGTGAAACCTCAAGGCCATCCCGTTCTCAATAACGTGTGCTACGTGGACGTTGCCACTGGCAAACGCTTCCTCACAAAGTCCACGATGAAGTCCGCCCGCGTCGAGAAAATCGACGGCGAGGACTACTACATCGTCGTTCGCGACGTCACGATGGATTCGCATCCCGCCTACACCGGCGAGAAGCGTATCGTCGATACGGCCGGCCGTGTCGAGAAGTTCACGACCAAGTTCAAGCGCGGCGGCGCCAAGGCCTAAACAACCTCCTCCGCCAGTGACTTTCCGAAGCCCTCCCCTCGCGGAGGGCTTTTTGTTGGTGCGTCCGACAGGACGCGGCCGGTGGGGAAATCAGCGTGAATACACGGAAAAGTGTCGGCGGGGAGTGCCGCATGGGCTTTCATCGTATCGTGCCAGATTTGGAAACCAAACTCATCTGTTTCGATTGCGATTCCACCCTGAGTGCAATCGAGGGGGTGGATGAGCTGGCGCGTCTCCGGGGCCCGGAATGTTTTGCTCAGATTGAGCAGATGACGCGCGACGCGATGGACGGACGGATCGCGCTCGACGAGGTTTTTGGGCGACGCTTGCAATTGATTCGGCCGACGCGCGCCGAAGCTGCGCTGGTAGCACAACAATACATCGAGCACGTCGAGCCGACTGCCCAGCGGACGATCGTCGCGCTCAAGCTAGCGGGTTGGACCCCGGTCATCGTGAGCGCCGGCCACATCCAAGTAATCGAGCCATTGGCGGAATTCCTTGGGATCGGGCGCATCGAAGCGGTGCGTCTGGAGTTTGATGAAGCGGGCAACTACGCCGGCTATGAGCAAACACATCCTGCGACCCGCCGGGGCGGAAAACCGGTCATCGTCCGGGCGTTGCAAGCGGAGTTGCGTCCGGTGCGCACAGTGCTGGTGGGCGATGGTGTCAGCGACCTCGAAACGCGCGATGGGGTTGACCTTTTTGTTGGTTTTGGCCGCTATGTGCGACGCGAACGGGTGGAGGCGGAGGCGCATCATTTCATCAGCGCTTTGTCCGGGCTGAAGCCATTGCTCCTTAAATGAAGGTCATTGCCCGCTGGTTGCTGCCCCTGATCCTGTTGGTGCCGGTCATCGCCCGCGCCGGGTCCGTCGATGAAGCCCATGGGGCTTTCCCGGTGGAGCTCGAAACCTACGCGAAGGACGAGAGCGGCGCGACGCTCGTCGAGATTCTCCGGCATCGGATCGAGGTCGAACCGTTCAACCTGGTGGCGACGCTCGTCTTCATCCTCGCGGTGGTGCACACCTTTTTCACCGCGAAGTTCCGGCACTGGGCGCATGTGCTGGAGCGCCGCCACGCGGAGCGTCTCAGGGCGACGGGACGGTTCACCGACAGCAACAACGACGGCGAGCCGGACGAGGTCAGCTTCTGGGGCAAGGCGATGCATTTTTTGGGCGAGGTGGAGGTGGTCTTCGGTATCTGGGTGATTCCGCTGCTGTTGGTGATCACCTACTATGAAAGCTGGCACACGGCGGAGCTCTACGTGACCAACGGTGTGCGCTACACGGAGCCGCTGTTTGTGGTGGTGATCATGGCGATCGCCGGGAGCCGGCCGGTGCTGACGTTCGCGGAAAACGCGATGTCGCGTCTCGCCTCGCTGGGCGGCCGGACGCCGGCTGCATGGTGGCTGGCGATTCTGACCGTCGGCCCGCTGCTCGGTTCGTTCATCACCGAACCGGCGGCGATGACAATTTCGGCGTTGCTGCTCGTCGAGAATTTTTACCGGTTCCAGCCCTCGGAGCGGCTCAAGTATGCCACGATCGGCCTGCTGTTCGTGAACGTCTCGGTGGGTGGCACGCTGACGCATTTTGCGGCGCCGCCAGTGCTGATGGTGGCCGGAACGTGGGGTTGGGGCCTCGGCCACATGCTGTTGCATTTCGGCTGGAAGGCCGCCGTCGGACTCGTGGCGGCCAACCTCCTTTATTACGCGGTGTTCCGGCGGGAGTTTGACGAACTGGCGGTGAAGGCGGCTGCGGTTCCCGACGGCCCCGCGCACGAGGCGCATCTCACCGAACACCGTTTCGCGATCCCGTGGTGGGTGACGCTGGCGCACGTCACGGCGCTGTTCTGGACGGTGTTCACGGCGCACTACACCGTGCTCTACCTCGGGGGTTTCCTGTTGTTTCTGGCCTTCACGGAGGCGACGACGCAGTTCCAGACGCGCATCTCGATGCGCAGTCCGATCCTCGTCGGATTCTTCCTCGCGGGCCTCGTTATTCATGGCACGCTTCAGCAATGGTGGATCGAGCCCGTGCTGCGGAGCTTGGACGCGCTTGCTCTCTTCGGCGGGGCGACAATCCTCACGGCGGTGAACGACAATGCTGCGATCACCTATCTGGCGTCCTTGGTGCCGGGATTCACTGACGAGATGAAATACGCGGTCGTGGCGGGCGCGGTGACCGGGGGTGGCCTGACGGTCATCGCCAACGCGCCGAACCCGGCGGGGCAATCGATCCTCTCAAAGTATTTCCACGAGGGTGTCGGGCCGGGCAAGTTGCTCCTTGGCGCATTGGTTCCAACGATGATCCAGGCGGCTTGTTTTCTGCTGTTGCGGTCCTGATACAGTGTTTTCTCCGCAAACGGGCATTCCCTTCATGCGAGGCCGGTTAGAGGTTGACAGGGCAGGTGTCCGCCAAATCGTTTCGGACACTTCACGTCCGAACATTTCCTGAGTGCCTTCGCTGCTATTATTCATCGCCCTAGCCACGCCGTTCCTGCTGATGCCTGCGTTGCTGGCCTTCGGAGGGAAGTGGGGCTCTCGTGCCGGCTGGTTTGCACTGGTGGCTCCGATGGTGTCGGCAGCGCTGCTGGCGCATCTCGCGCTGCACCATCCTGCAGGCGGGCGTGAGGTGGTCGAGCTGCCGTGGATCCCGTCGCTCGGGCTGAACCTGACGTTCGTCATCGACGGGTTGTCGCTTTTCTTCGGGCTGGTGGTGGCCGGCATGGGCGTGCTGATCGCGTTCTATGCGCGGCATTATCTCGACGATCATTACGAGCACCACGGGCGGTTTTATGCCTACCTGCTGTTGTTCATGGGCGCGATGCTGGGGACGGTGTTTGCGGGCAATGTGCTGTTGCTTTTCGTGTTTTGGGAACTGACGGGTTTCGCTTCGTTCCTGCTCATCGGATTTTTGCACGAGAAGAGCGAGTCGCGTGACGGGGCTCGGATGGCGCTGATCGTGACTGCGGGCACGGGCCTCGCGATGCTGGCGGGTCTGGTGTTGCTCGGGCAGGAGGCTGGCACCTATGAGCTCGCGCCGCTGCTGGACGGGGCGTTGCGGGGCAAATCGTCCGGGACTCTCAACGCCGCTTTTGTGCTGATCGCCGTGGGTGCATTGGGCAAATCGGCGCAGTTTCCCTTCCATTTCTGGCTGCCGAACGCGATGGCGGCGCCGACTCCCGTGAGTGCCTACCTGCACTCGGCCACGATGGTGAAGCTGGGTGTGTTTCTCATCGCGCGCATCTTCCCGGTGTTTCACGGGGTGGAGATGTGGGCGCCGCTTTTGGTGGGCGTCTGTTTCGGCACGATGTTGCTGGGGGCGGTGCTGGCGCTCCTCTCGCACGATCTGAAGGCGATTCTGGCCTACTCGACGGTCAGCCAGCTCGGTTTCCTGATGGGCTATTATGGCATGGCGTCGTCGCAGGGTGCCCACGGCGATTTGCTGCACATTGCCAATCACGTTTTCTACAAGGGTTGCTTGTTCATGGTCGCCGGCATCGTGGATCACGCGACCGGGACGCGTGACGTGCGTGCGCTCGGGGGACTGGCGCGCCGAATGCCATTGCTGTTGGGGATCACGATCGTGGCGGCGGCGTGCATGGCGGGGCTGCCCGGCACCCTCGGCTTCATCAGCAAGGAATACATGCTGCAGGCGAAACTGGATTACTGGGAGAGCGGGGCGGCGTTCAACTGGTATCCATTGGCCATGGTTGTGCTCGGCTCGGTGATCAAGGTCGCCTTTGCGGCGCGGCTGGTCTGGGGCGTGTTTGGGGGGGCGGCGCGGCCCGGCGGCGGCCATGAGTTTCATGCGCCGGGATTCGCCGTGCAACTGCCGCCGCTGCTGCTCGCGGGCGCCTGTCTGGTCTTTGGCATTTTTCCGGGCTATCTTGGGGCCGCGCTGGAGTCGCTGCGGGTTCCCGGGTTGCATGATCCGATGGCGCAACCTTTGAGCGTGTGGCATGGCGTGAACCCGGCGTTCATCCTGAGCATGATGATCGTGCTCGCGGGGGGCGTTTTGTTCGCCGCGCTGCAGCGCCAGGGCTGGGGCTGGGCGGGCCTGCCCCGGTGGATGCGTTTCGACGCAGCTTTTGAGAGCGCGATGAAAGGGCTGCCGCTCGGGGCGCGCCGCCTCAGCTCGGCGCTGCGGTTCGACCGCCAGTTCGATTTTCTCGCACTCACGCTTGGATTCACCGTCCTGCTTGTGGGTTCGTATTGGTGGACCCACCGGGTCGCGTTGTGGCCGGGATTGCCGGTGGCGGCGGAAATTGATCCGCTCCGGGCTTTCGTGGTGGCGTTGATCGCCATGGCGCTGGCCATGGTGATCGTGATGCGTCGCTGGACATCGCAGCTCATCGCAGTGTCGGTCATCGGCCTCCTGATCACCTTCTACTACGTGCTGTTCCGCGCGCCAGATCTGGCGATGACGCAAATCCTCGTCGAGTCGGCCACCTTGCTTCTGGCGCTGCTCCTGCTGGCGCGGTTTCCGCGGTCCGCTGAACTCAGCGAGGCGAGCCGCGCTTTCTCACTGGGGCGGCAGGCGATGAATGCCGTGATTTCCGGAGGGGTCGGGCTCTTGACGACGCTGATTGCGCTGATGGCAATGAGGCACAAGCACGCGTTGCCGGCGGGCGACTACTACCTCGAGAACACCGTGTCGCTCGCGCACGGGGCGAACGCGGTGAACACGATCCTCGTGGATTTTCGCGGTTTGGACACGCTGCTTGAGATCACCGTGCTGGTGATCGCGTGCCTCGGGGGACTCGGGCTGCTGATGCGCTACCGGCGGACGGAGGAGGAGTATGCGGCGGGCGAGATGGGGCCGGCCGGCTACGGCGTCGGGCGCCCAACGCCTAGGAAGGAGGAGAAGAAACCATGAAAACAGGTGACTCCTACATTTTCCGCGCGGTGGCATCGCTGCTGTTTTTCCTGGTCAATGTGTTCGCCGTTTACCTGATGCTGCGCGGGCACAACCTTCCTGGCGGTGGATTCATCGGCGGACTCGGTGCCGCAATCTCACTGATCATGTTGAGCCTGGCGGTTGGGGTGGAGCGCACGCAACGCCTGCTGCGCATCGATCCAGTGCGTTTGGCGGCGGGCGGACTGTTGCTCGCCGTCGCCACTTCGCTCGCACCGGTGGCGTTGGGCGAGCCATTTCTCCGGCACTATCATCTGGTTTTTGAGAACCTGCCGCTTTTCGGCCGGCTGGAGGTGGGGACGCCTTTGCTGTTCGACTTCGGAGTGTTCCTCGTGGTGGTGGGGGCGGCCGCCAAAATGGTCTTCGTGCTCGCGCGGCCGAACGCCGGCCTCACCGCGCTCGAACCGCAGGAGTGGCGCCGTTATGCCGCGAAGCTGGAGGAGCCGATCGAGAGGCACGCCCCGGAAGAGACGTCCGCACCGGACGAAGGGGGTGACCGGTGATGTGGGAAACCGCCATTCTGGTGGGCCTGTTGTTTGGCGTGTCGTGCTACCTGATCCTGCAGGCCAGCTTTGTGCGGATCCTGTTCGGGTTCATTTTGCTGTCGAACGCGGCGAACCTGTTCGTCCTGGCGATGTCCGGCAGGCCGGAGAACAAGGCCGCGCCGATCGTGCGCGACGGTGCCGCGGCGTTCGTGGATCCGCTGCCGCAGGCGCTCATCCTCACGGCGATTGTGATCGGCTTCGGCGTGATCGCCTATCTGGTGCTCCTGCTCTACCGGACGTTTCACGACCAGCGCACGGCGAGCGCGCACGAGCTTTTTGATCCGGGGCGCAAACACCCGGACCGCAGGGGAGGATCGGCATGAACAGCACGCTCATGGTTTGGCCGGTCGCGCTGCCCTTGCTGACCGCACTCGTGGCGTTGCTGATGATGCGCCCGACGGTCTGGCGGCGCTGGTTGGTGGGCGGGTCCGCGGCGGTGCAGCTGGTCGTGGCCCTTGCGATCGCGCATGCGGCCTATGGGCAGCCTCCGCAGGTGCTGGCGCTCGGCGGCTGGGCCGCACCCTACGGCATCGTGCTGGTGGGGGATTTGCTCGCGGGCATCATGCTGGCTCTGGGTGCGGTGACGGCGCTGGCTTCGATCCTCTTCGGGTTCGCGGAGCTGGCGGTGGAGGACGAGCATCCGCTGAGGCTGCCACTGGTGCAATTCCTGGTCACGGGCATCAACCTCGCGTTCTGCACCGGAGACCTGTTCAATCTGTTTGTCGCCTTTGAGGTCATGCTCATCGCCTCCTATGCGTTGCTGACGCTCGAGGCGGATGACTGGGACATCAAGCAGGCGTTCCCCTATCTCGCGCTGAATCTGGTGGGCAGCACGCTGTTCCTGGTGGCGGCGGGGCTGGCCTACGGTCTGTTCGGTTCGCTCAATTTCGCGCAGATCGCCGAGCGCGCCAACGACCTGGTCGGGACGCCACAGCTCACGGTGCTGGCGTTGCTGCTGTTCGTGGTGTTCGCGATGAAGGCGGGCCTGTTCCCGCTTTTTTACTGGTTGCCGAACAGCTATCCAATTTTACCAAGCCCGGTGGCGGCGCTCTACGCCGGCATGCTCACGAAGGTTGGCGTGTATGTGCTCCTGCGCATCTTCGGTCAGGTGCTGCCGCCGGAGCTGCCGCTGGTCCACACGCTGATGGCATGGCTGGCGGCGGGCACGATGATCTTTGGTGTGCTCGGCGCGGTCTCGCGAAATTTCGTCCGGGGAATCCTCTCGTTTCACATTCTGAGTCAGATCGGCTACATGGTGCTGGCGATCGGGCTGTTCACCCCCTACGCGATCGCGGCGGCGATTTTTTATGTGATCCATCATATCGTGGTGAAATCGACACTGTTCATGGTGGGCGGCGTGGTGGTGGTGCTCAACCGCTCGGACAATCTTGAAAAGACCGGAAGGCTCTGGCTTGCGGCGCCGGTGTTGGGGGTGGTGTTTCTGCTGCAGGCGCTGTCGCTGGCGGGCCTCCCGCCGCTCAGCGGTTTCTGGGGCAAATACATGATCGTCGTCGAGGGCGTGCGGCAGGGGGAATGGGTGCTCGTGGCCTGCGCGCTGGTTGCCAGCATCCTCACGCTTTTCAGCATGTTGAAGATTTGGAGCGGCCCTTTCTGGGGCACGACGGCCGAGGGCGGCGTGCACACGGATGATGCCCGCTGGAAGCCGATGACGGCGGTCGCCGCGGGCATGACGGTGCTGTCGCTCGGCATCGGCTTCGGGGCGGAGTTTTTCCTGCGTGTGTCGCATGAGGCCGCGCGCCAGGTGCTCGACCGCGGCGCCTACATCAGCCATCTGCTGGGAGGAGGAAACTGACCATGCGCTCGTTGTTGCTGAACCTGCTCGTTGCGGTGATCTGGCTGCTGCTGCAGACGCGACCGTCCATATTTGGCTTCACCGTCGGATTCGCGATGGGGTTTGGACTGCTGCTGCTCTTCAAGCCCGTGCTCGGCAGCGAAGCGTATGTGCGCCGGATGACCGCTGCGGTTGCGTTCCTCGGGGTGTTTTCGCGCGAGTTCCTGAAGGCGTGCGGGCAACTGATCTGGCTTACGCTTTTCACCCCGGTGGAACGGCTCCGGCCCGCTTTCCTGATCTATGATGTTTCCGGCATGACTCGCGTGGAGATACTCCTGCTGTCGCACACGGTCAGCCTGACGCCGGGCACCAACACGGTGGACATCTCGCACGATTTCAAACGTCTGTATCTGCATGTGCTCGACTGCCCCGCCCCGGCGGTCGTGTTGGCATCCATCGATCAGACCCTCAAGCGGGGTATTCTCGCCTTCACGCGATGACCGCCTTGCTCATCAATCTCGCCGTCGCCATCCTGCTTGCAGCCCTGCTGCTTGGTTTTTACCGCCTCGCGCGAGGCCCGACCGCTGCGGACCGGATTCTGGCATTCGACGCCGTTGTGCTGTGCGCCGTCGCGCTGACTGCGCTGCTCTCGCGGCAGTGGCAGACGGATGTTTACGTCGAACTTATCCTGATTGTTTCGTCGCTGGGGTTTTTTAGCACGGTGGCGTTCGTGTTTTTCCTGCAACGCGCGATGCCCTATGGGGGCGAAGATGCCGAAGAGATTGAGAAAGGGGAGGGGAGGGGAAAATGAGCAACCTGATTGAGTATATTTCCGCCGGTGTGATGCTTCTCGGGGCATTCGTGGTGCTCGTGGCGATGATCGGCATGGTGCGTTTGCCCGATCTGTTTTGCCGGTCCCATGCGCTGGGCAAGGGGCTCACCCTTGGGCTGCTGATTTTGCTTTTCGGCCTCTGGCTTGATCCGGCCACGAACATCTCGGGGTTGAAGATCATCGCGGCGATTTTTTTCCAGTTCGTAACACTGCCCGTGGCCAGCCACCTGCTGGCGCGACTGGCGTATGAGAAGAACCTGCCCCGCCACACACTGCGGAGGACGCCCCAATAAGTGCCGAAGCGGTAACGTGATTGGTCGGTGCGATTGGTCGCACCCTCATCGTGGCCTTCGCATTCTTGGTGCTTTGACGACGAATGGGTCTATTGGGTCCTCAGGCTGAAAGACGCAGCCTGAGACGTGTTGCAGGGGAAGAAATAGGGCCGTTCGTCCCGACTTTTTCTCAGGAGAATCGGAAAAAATCGCGCCGGCAAAATCGCTCCTTTACGTTGTGAAATTGCCGCCCTATCTGAATGATCACCGAACGGGAATCGATGCCCGTTCGACATACCCCGCAGCGACAGGCCTTGTCGACTGCACCACACATCCCAAAATATCGAAACATGAGATACATGAGATCCTTGGTATTGACGGCCATTGCGATGGCTTCGGTTGCGCTTTCTAGCGCGACCTTGTCGGGCGGCGAAAGCCGCGTCTATGTCCAGTTCGCTCCCGGAGGAAAGGGAGCCGTGAAATCCTCGGTCGTCCAGTTGGGCGGACGGATTCACTACGAGTTCGATCACCTCGGCGCGATGGCCGTGACATTGCCCGATCCAGCGCTCAACGGGTTGCGGAACAACCCGAACGTGCTGCTGATCGAGGAGGACCCGGTCCGCAACCTATACGGCCAGACCGTTCCCTATGGGATCAACATGGTCGAGGCGCCCCAGGCGGTCGCCGCAGGCGGGACGGGCGCAGGCTTCACCGTCGGCGTGATCGACTCGGGCCTGTTCACCGGCCACGAGGACTTCGCCGGCGTGGCGATGGCTGGCGAGCCCGGTGGTGACCCTGCGACCGACGAGCGCGCCTGGAACCGCGACCGCAACTCCCACGGCACGCACGTCACGGGCACCATTGTCGCTGTTGACAACAGCCTCGGCGTGATCGGCGTGTCCCCCGGGCAGGCCCGTATCTACATGGTGAAGGTGTTCGGCGACGCCGGCACCTGGATCTACAGCTCGACGCTGCTCCAGGCCGTGCAGAACGCCGTCAACAACGGCGGCGCGAAGATCATCAACATGAGCCTCGGTGGCACCACGCAGTCCACCACCGAGAACAACGGGATGCAGGCCCTCTACGACCAAGGAGTCCTGTTGGTCGCGGCTGCCGGAAACAGCGGAAACACCCAGACCAGTTATCCCGCGGGCTACGCCTCGGTCATCTCCGTGGCCGCGATCGACTCGGCAAAGGTGGTGGCGTCGTTTTCCCAGAAAAATGCGACTGTTGAGATCGCCGCCCCCGGCGTCGGCGTGCTGAGCACCACCTCTTACCGCAATGCAGGCCTGTCAGTTGGAACCAGCAGCTATATCGCTTCGGCTCTTGACGGAACCATGTTCGGCACCGCCTCGGCCGCACTCGTTGATGGCGGACGAGCGCTGAGCACCAACGCCGCGTGGGCGGGCAAGACCGTCCTCGTCGAGCGCGGTGACATTTCCTTCTGGGACAAAGTCCTCAACGTCCAGAACTCCGGCGGCGTCGCCTGCATCATTTACAACAACGTTGCCGGCGGCTTTTCGGGCACACTGGGAACAGGCAACACCTCGACGATCCCCGCCCTCACGATCAGCCGCGAGGACGGCCTCGAACTGCTGGGCAAGCTCGGCCAGACGGCCAACTCCTCGACCGTCCCCAGCATTGACACCAGTGGCTACGAGTATTTCGACGGCACGTCGATGGCCACACCCCACGTGGCTGGCGTAGCATCGCTGATTTGGAGCAAACACCCGACCGCGACCAACGCCAAGGTTCGTCAGGCATTGCAGGAAACGGCCGAGGATCTCGGGACGGCGGGCCGCGACAATTCCTACGGCTACGGCCTTGTCCGCGCCAAGGCGGCGATGGACCGTCTCGGGGCCCTCACCGCCGGCGACACGACGGCGCCTGTCATCTCGAGCGTCACCTCGGTCAGGACGAACACGAAAAACGGCTCGTTCGAGATCCGCTGGACCACGAACGAGCTGGCGACCTCGGATGTCCGGATCGGCTCGACCGACTACCTCGACCCGGATCCCGCGCTCGTCACCAGCCACGTCAGAGGCTTCCGCGGCTCCAAGGGCGTCACCTACACCTACTACGTGCGTTCCGCGGACGCTGCGGGAAACACCACCGGCTGGGTCGGGCCCTACACGCACAACAATTAGCTTCAATCGGCCTGCGCCGTTTTGTTCATCAAGGGGAGTCTCCGGACTCCCCTTTTTTCTTGCCGACCGCCGGTCGCCGCAGGCACCTCCTGCTCGTGCAAAAAAGCCCGCGGCGAACCGCGGGCTGTAAAATGGGACGGATTGTCGATTCAGGGGAAGAGACCGCGCTTGGCCTTGGCATCGGCGACCCGGGCGATGCCGAGCAATAGGGCGGCGGTGCGACGCGAGCAGTTGTGCTTGCGCTTCGTCTCGTCAACCGCCGCTTTTGCCCGTGCGAGAATCTTGTGCAGTTTTTCAAAAACCTCCTCCTTCGACCAGTAGTAGGCGGATTGGTTTTGCAGCCATTCAAAGTAGGAGACGATGACACCGCCGGAGTTGCAGAGCACATCGGGGATCAGCTCGATGTCGCCGCGCTGTTCAATGATGCGGTCAGCCTCGTAGGTGGTCGGGCCGTTGGCGCCCTCGGCGATCATGCGGCATTTGAGCTTGCCGGCGTTTTTCTCGGTGATGACCCGCTCAAGCGCGGCGGGGATGAGGACGGTGCAGGGTTGCTCGAGCAATTCGTCATTGGTCAAGGCCTCGCCGCCCGCGTAGCCTTGGAGCGACTTGTTGGTCGTGATGTAGGCGAGGGCATCACTGACGTTGATGCCGTTGCGATTGTAGATGCCGCCGGTGTAGTCGGAGATGCCGACGATCTTCGCGCCCCATGCGGAGAGGGCGATGGCGGCTTCGCTGCCGACGTTGCCAAAACCCTGTATGATCACGGTGGTGTCGGCGGCCTTGACGCCGAAGTCGGCAAGGTAGGCTTTAGTGAACCATGCGACGCCTTCGCCGGTGGCTTCTTTGCGTCCAAGCGAACCGCCCAGAGCAATGGGTTTGCCGGTAATGACACCCGGGTCAAAGTGTCCGACGTGATTGGAATAGGTGTCCATCATCCACGCCATAACCTGTTCATTGGTGCCGACATCGGGTGCAGGGATGTCGAGTTGGGGGCCGATAAAGGGGGCAATCTCCTGCATGTAGCGACGGGACAGTCGCTCCAGCTCGCCGATGGACATATCGCGGGCATTGACCACGACGCCGCCTTTGGCCCCGCCGAAGGGCAGACCGACGAGCGAGCATTTCCAGCTCATCCACATCGCGAGGGCGGCGACCTCGCCGAGGGTCACGTCATGGTGAAACCGGATGCCGCCCTTGGCGGGACCGGTGGAGATGTTATGCTGCACTCGGTAGGCCTCGAAGCTCTGGACACGGCCGTCGTCCATGCGGACGGGGAGACGCACGATGATGCATCGGCGCGGCTGCTTCGTGCGCTCGCGCAGACTCTGGTCCATGCCGAGGATGTCAGCAGCCTGGTCGAATTGGTCGCAGGCCTGTTGAAAGACCGGCGAATCGTAGATTGATTTGTTAAAGGACATTGCGGAATGGGTGGGTGGGATGAAGGCAAGCGTGATGGCACGGACGGTCTTTAGCAATTGGCTTCCAGCCGCGTCTGCCTTCAATGAAACCACTTAATTGGTAAAGAAGTCAGAGTGATTTATGGGAACCGTCGTCCGAATTTTATCGTGGTGCCTGCAAAAGCTGACCTTCGGCTTCTTGTTGATGGTTGTTGGTTTGGTCGGATTCGGGCTGTGGTTGTTCCTGCGGGACAACGTCAGGTTTGATCAAGCCCGACAGGAGACCATTCGCACCCTCACCGGTGAAGCGCAGCAGATCCGCGAAGCCATCGCGGATGTGGATGCCCGCTTGGTGACGATGCGCGCTGACATCGAGCGACTTGAGGGACGGGAGCGCGAGGCCACCCGGCTCGCCACCGAACTTGAGGAAATGAATCGCGGCTTGAATCGCCTGACGACGGGCGCTGACCAAATAAAACTCAACGAACAACGCCTCCTTCGGCTGCGCAAACTGGAATCTGAAGCCCGCGTGCAGGTTGCCGCCACGCGCACCGCGTTAACGCGCACGCAATGGGAGCGTGACGGACTCCGGATTGCCCTCGGTCGTTCGGCTGATCAGCTCAAGTTTGCCGAGACACAGAAGTCGCAGGTGATGCACTATGCGCGGGTGGCGTGGGACCGCTATGGCTTCGTCATTGTCTTCGGCATCGGAAGTTGGTTCCTCGGGCCGCCCTTGGGCCGGTTCGCGGCGTTCTTCATCGTCGCACCTTTTGTTTCCAGCCGGTCTCCCGTTCGTTTGGGCCCACCGGGATCTAGCCGACCGGAAGTCGTCTCCAGTCGCGCGTCGGTGGAAATCGAACTGGAACCCGGGGCCGTGCTGTGGGTGAAAGAGAAATACCTGCAAGCCTCCGATGAGAGCCTGCAACGCTCGACGCGCTGGTTGCTGGATTGGCGGATGCCCTTCACGTGTCTCGCGGCGGGGTTGCGCGAATTGGTCGAAATGCGCAACGCAGACCAGACCGCGCCGCGCCGCGCCACATTCTCGTCGCAGGAAGCGGCAAGCGTCGAACTCGCGATCGTCAATCTGCCAGAGGGATCCAGTCTCGTGTTGCGGCCCAGTTTTTTGGCCGGTCTGGTGAGCCCGAGTGGCAGCCGCACCACGCTCATCCGGCGGCATTGGCGGTTTTTCACCCTCCAAGCGTGGGCCACCGGACAGTTTCGTTATTTCGAGTTTGTGGGACCGGGCACATTGTTGCTTGCGGGCAGTCGCGGCGTGCGCGCCGAGGTGCTAGATGGGCAACCGGGCGGAGCCGTTCCGGGTCGCCGGGCCAATCAGGATTCGACGATTGGGTTTACCCCGGGTCTCGCGTATCGCCCGGTGCGCGCGGAAACATTTTGGGCCTATTTTAGGGGGAAGAACCCGCTTTTCGACGATCTGTTCGAGGGCAACGGCCTTTTTCTTTGCCAGCAAACTTCGGCCAAGGGCGAGGCCGCTCAGGAGCGGGCGACAACCAGCGGCTTTTGGGGCGGATTGTTGCGCGTCTTTGGCTTGTGAGTGGTTGCGGCGGAGCCGACTCTGGCTAGGCGTTCCTCATGTTCAAACTTCGCGCCGACTACGAGCCCACGGGCGACCAGCCGCAAGCCATTGAAAAACTGGTGGCTTCGTTTCGCGCGCGCAACCAGCACCAAACGCTGCTCGGCGTCACCGGCTCCGGCAAGACGTTCACAATGGCCAACGTCATCGCGCAACTGCAGCGGCCAACCCTCATCGTCTCGCACAACAAGACTCTCGCCGCTCAGCTCTACTCGGAATTCAAAAATTTCTTTCCCGAGAACGCAGTCGAATACTTCGTCAGTTACTACGACTACTACCAGCCCGAGGCCTATGTGCCGTCAAGCGACACGTTCATCGAAAAGGACTCCTCGATCAACGAGGAGATTGAGCGCCTGCGCATCGCGACGACCAGTTCGCTCGTCAGTCGCAAGGACGTCATCGTCGTCGCCAGCGTCTCGTGCATTTACGGTCTGGGATCACCCGAGGAGTTTGCGGCCATGCGCATTTCGATCCGACGCGGCGACGAACTGGCGCGAAATCGCTTCCTCGAACGGTTGGTGGACAATCTCTACGAACGAAACGACTACGAGCTGAAGCGCGGCGGTTTCCGCGTGCGGGGGGACGTGGTGGACGTCATGCCCGCCTACTTGGAGCACGGTCTGCGCGTGCAATTCTTCGGCGATGAAATCGAGGCCCTGACCGAGTTTGAGCCGATGAGCGGGAAAGTGCTGCGGAAAATCGAGCAATTCGATCTATACCCCGCCAATCAATACTTCACGTCCCGCGGGCGGGTTGAGGGCGCGATCAAGAACATCAAGCAGGAACTCGAGGAGCGCGTCGCCTATTTTGAAAAAAACCGGCAATACCTCGAGGCACAGCGCATCAGGATGCGCACCGCTTATGATCTCGAGATGTTGCAGGAGATGGGATTCTGCAACGGCATCGAGAATTACTCGCTTCACCTTACGGGGCGAAAGAAGGGCGATCGTCCCTTCTGTCTGATCGATTTCTTTCCCAAGGATTTCCTGCTTTTCATCGACGAGAGCCACGCCACCGTGCCGCAGATCGGCGGCATGTATAACGGCGACCTGGCGCGCAAGCAGACGCTGGTGAACTTCGGTTTCCGGCTCCCCTCGGCCCTCGACAACCGCCCGCAAAGTTTCGCCGAGTTTCAACAGATCGCCGGGCAGACGCTCTATGTCTCCGCCACGCCCTCGAAATTCGAACTGGAACTTTCTCCCGTTGTCGCGGAGCAGGTCATCCGGCCGACGGGACTGCTCGACCCGGTGATCACTTTGCGGCCTACGAAAGGCCAGATCGAGGATCTGATCGGCGAGATTCGCGGCGCCGTCGAGCAGGGGGAACGCGTGCTTGTCACGACGCTGACCAAACGACTTTCCGAAGACATCACGAGCTACCTGCGTGAGGCGAGGATCCGCGTGGAGTATTTGCACTCGGACATTGATGCGCTCGAGCGCGTCGAGATCTTGCGCAACCTGCGTCAGGGAAATTTCGATGTGCTCGTCGGCATCAATCTGTTGCGGGAAGGTCTCGATCTGCCGGAGGTCGCGCTCGTCGCGATTCTAGACGCGGACAAGGAGGGTTTCCTCCGCAGCGCGACGAGCCTCCTGCAGACCGCCGGACGCGCGGCCCGGCATGAGAAGGGTCGCGTGATCTTCTATGCCGACTTCGAAACGGGTTCCATTCGACACACGCTCGATGAAACGAAACGTCGCCGGGAAATCCAACTCGCCTACAACGCCGAGCACGGGATCACGCCCCGCAGCGTGAAGCGCGGAGCGCAGTCGAGTTTGCGCGTTTACGACGGCACCGGCCGTGAAGCCGGCGCCCCGTTGGTCGAGGAGGGAAGTGACGATGTGGCGGCCGTCATTGCCGAACTCGGAATCGAGATGCAAGAGGCGGCAAACAAGCTCGAGTTTGAGCGAGCGGCACTCTTGCGCGACCAAGTAAAGATTCTGCGCGACAGCGGGGCGACTAGGGTCGCGCCGCGGACGCAGGGCACGAAGGGCAAATCCCGCCGTTGACCGGCTCGCGAAAGTCGGGAGCGATCGGCGCCTAGTCTTTGTTATCCGCCGAGCGACACTCGTTCATCACCCGCAACCAAATCTCGCGCAGATCAAACAGGCGGGGCGTCGCAAACTCGCGGTAGCGAGCATGGAGTCCCGAGCTGTCGTCCGACTCTTGGGCGAGGCGGGCGAGAGTATCGTTCAATTCGCGCAGTGCCCTCTTGAAAAAGCAAATGGCCAGTGCGTAGTCGCCCATGTCGAGCGATTGGACGGCCTGCAACGCGTGTTCCCGGCCGCGGTAAAGTGAGCCGAGCGTGCCGATGGCTTGCGCGGAAGGAATGTGTTCCGAGTGCGCCGAAATCCGTTCCCAGTTGGCGATCAAGCCGAGGTAGATCGCCTTGGTAGCGATGTGCACCGGGTTCCGGTGCACGGTGTAGAGATCAAAATCTTCCGCAAAAGTGGAAGCCTCGGGCTCTTCCTCTTCCTCGGTTTCCGCGACAACTTCGTCGGCTTGCATGTCCCAGCCCATCCGTCGCGCGACTTCGTCGACGCGATCCGTGGCCTCAGACAGCTGCTCGTAAAACTTAATGTATTCCCCAATTGCCGTGTCGTGTTCGGACAGATACTTTTCCCAATCTGCCTCGGTCCACGAGAGTTCACGGCCTTCTTCCCAGTCGTTTTCGAACATCCCGTCGGAATCTTTGTTGGTCATGTAGATGGGGCGTCAACCGTGACGCTGGCGGGAGTGTGCTCAGCAACGGGCGCCGCGCAATTAAAAATCTTCCTTCGGACTCCCTTTGGATTTGAAGGTCCCCGCGGGCATCCCTGTCATAGGGCGAAATGGCTGACGTCCATCACGAAACAGTGTTTTTCACCGGCCGGGTGCAAGGGGTCGGCTTTCGCTACCAGACACTGCAAGTGGCGAAGGGTTTCGAGGTGTCCGGCTTCGTCTGCAATCTGGCGGACGGCCGGGTCCGGCTCGAGGCCGAGGGCGCGATCGGGGAGGTGACGGAATTTATTGCGGCAGTTGAAGAGCAGCTTGAAGGCTACATCCGCAAGGCCGAGCGCAGCGCCACGAAACGTGCTCCGCAATTTTCGGGATTTGCCATTCGATGACTTCGCCGACCCCAGTTGCGGCCGTTTCCTTTGCCGCCGTCACCAAGGACTACGTGACGGATTGGCGGGGGCAGAGGTGGCGGGCGCTCGATCAGGTGTCGTTTGCTGTGCCCGTCGGAGCGCTCTGCGCCGTCGTTGGCCCCAACGGTTCCGGCAAGAGCACCGTGCTCAAGCTTGGCTCCGGTTTGACGCGCGCATCATCGGGTCAATGTCTCGTGAACGGCCGCACGCCAGCGGTAGCCCAAGCCGACGGACAGATCGGTTATCTGGCCGAGGATTACATGGTGCCGGCATTTTTCACCGGCCGCGATCTCTTGATGCGTCTGGCTGGCGTGGCCGGCTTGAACTTGCCCCGAGCCAGCGAAACTGCTGCGCGCCTGCTCGCCACCGTCGGCTTGCAGGAATCCGGCAACCGACGCGTGGGGGACTGCTCCAAGGGCATGCGGCAACGACTCGGACTGGCGCAAGCGCTCATCGGCGAACCGCAACTTCTGCTCCTTGATGAACCGGCCGCCGGACTCGATCCCCGGGCGGTGGAGAATTTGACCGGAATCATCCGCGCCCAACGCGACAGCGGCCGCACCGTGGTGCTCACCTCGCATTTCCTTCCGCAGGTGGAAGAGTTGTGCGACCATTTCGTGTTGCTCGGGCGCGGGCGTGTGTTGTTTACCGGCTCGGCAGCGGAAGTCCGCCAGCGGGGCGGTTTGTCGCAACTCTATCTCGAGGCGGTGGCAATATGAGCGCGCGGTTGCAGCGCTGCTGGCATCTGACGCAGTTCCTGCTTGCGCAGGCGCTGCACCAGCGAGTCGGGTGGTTGCTCGCGACGGTCGCACTCGCCGTGCTGGCCGGAGCCGGTGCGTTGCGCGGGTTCAATTTGGGCACGGAGGAGCCCCGGTTCTTCACCCAGCTTGCGCTTCTGAGTTTACTCCTGAGTGGGGCCTTTGTCGCCGCATTCGTCGGACCCGCGCTCTTCTGCGAGGGACTTGCGACGCGCACAATCCCCACATTGCTGATGCACGGTGCGCGCAGAAGCGAAGTGGTGATCGGTTTGTTGATCGCGCTTTGGACCCTGCTCGGCTGGCTGGTGTTGTTGCACGCCGGGACGTTGGCGGGCGTGCTGATCGCCTATGGTCATGCGCCGGAATTGGCTCCGGCCCTGCGCGCGGTCGCAAGCGGGTTTGGCCCTTTGCTGATAGTGGGCGCCGGCTCCATCCTGGCCGCAATGTTGCTCGGGCGGGCCGTCCTTTCGACTGCGGCCACCCTGGCGCTCGCGTGTGCGGGGCAACTCGCCCCAGTGATCGCCTTTGCGCAAGTGCGCAGCAGCGGAGTCGCGCAGATGGGGTGGACGGCGCTGGAATGGCTGGTGCCAAACTTCGCGGTGTTTGAGACAGCTTCACCTTGGGCTGCGGCGACCTACGCCGTGAGTTACGCGAGCCTCTATGGTTGCGCCGCAGCCTTTTTCTTTGCGCGCCGTGAACTTTGAACGAAGCACCCTCGTGTGGGTTCTGGGTCTGTTGCTGGCTGGCGGCATGGCCTTGAATCGCATGGAGCGCGCGCTAACGTCCGCGCCGTTGACGGAAACCGGCGACGGTCTCGAGGCATTCTTTGCAGCCACCGGCGGCGCATCCACTCTGGCCGCGGACTGGCTTTGGATTCGCACCAATCTGGCGTGGGAGAACCGCGACGAAGCCGGAGTTCGTGCGCTGCTGCGCCTGACCTTGGCCGCCGCACCGCAGTCCGCGTATTTTCGTTTCAACGCCGCGCGCATGCTGGCTTACGACATGCCGCTTTGGCGGATCGCCCGGAACCCGGATGCGCCACGCGCGGTGCACGATGCTTGGCGATTGGGCGGAGCGGACGAAGCGATCGGTCTCGTGCTGGAGAATGCCGGCGATGATGCGGGGCGTTGGCTTGAGGCGGCAAATCTGACTCTCTACGCCCGCCGAGATCGGATGGCCGCCGGGGAACTTTTTGGCTTCACCGCCATGCTGCCCGGCGCTCCGTGGCATGCCGGTCGGATTCACGCCCAGCTCTTGGTGGAGCAGGGCAGGGAAGCCGAGGCGCTCGCGTGGTTGCGGCATTGGTTGCCCCGGTTGCCGGAGAACGACCCGGCCGCGCAGCGACAGCTCGTGATTGGGCGTCTGGCGGCTCTTGAATTCGAACTTTGGTCCCGTGGAGAACCCCTTTGACAACCCCCGGTGGTCCAAGTGGATTGACGCCCACTTTCATGGAAACCCTTTTCGAAGTCCACTGGCTCTATCTGGCGTTCGCGCTGTTCATGCTTTGGCTGCCGCGCCCGTGGATGCGCTTCGGCAAATGGCGTTCGCGCAAGCGCCGCCAACGGGAAACCCACGAGCGATTCGCGCAAGACGGTGCCAACGATCCCGACGACAAATCGGTCCGGCTCAAACGCGAGCTGGCGAAGGGAAAGAACTACATCGATTTCTTTCGCGGCACCGCAGGCGCCCTGGCGCTCTGGCAATTTAGTTTTACGGCGGAAGGTGACGACCGGATGCTGGCCTTTGGCCTCAAGATCGCCCTCTCCCTCGTTGCGGTGTTGATTCAGTCGGTTCGCTGGCGGGAAAAGATCACTTTCTTTGCGGCGCTATTCTTTTGCGCGGGACTGAGCATCGGCATGGGCAACTATTTCTCCGGCGCGATGGCGTTTCTGCTCATCTGCGCGATCAACCCTGTCATCCCCACGCCGCGCATGTTCCTGACGGGATACGCGCTCTTGCTGCTGCCGTTTAATTTCTTTCTCGGTGGGGGTGGCGCCTTGGCGTTGACCAACACCCTCATGCTCCTCCTGCCGCCGCTCCTGAGCTTGATGGCCAAGCGCCCGATGGTGATTTTCACCCGCAAGCGGAATCTGATGTGGTGAGCCATGGCCGCCGGCTGGAAAATCTGGATTGAGGCCGCGCGGCCGAAAACGCTCCCGGCCGCCGTGGTGCCCGTGGCCGTCGGCACGGCATTCGCCTATGCCCAAGCGTCGGCCGATTGGTTCAAGGCGGCCAATTGTCTGGCGTTTGCGCTGCTCGTTCAAATTGGCACAAATTTCGCGAACGACTATTTCGATTTTCAAAAAGGAGCGGATACGCCGGAACGGGTCGGTCCGCGACGCGCGGTGGCTGCTGGGTTGATCGCTCCATCAACGATGCTCGGGGCCACTGCCCTCGTTCTGGGGGTGGCGTTGGGCGTGGGGCTCCTGCTCGCCTATCACAGCAGTTGGCTGCTCGTGCCCGTAGGTTTGGCGAGCTTGGTCTGCGCGGTCGCTTACACCGGCGGTCCCTATCCGCTCGGCTATCACGGCTTTGGCGATCTGTTCGTCTATCTTTTCTTCGGTCTCGTGGCCGTGGGAGCGACATTCTATGTGCAGACGGGGATGATTTCCCCTGCGGTTGGCATTGCGGCATCGGCGATCGGGCTGCTGGCCGTCAATATTTTGGTCGTGAACAACTATCGCGATGCCGACACCGATGCGCGGGCCGGCAAGCGCACACTTGTCGTGCGTTACGGGCGGAAATTCGCGGTGTGGCAATACGGCGTCGGCTTGTTCATCGCCTTGCTGAGCCCGCCCGTTCTCCACCTCTATGTCGGCCATGGCTGGCCGGTGTTGCTCCCGTTGACGCTCACGCCGTGGGCGGTCGGGCTGACGTGGCGGCTGGCGCGTTCGATGCAACCGGCGGAACAAATCGTGCTGTTGGGGGCAAGCGCCAGGTTTCTTGCGGCTTACGGCGCGCTTCTGTGTGTCGGCGCGATTTGGGGCGTTTGAACGAATCCCGCCCGGAAGAAGGGCCAACAAAAAACCGGAACGTTTGCTCCGGTCTGGATTGGCCGCTTGCGCTCTCGGTGCGGTCGGGCGATTGCCCGGCCTTAGATTTTGCCGGCGAGCTTTGCCTTGAGGGTCGCCTTGTCCATCATCCCGACGAATTGCTCGGCGACAGCGCCGCCTTTGAACAGCAGCAGGGTCGGAATTGCCCGCACACCGAACTCAGCCGCGAGTTCCCCGTTGTCGTCGACGTTGACCTTCGCGATCGTGAGCTTGCCGGCGAATTCCGTGGCGAGTTCCTCGAGAATGGGCGCGATGGCCTTGCACGGTCCGCACCAAGGGGCCCAGAAGTCAACGAGGACGGGTGTGGCACCGGCGACGGCGGTCTTGAAATTGAGGGAATCGAGTTGCAGAATGTTCGCTGACATAGAGTGAGTGAGTTAGGGTCGTTTCTGGGGAAATTCAACCGCGAGGATCAGCACGGAGTGGATTTGTGAATGATTTCGGTCAATTCCTTCGGCTGGACGGTCTCCAGATGCTTGCCGCGGTTTTTCAGCTCCTCGAAAGTCTTGACCATCGTTTCTGTCATCCTGCCATGGGTCTCCTCGGATCCGCCCACGAGCGTGAATTTTTCCGAACGGGTAAGGCGTTTATGGCCATCGTCGTTGTCCAGACCGAGACCGAGCAGGTGCGCGGCCGGCTTGGCTTGGACAGCTTTAGGCGTCGGGCGTCGCGGGGAGTTTTTCATCGTCTGGGGTGACGGTGGTCGGCTCTTGAGCCGTTTCAAGTTCGTTTTCCTCGACGGCAGCGCAGTTGATGTCTGAGAAGGACTCGTTTTGTTGAAGGGTGAGCTTCCGCAAGCGGGCGAGCTCGAGCAGCGCGAGAAACGTCGCGACGATGCGGCGCAGGGAAATCTTTTGAGGAAAGAGACTGGTAAAGGTAAATTCCCTGTGAGTGGCGATGTGCCTCAGAATATATTCCATTTGGTCGGAGACGGTGACTTGCTCCGCGTGAATCTCACCGACAACGAGTTTCTCGGCGAGGCGGCGCAACACGATGTTGAAGCTGTTCCAGAGTTCGATGCGATCAACGTGCTTGAGGGGACGCTCCGACGCCGGGGTGAAGGCCGAGCCGGGTCGGGTGAGCTGATCCTGGGCGTCTCGCGCCATTTCGCCGAGAGTGGCCGAGGCTTCCTTGAATTTCTTGTATTGGAGGAGTTGGTGGACGAGTTCCCAGCGTGGATCCAAGTCCTCTTCTTCGGCATTTGGGTCGACTGCCTGTTGATGCTTCGGCAGCAACATGCGGCTTTTGATCTCCATCAGCGTCGCCGCCATCACGAAGAAATCGCCCGCCACCTCCAGTTGCAGGTCCTTCATTGCGTAAATAACGTCCAGATATTGGCGGGTGACCGAGACGATCGGAATGTCGTAGATATCCAACTCATTCTTGCGAATCAGGAAGAGCAGGAGGTCCAGAGGTCCCTCAAAGACAGGGAGTTTTATGCGATAATCGGCTTCAGCTACCACGGTTTGAGTCGATGGTTGGAGATGCAACGGTGCAACGGGAAAATTTCCTCCAGCCCAACAATCTCCTTTTCCAAAGCAGCTTCGCGTCGCCCGACCCGAACCCGGCTTGGTATTGCCATCTAGGACGTTGCGTCCCCTGCTCATTTTCGTGCCACGTCTTCCGGTCATCATCGCATGCTTGGCCGCCAGCTTGCTTTGGCCGGTAAGCTCGACCGCCGAAGTGGAACCAAAACGCTGGCGAGTGGGCGTGGAGGCCGGCTTGGGGCAAATTACGGGCATGGATGAAGACGGCAACCCGACTGGATTCGGGCCTGCGCTGTTCGCCGCGGTGGGGAAGGAGATGAACCTGCCAATCGTCTTTGTGAAAAAGCCGTGGAGCGAGTTGTTGCAGGACATCCGGAATGGGGAGGTCGATGTGCTGATCTCGATGGGCTACACGTCCGAGCGCGATGAGTTTATCGACTACTCGGTCACGGTGCTGGAGTTACGACCGGGCGCGTTTGGACGCAAAGGCCCGCGCGGTGCATCCCGAGAACATCAAGGACTTGCATGGATTTCGCTTGGCAGTGCAAAAGGACAGTCTTTTCGAGTCCTACCTGCGCTCAATCGGAGCCGGCGGCGAAATTGTCTATCGCGATAGTGTCGGGGAACGACTGAAAGCCGTGGCCGACGGAGAGGCCGATGTTGCGTTCGTCGCGTTTGGGCTGATGAGTTCGGATGTCGAACTCATCAGTCGGAATGATCAACGAAACCTCGTCCCATTGGGCCTGCAATTCCCGGACCTGAACTACCGGTTGTATTGCGGCGTGCGTGAGGGCGACAAGGCGCGACTGGCCATCATCAACGAGGGCCTCACTCGCATCCGCGACAATGGCGTCTATGCGCAGATTTACGAAAACTGGATCGGTCCGCTCAAGAATCGGGAAGTGCGGCGGCGCGACGTGTGGATTTACGTGGTGCCCGTCGTGGTGATTGGCCTTGCCGGCCTCGGTATCATGATCTGGCAGCGGCGCCTCATGCGACGCCTCGCCGTCCAATCCGCCGCCCTGCGCGAGGGGGAGGGAAAATTGAAACTCGTGCTCGAGGCCGGCGACCACGGCTCATGGGACACGGAAATCGATACGGGAATCGTGGAGCGCAGCGATCGCGCCATGACGATGTTGGGCTACCAGCCAGGTGAACTCCCCTCCACCATTGAGTCGTGGCTCGCCAATGTGCATCCGGACGACTTGCCGGTGGCGCTCAATGCGCGCATGGGTGCCATGGCGGTCGGCAACCGCAGCCACGCCTTTGATCATCGCTTGCGCTCGAAGTCAGGGGAATGGCGATGGATCCACGTTAAAGGGAAAGTGTTGGAGCTTCACCCCGATGGCAGAGCCAAGCGCGCAGCGGGCACGGTGACGGACATCACTGAACGAAAACTCGCGGAAGTTGAGCGCGACGAAATGCGCGCCCGCGTGCTCGAAACGCAGCGCCTCGAAAGCATCGGCCTGCTCGCTGGCGGTGTCGCCCACGATTTCAACAAATTGCTGACGGTCATCGGCGGGAGCACGGGTTTGGCGCGACTGGAGATTGAGGATAAAGCGAAGGTCCAATACCACCTCGACCAGATTGAGGGCGCTTCGAAGCGGGCAGCAGACATGTGCCGTCAGATGCTCGCCAGTGCCGGGCGCGGCAACTACATGCTTGAGGCCGTTGATCTGAATGCCGCCATCACCGACACGATGCAGCCCATCCGGGCGTCCGTGCCCGCGTCGGCCGAGTTGGAATTGGATCTCGCACCCAACCTGCCCCCGATCGAGGTCGATCCGTCGCAGATCCGGCAGGTCATCATGAATCTGGTGATCAATGCCGGTGAGGCTCTTTCTGCTTCAGGAGGCAAAGTGCGGCTTCACACCGGCGTTGCTCACGCGGTGCTCCAAGCGGGAGAACGCGCTGTCCTCATGCCCGACAATAACGAAAAGGGAGGAGAGCAGATTTTGTTTTCCGTAAGCGATTCCGGGATCGGCATGTCTGCAGAGACGGTTCGCCGAATATTCGAAGCCTTCTTTACCACGAAATTCACCGGGCGAGGACTGGGCTTGGCGGCGACGCTCGGACTCCTCCGCTCTTTCGGCGGCTCTCCCTTCGTCGCCAGCACGGAAGGCGCGGGCACCCGTTTTCGACTGTTCTTTCCGCGCTCGATGCGACCGTTGCCCAAGGGCAAATTGCCTCCGCCTGCCACCCTTGCACTGGAGCCGGGTGCGACGGCCCATGTGCTCGTCGTCGTCGACGAGCCCGCAGTGCTCGCCGTGGCGTCCGCCATGCTCACGAGGGCGGGATACCGCGTGACTCGCGCGCGCGACGGCGTCGAGGCGACCGAGAAATTTTTCGCCGCGCCCGGTTCCTTCGAGGCCGTGCTGCTCGATTTGACCATGCCCGAAAAGGATGGCGCCGCCGTGTTGCAAGAGATCCGGAGTGTGCGACCGGAAATTCCGGTGCTCATAATGAGCGGCTTCGGGCCGGCGCATGTTACGAGCCGATTGCCCAGAACGAATCCGCCGCCCATTTTGAGAAAACCCTTCACGGGCGAAGCGCTGCTTGAGGCAATGGCCCGCGTGTTGCGGCGCTAATTGACGTCCCGTTCCGAGCACTCGCCGCCGTTGAGGGCGAAACGAACAGGGTTTGCCAAGGCGTTATTGCCGGCGAAGCAGGGCGACGTAAAAGCCGTCGCTGTCGTGAGTGCCGGGCAGCAGCGTCGTGCCGAGGCCGTCGTAATGGCCGCCAAATTCCGTGGCGGGCCTTTCCGCCGAAAATTCGGCGTGCTGCGCGAGAAATGCGGCGACTACATCGAGATTCTCGATGTGGCTCAATGAGCAGGTGGCGTAAACCAGCAGGCCACCCGGTTTCACAAGGGAAGAATTCTTCGTGAGAAGGGAAAGCTGCCGCGCTGCAAATTCGATGAGCATCGCGGGCTGCGAATACCACTTCATGTGCGGCAAGCGCCGCCAGGTGCCGGAGCCGGAGCAGGGTGCATCGATCAGCACCCCATCGTAGGGACCGGTGGCGGTGGTGACGATCCGGACGTTGGCCAGTCGGGCGCGGCTGGCGCGCTCGTGGAGCTCCTCGAGCATGGAAGGGCGAAGATCCGTGGCGTCGACCCGGCCGGTGAGGTTTGCACTCTGGCCGGGTGGGCTGATGAGAGCATGGGCAAGCTGAAGCGTTTTGCCGCCGGCACCGGCACAGGCATCGAGCCAGATTTGCCCGGGCACGACTGGCGTGTGCGCGAGGACGAGTTGGGAGCCAAGGTCCTGGATCTCCACAAAGCCTCGGCGGTGGGCCTCGGTGGCGGCGACTCCGGCATTCGGTGGCAGAGCGAAAGCATCGGGCAGTCCCGGGGCAGGCCGGGCATCCCAGCCCTTGCTCTTGAATTCATTCAACACGAGGGACCGATCGTTGAGTTGGAGACGAACCCAAATCGGAGCGCGGGAAAGAATGGAGTCGAGGTGCGGCGATTCAAAAGCGGCGGGGCAATGCGGGCGAAACCAAGCCGGCAGCAAGTCCTCGGACGAGAAATGAAAGCTCACCGGAGCGGCGCTTTCCCCACGAGGAATGCCAGCCGCTTTCTCAGCCAGCGCTGCGGCCTTTTTCGCGAGCGACGCGGGGACAGGCGGCCAGTCGACAAGGAGAGCAGAGCGGTAGGCATCGGTGTCCTTCAGGTCGGGCGCGAGCCACGCGATTGATTGCGCCGCAAAATCGGGGTGGGTGGCGAGGATGGGCTCAACCCACGGGAGAAAACGCAGCGTAGTATAGATGAGCTCGCGATAAAGACGACGGTCGCGGGAGCCGAGCGCACGGTTACTCCCCAGCAGCTCTTTGATGCGACGCGGCAGAGCGCTGTCGCGGCCAACGTGGGGCAAGATGAGAGGCAGGAACGCGAGAAAGGTGCGCTGCTGGTTGGCGGCAATGCGGGGATTGAGCGTCATCAGAGCAGGTGGGTATCATCCAAACGCGTTCAGCGCGAGATGTCACGGCTGGAGCCGGGAAAGCCGTGGAGTGCGGAGGCCGGACGCCATCCCCGCTTGGGCGGACGGGTGATCAAAATTTCAACAGCTCGACCTCGACGTTAAACGCGAAGGCGTTTTCGCGACGGGGCCCGTTGAAAAACGAGGCTTCATATCTCACGGCCCACGTCTGCCCGAGTCGCTGCCAGACCCCGTAGCTCTGTTCGTTGAAACGGCTGCGGCGAGCATCGTAGCGCCACCGGGCGATGACGTCGTAAACCTCGTTAAGGCGGTGCCGGTAATCGACGGTGTATTCGTCGTAATCATTCTTGAGGAAGTGGGAGCTGAGGCGCAGCGACCACCATTCCTGATCTTCCAACGTGAGTGCGTAGTTGAGCTCTTGTTGGGTGCGGGTTTGGGGCGTGAAGCGTTGGAACACCTCGAAGCGCACCCACGGCGCCGGCGTGAGACTGAACTCGGTGTGAATATCGGAAAGCGGTCGGTCGCCGGGTTGGCGGGAGAAACGATGGTCGGTGGCGAGGTTGAGCGAGGCGAGTTCGCGTGAACCCTGGGTGCTGTCGCGGGTCAGAAGTGTGTTGTGGAGCGCGAACCGCAGGGTGTCCAGTCGCTCGAGCTCGTCGATATTGCGTCGATCGCCAATCGAGAGCGGCTGCAGGTAAGTGGAGAAAACGCGGCGATCAATGGAGGGGATGTAAGGAATGCCATCGTCGGCGCGCGGGGCATAGCGATAGGAGAGGCGTGGCTCGATCAGGTGGCGGAGGCCGTCGATCTCCCAGACTTCGTTTCGGTAGTCAAAGGTGCCGACCGCGCGGAGGCGGGCATCGAAACCGACTTCGGTCAGGGTGCGGGTGTAGTCACTGCGGCCACCGACGGCATTGGTGTAATGCGTGACCCGGACACCAGCCACCGGTGTGAAGGTAAACCAAGGCGCGAGGGCAATGGGCCGATCAATGCCATAGTAGGCATCGAAGCGCGTCGAGCGCTGGCGGGCAGAGCCCAGATAGGAATCCTCGTCCAGCACGGCAAAACTCGCGGAGAGGCGCTCATAGAAACCCAGCGGGGCCTCAGAGGGCAAAAGATCGAAACGCAGCTCGGGCAGGCGCTCCTGCACGCGGTGGAAGCGATTGGGGTGCACTCTCAAAAACGCGCTGGTGAGAAAATTATCGCCCGCATAGACCGTTTCGAGGAACGAGTCGGGTTGCTGCACGGGAAAGAAGCGCTTCGAGCGAAAATCGCGGAGCACCTCGGAATCGCTCCAATAATTGAACTGACCATCCAGATGGATCCGCGGGCCCAATTGTTGGTGATGCGACCAATCGACAAAACTGCGGTCCTTAGGAACCGGGCGGTCGAAGATGTCGTTCAGACGGTCGCCGTAATCGTTGATGTAGCCGGAGGAGAAACCGCCGCGCATCTGGTCGTCGCCTTCGCTGCGCTGATAAGTTGCCGATGGGCCGATCATGACCCCACGGGAGCTGTAGAGTCCGAGCTCGCCCCCAACGCGCACGCCTTTCGCGACAGGGAGGCGCAGGTTGGCTTCGACGAAAACGCCCAGACTGCGGCGATAACCGAGCTTGCCGGAAAAGAGGGAAATGAGGTCGGTGGTGAGGTCGTGCTCGAAATGCGGCAGTTTGAAAATATGGCCGCCGAGAAGTCCGAGTTGCAGCCCTTCAGCGGAAACAATGCGGCCGCGGCGATAGGTGATACGCTTGGCCTTGAGCGAGGGCGCGTAAGCGGCTTTCTCGCGGAAGAAGATCGTGGCGTTCGTAAACACCATTTCGTCGAAGGTTCCCTCAACCGACTCACCTTGGACATAGATCGGAAACTCGCCCACGCGTAAATTCCGCACCTTCAAAATGCCGGTGGTGAGGTTGTAGGTGCCCGCATCGGCAACGAGGCGACGGTTCGCGTTGGTCAGGACGAAGTGACCACGGGCATCGACCGAATTGGTGTCGCGGCTGTATCGGATCTCGTCGGCGGTAAGGATGAGGTCGCCGTAAACGATACGGGCATCGCCCCGCAACACGAGTTGCTTGGTGGCGTCGTCATACACCGTTTCGCGACCCGATGCGTTGGGCAATGCCGTGGCCGCCGCCTTGGTTTGGGCGCGCAGCAGCGCCGCCGGGAGCAAGGCGGCGAGCAGCAGAGCGACGAGCATGCGAGACACGAGACGGGACATGACACGTTCAATTGGAGGGTGGTTCCCGGCGGGGCAATGATGATTTGTGCAATTCGAGGACAGGAATTTCTCTAGACGGGCCGGGGTCCTTGGACAATGGTGGCGGCCTCGTGATCATCCCTCCGCACGAACTCGAAGCCTTTCTCGAGAACCGCCAGTCCAACCCGCATGGGTGGCTGGGCATGCATCCGACCAAGATCGGTCGCAAGCAAGGTGTCGTGGTGCGGGCGTTTGTTCGGGGAGCATCAACCTGTCAGGTCATCGAACTTGACGCGCCCGGCGCTCCGGCGCACCCGATGATCCAACTCTCCACCGAGGGCTTCTTCGAGGTCTTCATCACCGGCAAAGCGGAGGTGTTTCGCTACCAACTGCGCTACCAAACGGGTTGGGGCGACATTCACCAGGTTTACAACGCCTATTCGTTCCTCCCGACGTTGAGCGAACAAGACCTTTACCTGTTCAACGAGGGCAACGAGCACCGCATCTACGAAAAGCTCGGGGCGCAGGTGCGCCGGTTGGGGGACGTGCCGGGCGTGGCCTTTGCCGTCTGGGCTCCCGCGGCCTCGCGGGTCTCGGTGGTGGGCAACTTCAATGGCTGGGACGCCCGTTACCATCCGATGCGCCCGCTGGGCGCGTCCGGCGTGTGGGAATTGTTTGTGCCGGGATTGGTCGAGGGGGAGTTGTATAAATTCGCGGTGTGGGACCGGCAGGGTCACCTGCGGATGAAGACGGACCCCTATGGCACTTATTTCGAAGCCCCACCGAATAACGCCGCGATCGTCTGCCAGACGATTCGTCACCAATGGGGCGACGCCGAGTGGATGGCGAAGCGCGCGGCAAACGCCGGCCAACTCGACCGGCCGATCTCAGTCTACGAAGTCAGTCTGAGCTCTTGGCGACGGAAACAGCAGGATGGCGACCGACCGATGACGTATCGCGAACTCGCCCCCGCCTTGGCCGATTACGTGACGCAGTTGGGCTTCACGCACGTCGAGATCATGCCGGTGGCGGAGCATCCCTACACGGGATCGTGGGGCTATCAAGTGACCGGGTATTTCGCGCCGACCCACCGGCACGGCACACCCGAGGATTTTCAATTTTTCGTCGATCACCTGCATCAACGAGGCATCGGGGTGATCCTCGACTGGGTGCCGGCTCATTTTCCGCGCGACAGTTTTGCCCTCGCGCAATTCGACGGCACACACCTTTACGAGCACGCCGACCCCCGGCTCGGCGCGCACATGGACTGGGGCACCCTGATCTTCAATTACGGCCGCAACGAAGTGCGGTGCTTCCTGATCGCGAGCGCGCTTTCCTGGCTGGATCGGTTTCATATCGACGGCCTGCGCGTGGATGCCGTGGCCTCGATGCTCTACCTCGACTACTCGCGCAAAGCCGGGGAATGGATTCCCAATCGCTACGGAGGCCGCGAGAACCTCGACGCGATCACGTTTTTGAAACAGGTGAACGACCTCGTGCATCATTACTACCCGGGCGTGTTGACGATTGCCGAGGAGTCGACGGCGTTCCCGATGGTGAGCCGCCCGACGCGGGACGGTGGACTGGGCTTCGACTACAAGTGGAACATGGGACTGATGCACGACACGCTGGAGTATTTCCAGAAGGACGCGATTCACCGGAAGTGGATGCACGACAAGCTCACCTTCGGCATGGTTTACCAGTATTCGGAGAATTTCATCAGCGTGTATTCGCACGATGAAGTGGTGCACCTGAAGGCTTCGATGCTGAGCAAGATGGGAGCGGGCCCGGCGGAGGAAAAGGCGGCCAATCTCCGCGCACTTTACGGCTTCATCTGGATGTATCCCGGCAAGAAACTGCTCTTCATGGGCGGAGAATTTGGGCAGTGGCGCGAATGGAATCACGATGCGAGTCTCGACTGGCACTTGCTGGGGCAACCCGAGCATAAAGGGTTGCAGACCTTGGTGCGGGATCTGAATCGGCTCTATGTCGGCGAGCCGGTGCTCTCGACGACTGATTTCAACCCGGCGGCATTCCGCTGGGTCAATGCCGGCGACCGGAATCACTCCACCCTCAGTTTTCTGCGCCTGGATCCGAAGGGAGAGAACGTCCATTTGGTGATCGGCAATTTCACTCCGGTCACCCGCACGCTTTGCCGCTTCGGCGTGCCCGAGGCGGGCCTGTGGAAGGAGGTGCTCAATTCCAACGCCAGCGTCTATGGCGGTGCGGGCTTCGGGAACTACGGTGGCCAGGCGACCGAGGCAGTTGTCGCCGACGGGCAGGCGCAGTCGCTCGTGCTGACCCTGCCGGGGTTGAGCACGCTCGTGCTGAAATGGAATCGAACCGACGCTCTGGCCGCAGTGAATATTCCTGCGATCAAACTGGCGGGCAAACCGGTCCGCTCAACACGCCGGACAAAGAAAGCCGCCTAGTCCTGCCGGTTGGGGGCGAGCGCTGAAGGAGGACTACTTGCGCAGCGGAATCACCGGCGCGAAATCAGAATAGGTGACGCGCAACTCTTCCTCCATGGGAATGAAAAAGAAAAGCCGGCCGCGAAAATGCGAGACCATCTCATGGGGCAACGCGGGCCGATCCCCGGTCGGCGGCGAAAACTGCATGGTCACTTTGAGCTGATGCATGCGCACCCCGAGCGCGGGGGAGAATGCTCCGAGCAGGTGCAACGTGAAGCGCTCCACCGTGGGCTCGACCTTGTTGACGGTAAGGTGAAGGAGGAGATGTTGCAGCAGCGGCTCCGAGACGTCTTCCCGGAAACGCAATTGGAACTCCGCCCGCTCGGCGTCTTCGCGAACCAATGCGGCGGAGGTCACGTCGATGTCCCCTTTTTCAAAAGTAGCGCGTGCCGTGGGCGGGGCGTTGCCGGCCTTGTAGCGGAGGTAGCGCTCGAGGTCTTCGGTGGTAGGCTCGAGACCGTTGCGGCGCAGCAACGTCCATGCGCCACCCTTCGGCCGGGAAGGATCGTAGCGTTCGACGGACGTTTCTTCTTTGCGCATCGTGGTCAGGTTGTAGGCCCACCCCCGCGGTGCGTCCGAACTCAGACGGGCGAGTGCCGTCTGGAAATACTCCGGAAGGTCGGTCGCCCCCGCACCGAGCGGCGCCAGCAACGCAAAACCAAGGATCGCGGCAAGGCGGCGCATCCTATTCGGCCTGATCTTCCGCCCGGGCGACGAACCACTCGAAGCTGCCCGCGAAGCAAATGTTGCCGGCCTCGTCCCTGAGCTCGACCCAAGCCGTCGCGGTGGTGCGCGTGCGGGTCGTGATATCTTTGAGAAGATTCTCGCGCGTGAAATCGTCGGGGCTCGCAAAGGCAAGCAGCTTGCCGGAGGCCGGCTTGCGGTATTTCAGCTGCGAGCCGCGCACGACGGCGAACACCGAATCGCAGAGAGACGGAAACTCGCGTTGAAGAGAAAGCGCGCTGGCGGCCTCGGCGAGGGCGAACTGCGCGGCGGCGTGAACCGTGCCGAGATGGTTTTGCAGCAACGGGGTCAGCGGCATCTCCAGCAGGTGCTCGCACCCTTCCGGCGCGGCCACCATGCCCAGAGCCTGATTCAGAGCGAGGTCGGTGGGTTTCACGTGACGATTTGACGCAGCCACGCGGATCTTGGCAACGCCGTTCGCGGGCGATTGATCCGATTCAGCTCACCACCGATGAAAGGCGGGATGTCCGGCCTGCACCGCGACAAAGGTGCCACGGCAAGTGGCGCGCGGTTTGCCGGCGGCAGTCAAGGTGCCTTCGATGATGGCGCGATTTCCGGTCAATTCAACCACACGAGCCACCAGATCAATCGGGCCGTCAGTTGGGCAGGGGCGCATCATCTTGATCGCGTAATCGGCGGTGACGGTGCACGGCGGGGTTTCGAGGCCGTCGGCGCGCATCAAGTGCCACGCCGCCGTCCAATTGCAGTGGCAGTCCAACAAAGACCCGATGATGCCCCCGTTGAGCACGCCCGGGAAGGCCGCGTGGTGAGCTTCCGGGGTCCAGGTGGCGATCACCTCTTCGCCGCGCACATGGCTCTGAATATGCAGTCCCTTGGGGTTGGCTGGACCGCAGCCAAAGCAGATGCTTTGGGGCGAAAAATGCTCTTGGAGGGAAAGTTCTGGCATTGGGCGATGTTTGCCGGAAAAGACCGGAATGAGAAACCCAAAGTGCTTCCCGTGAAGGCGGAAGCCTTCGCAACGGAAGCCAAGTTGGCCAAAAAGATCGAGTTCGAGGCCCGAAGTCCCTGAAAATGCTTAGGAACAATCGATTATTTGGCTTTTCCAATGGGTCTCCATCTGTTCACCCTGAGTCCCAATGAATTTTCGTTCCGTCCTTTCCGTGGCCCTGCTGGCATCCGTTTCGATCCCTGCCTTTGCCCAGACTGTTACCGAAGATGAGAAGCTCGAGCGCGAACTGGGATTGCCGAGCGATCACTGGTATGTGCCGAAGACGACACTGCGCTTC
>CAMTVF010000008.1:0-5787 GCA_947085115.1 uncultured Opitutaceae bacterium | reverse complement strand
GCCTTGGACTTCGCACGGACCTTGCGACGTCCTTTTCTCACGAGTTGGTTGATGGTGGGCATGTTGAAGAAATTGCTTGAGATGAAAGTGGAAAAGCAGCGGAACCTACCGGAGCGAAAAGCTCCGGCAAGCACTTTTTCGCGCTGTGCTGAAAAACACGGCGTTTGAGAGGGAAAATCTCAAAACCGCGGCGTCAGGTGCACCTACAGTTTGGCTGCAAGTGCTGTTTTTTGACGAAATGGAGGGTCAGCAAATCACGGCGACGAGATGCACTACAAGCGCGAAATTTAATTATCTCCCGCAAGTTATTCACATTATTGGGGCGGCGGACAAATCGGCGGTGGATTTCCGTCCCAAATCGGCTCCTTTCGGTGCTGAAATGGCCGCCAAACGGAAAATCCTCCCGCCCCGGACAAAAAGGAGGGAAAGGAGACCGCTGTTCTCCGAGATTCGGGATCGATCCACTGGAAGACTCGGCGCAAGGGGGAAACCAAACCCCCAGTTTCAGGGGAAGGAGCTGAAAGTGCCCTGCCCTGCTTTGAATAGGTCCGACAAGGAAAAAGCCGCGACTTGCGTCGCGGCTTTGAAATTTCTGGGAAGGTCGCGAGAGCTTAGCTCGCTTCGGCGGTGGCCGGACGCGGTGCTTCGTCCATTGGGATCTCGCCACCAAGCGGCAACGTTACCTTCAGCTTCTTGTAAGCCGGAAGACCAGTGCCCGCAGGGATCAGGTGACCCATGATGACGTTCTCCTTGAAACCCTTCAGATGGTCGATCTTGCCGAGAGTCGCGGCGTCGGTGAGGACGCGGGTCGTCTCTTGGAAGGAAGCGGCCGAGATGAACGACTCGGTCTCGAGCGAAGCCTTGGTGATACCAAGGAGGATCGGCTCGGCCTCGGCGGGCTTGCCACCGGCAGCATCCAAGCGCTTGTTTTCGCGCAAGAAAGCCACCCGGTCGATTTGCTCGCCCCAAAAGAACTCGGAGTCACCTGGGTCCGAGATGCGAACCTTGCGGAGCATCTGGCGGACGATGACTTCGATGTGCTTGTCGTTAATCGTTACACCCTGGAGACGATAAACTTCCTGCACTTGCCCAATGAGGAACTCGTAGAGCGCGGTCGGCCCGAGAATATCGAGGATTTCGTGCGGATCGGCGGAACCTTCGGTGAGATGCTGGCCCTTGTGGACGACGTCGCCGGGCTGCACAATGATGTGCTTGCCGTGCGGGATGAGATGCTCCTCTTCGGCGCCGGCTTCTTCGTTGCGAACAACGAGCTTGCGCTTGCCGCGGATGGAACCCTCGAACGAGACCACACCGTCGATGCGGGCCATTTCAGCGGCTTCCTTCGGGCGGCGGGCTTCGAAGAGCTCGGCCACGCGGGGAAGACCACCGGTGATGTCTTTGGTAACGGACGCCTGACGTGGCGTCTTGGCAAGAAGCGCGCCGGCTTGGATGATGTCACCTTCGCTGACAACGATCTGCGCACCGGTCGGAATCGCGTAGGCGGCCAGCGGTTTGCCGTGGTCGTCGCGGATTTCGATCTGCGGGTTGAGATCTTCCTTGTGCTCGATAACAACGGTCGCGATGCGGCCGGTCGATTCGTCGAGTTCGCGCTTCACGGTCACACCGGGGATGGTGTCCTTGAAGTGCAGTGTCCCTGCCTTTTCGGAGAGAACCGGAATGTTGTAAGGATCCCACTGCGCGATGGTCTGGCCCTTGGCGACCTTGGCGCCGTCGGCGACGGAGAGCACGGTGCCGACCACGATGGGGTAGGCTTCGAGTTCGCGGTCGTTGTCATCGATGATTTGGATGGAGCCCGTCTTGTTGAGGACGATGGCCACGCCTTCCATCTGCACGAGGCGGAGACCACGATACTTGAGGATACCGGCATTGCGCACCTTGATCTCAGGGTTCTTGGAACCCGCCGAGGCGACGCCACCAATGTGGAACGTGCGCATGGTGAGCTGCGTGCCAGGCTCGCCGATCGATTGGGCGGCGATGATACCAACGGAGTCGCCAATCTTCGCCATTTTGTTCGTGGCGGGATTGATGCCGTAGGATTTCGCATCGATGCCCTGCTCGCTCGAGCAGGTGAGCGGTGACATGACCTTCACGCGTTCGATGCCGCTGTCCTCAATCTGACGGCCCATCTCTTCCGAGATGAGTTCACCGGACTTCACGAGGATCTTGGTCGGATCGAGCGGATTGTAGATATCATCCGTGGTGCAACGGCCGATGATGCGCTCAGCGAGCGTCACGAGCATTGTTTCCCCTTCAAAGATCGCCTTCTTCCAGATGCCTTCGCGGGAACCGCAATCTTCCTCGGTGACGACAGCGTCCATGGCCACGTCGCAAAGCTTGCGGGTCATGTAACCAGCGTCTGCGGTCTTGAGGGCGGTGTCGGCGAGACCCTTGCGGGCGCCGTGCGTGGAGATGAAGTATTCGAGAACGGTCAGACCTTCGCGGAAGGACGACAGAATCGGGCGCTCGATGATTTCGCCCGAGGGTTTGGCCATGAGGCCGCGGAGACCGCACAGCTGGCGAACCTGCTGTTTGTTACCGCGGGCACCCGAGTCCATCATGATGTGAACCGGATTAACCTCCTGTTTGCCGTCATTGTTCTCGAGTTTCGCAAAGACTGCCTTCGCGATGCGATCGGTGGCACCGGTCCAGATATCGATGATCTTGTTGTAGCGCTCGCCGGAGGTGATGATGCCCTTCTTGTATTGGGACTCGACCTCGTCGACCTTCTTGCGGGCGTCGCGCACGATTTCCGGTTTGTTTTCCGGGATGATCATGTCGTCGATACCGATCGAGATGCCGGCTTGGAAAGCGGTGGTGAAACCGAGCTCCTTCAGCTTGTCGAGCGTTTCAACCGTGACCTGCGGTCCCGCAACCTTGTAGGTATTGAGAATGAGGTCCCCCAGTTTGCCTTTCGGCGCGGGGAAGTTAATGAAGCCGAGACCGGCCGGCCAGATTTCGTTGAAGATCACGCGACCAACGGTGGTGCGGAGAACCTTGCGCTCCTTGTTACCGTAGACGGTGTCCTTGCCGAAATCCGGATTCGGAATTTCGACCCAGTCGTGGGTCTTGTAGGCGCCGTCCGCTTTCGCGTAGAGCACTTCCTGCAGACCGGACATGAGCGGCACGCGCTGGCCCTTGGCGGGCTTCACGCGCGGCTCGATCGTTAGATAATACGCGCCGAGGACGATGTCCTGCGACGGCGTGAGGATCGGCTTGCCGCTGGAAGGCGAGAAGATGTTGCTCGTGGACATCATGAGCAGCTTGCACTCAAGGATGGCCTCGAGGGAAAGCGGCACGTGGACGGCCATTTGGTCACCGTCGAAATCCGCATTGTAGGCGGTGCAGACGAGCGGGTGAATGCGAATGGCGGAACCTTCGATGAGCACGGGCTCAAAGGCCTGGATGGAGAGACGGTGAAGCGTCGGCGCGCGGTTGAGGAGCACCGGGTGGCCCTTGGTCACTTCTTCAAGAATATCCCAGACTTCCGGAGACTTCTTCTCGATCATCTTGCGCGCACCGCGGACGGTGTGCACGAAGCCAAGTTCCTTCAGTCGGCGAATGATGAACGGCTCGAAGAGCACGAGCGCCATTTTCTTCGGCAGACCGCACTGGTGAAGTTTGAGCTCCGGACCGATGACGATGACCGAACGACCCGAGTAGTCGACGCGCTTGCCGAGCAAGTTCTGGCGGAAGCGGCCCTGCTTGCCCTTGAGCATGTCGGAGAGCGATTTCAGGGCGCGATTGCCGGCGCCAGTGACGGGACGACCGTGGCGACCGTTATCGAACAATGCATCGACAGCCTCCTGCAGCATGCGCTTTTCGTTATGAATGATGACGTCGGGCGTCTTAAGCTGCATCAGGTTCCGCAAACGATTGTTGCGGTTGATGACGCGGCGATAGAGATCGTTGAGATCGGAGGTGGCGAAACGGCCGCCTTCGAGCGGAACGAGCGGACGCAAGTCCGGCGGGATGACCGGCAGCACTTCGAGCACCATCCATTCCGGACGGGATTTCGAACCGATGAAGCCGTTGATCACCTTGAGGCGCTTCGAGAGCTTCTTCTTGATCTGCTTCGAGCGCGTGGCGCGCATTGTCTCGTGGAGCTCGGCCACGACGGCCGGCATGTCGATCTGCATCAATACATCGCGCACGGCTTCGCCGCCCATCTTGGCGGTGAAAGCGTCCGCGCCATACTCGTCGACAGCTTGCTGGTATTCCGTCTCGGTCAGGAGCTGCTTGAGTTCAAGCGGCGTCTTGCCCGAGTTCGTCACCATGTAGTTCTCGTAGTAGATGACGCGCTCGAGTGAACGGGCGGTCATGTCGAGCAGAAGGCCAAGACGGCTCGGCATGCTCTTGAGGAACCAGATGTGCGCCACCGGCACGGCGAGCTCGATGTGGCCCATGCGATCGCGGCGAACGCGAGCGATCGTCACTTCGACGCCGCAACGATCGCAGATGACATCCTTGTATTTGATCCGTTTGTATTTTCCGCAGGCGCACTCGTAGTCGCGCACCGGGCCGAAGATCTTTTGACAGAAAAGACCGCCCGGCTCGGGCTTGAAGGTGCGGTAGTTGATCGTCTCCGGGTTCTTGACTTCACCCTTGGACCAACCGCGGATGATTTCCGGCGAGGAGACGGAGATGGTTACGCTGTCGAAGGGATTCTCGTCAGATCCGAGGACTTGACGGACTTCTTCGCGTGCTTGTTCGGTGCTCATTGTGCGTGATGCTCCCAGTAATTAAAGGTTAGCGGTTCCCACCGAGGGCTTCGGAAAGCGTGGTTCGCTTGCCGAGTTTGATGTCGAGACAGAGTGCCTGCATTTCCTTCACGAGAACGTTGAAGGACTCCGGCGTGCCGGCTTGGAGCGTGCTGTCACCCTTGACGAGCGACTCGTAGATCTTGGTGCGACCGTTCACATCGTCGGACTTGACGGTGAGAATTTCCTGGAGGGTGTGCGCCGCGCCATAGGCTTCGAGCGCCCACACTTCCATTTCGCCGAAGCGCTGGCCGCCGTATTGGGCTTTGCCGCCCAAGGGTTGCTGCGTGACGAGGGAATAAGGACCGACCGCGCGGGCGTGAATCTTGTGCGACACAAGGTGATTCAGCTTCATCATGTAGATGTAGCCGACAACGACTTCCTGATCGATCTTGTCGCCCGTGCGACCGTCGAGCAGCGGGCTCTTGCCGGTCGTCGGCAGCTTGGCCTCCTTCAGGTATTCGCGGACGCGCTTTTCCGTGATGCCGTCGAACACCGGTGTCGCGACCTTCAAGCCGAGCTTCTTACAAGCCCAACCGAGATGGGTCTCGAGCACCTGCCCCACGTTCATGCGCGAAGGCACGCCGAGGGGATTAAGGCAGATTTCGACCGGAGTGCCGTCCGGGAGGAACGGCATGTCTTCTTCGGGAACGATCTTGGCGACGACACCCTTGTTGCCGTGACGGCCGGCCATCTTGTCGCCGACCTCAAGCTTCTGCTTGGTGGCGATGTAGACTTTGACCTGCTTGATCACGCCGGCACTGTCGCCGTCACCCGTCTCGATCGAGGCGATCTTGCGCTCACGGTCGCCTTCGAGTTCGTCGAACTTCGACTGGAACGAGGCGATGATCTCCATGATCTTGATGCGAACCGGCGAAGGATCGATCTCGATGTGCTTCGCCACGGCGGCGAGCTTGCGGAGGAGCGTCTTGGTGATCTTGCGGTTGGCCGGGATGATGATTTCACCGGACTGGCCGTTGATGACGTCGAGCGGAATTTTTTCGCCGAG
>CAMTVF010000007.1:0-1262 GCA_947085115.1 uncultured Opitutaceae bacterium | reverse complement strand
CCGAGCAACCCGCCCAGCAGCTTGCGCGCGTAGCCCTCCACGACCTGCGAGGTCAGCCCCAGGCCCGCCGCCGCCAGCAACTCCTTGATGTGGCCGCGGCCCAGTTCGTGCCCGTAACTCTTGCCGACGCGATACACCATTTTCATTTGCAGCGGCACGATGGCCATGGTCGCCAGCGACTCGGGCAGCAACTCGAGCGCGCCGTTCAGAATCGCGTAATTCAACACCATCTTGTCCACCTCCGCGTCCACCGCAGACGCCACCGCAATCGCCGGAGGCAGGGACGTATCCGCCAGCGGCTCGACGGCGAGCGCATCCGCCGAGCGCTCAAAGGCCGCCGTCTTCGCGGCATCGAGCTGCAATTCCCGGCGCAGTTCGGACAGGAACGCCTTTTCGGCATCCGTTTGCGCGCCGTCCGCGTCGCAGACGCAGACCGCCATCTCGTATGCGAGTTGGCGGAGTTCGGGCGAGTGAAGCGGCGCGGCGGCCTGCCCGAGCGTCACCTGCTTGAGCAACACCCGCTGGTAAAGCGCCGCCGGTTGCACGCCCGCTTGCGGCAGGCCTTCGGCGATGCGCCTGACCTCGGCCCGCTCGGCGTCGTTCTTCGCGCCGTCGGCAAACGCCGCCATCAGCGCCAGGGTGAGGATGGATTCTTGTTCAGCGGTTGTCATGGTTCGTCAGAGGTTTGATTTGCTCCCGGCTTGCGGTTTTGGCCCGCCGCGCGGAGCGGGCCGGGCGTCGCCAGAGCAGTTGAAACTCCAGCTCCTCCCTCCCGCCATCGCGTTCGTGTTCGATGTTGAAGGCCGCGTCAGCGGGGATGCGCAGCCGCTCACCGGCCATCTGGATGGAGAATGGTTTGCCAGCCTCCAGCGCATCGGCCAGCCGACGCAGTTTGGCCGCGAAGGCGCGGACAGGGTAGGTTTTCTCGATGTCTCGTGATTTTCTGGTTTTCATAATGGGAAAATTGATTCGTGCCGGAACACAGGTTCTTCACCGGTCTGCCGCCAAGTCACTTCCGGCCGTGCAACACGCCGGGCGCCTGACGGTGCTTGTCGTTGCGGCCTTGGACGCGCTTCCCGTGCCGACGACGGAGCAGTGTGTCGGGTTTTCCGATCAGCAGGTCGACCGATTTGTAGCCGTCCTCCGATGCGGCTGACGCGATGATATCCGGGCCGTCAATTTCAACATGGCCCTTGGCGGCAAAGAGTCCGTTCGTTCCTCTTGTCCGGTCATGATCAAGGTCGATGCGCAGGCGGATGATG
>CAMTVF010000006.1:0-20876 GCA_947085115.1 uncultured Opitutaceae bacterium | reverse complement strand
GCCTTTCTCGTCGGTGACGACGGTGATGGAGCCCAGGCCGTCGGTGTGGAAGTAGCGCAGGTCGTTGGAAAAATCGCTGCGGTCGGTGAAGACGGCGACGCGGCCGGTGGGGGCGACGACGTAGTGCTTGTGCTCGACTGGACCCGAGGCCGGCGTGATCTTCTCGTAGAGCGACCCGGCGTAGATGGTGGTGTCGGTGAGCGTGGAGCCGGTCTTGCGGACCTGCTTCACGCGCTCGCGGGAGGCGCCGAAGAAGAATTCGGAACTCTTCGAGGAGGCGTTGTCGGTGACCGTGCGCAGCTGGTTGAACGAGGTCCACTCGATCGTGCGCCCGCCGCCGAAATACATGTTGCCGTTGGCGTCATACTGGTAGCTCTGCGCCCCGGCGGAGGTGACGGCGTGGGGTTTTGAGCTTCCGTAGGTGTAGCTGCCGACGTCGGACTTGGCTGTGATGTTGCCGAGCTGGTTGTAGGCGACGCTGGCCGAAATCGTGCCGTTGATCTTGTGGACCTTCAGGCGGTCGAGCCCGTCGTAGCCGTCGCCGGGGGTTCCGTTATGAAAGAGTTCCTCGCGGTTGGTGGCGGCGTCGAACCGGCGGTTGATGTTGCCCACCGCGTCGTAGCTGTAGTTCAGGTCCTGGACCTTGAACGGCGAGACCAGGACCGAGCCGCGGTCGATCGAGGCGCGCAGGAGCCGGCCGGTGGCGTCGGAATAGACCCGGTCGTTGGCCAGGCCGTTGCCGAGGGTTTCACCGTCGATGCGGCCGGAGACGTCGTAGCTGTCGGCCATCCAGTAAACGCGGCCCTGGAGCGCGGTGGTCGGACGGCCCGAATCGCTGTCGAGCCAGACGCGGATTTCCTTCAGGTAGCCGAAGGCGTTGTAAACCTGCCGGGTGGAGAACGGCGCGGAGCCGATCCCGGAATCCGGATAGATCGTGCGGACCGGCCGGCCGGCGCTGTCGTAGGCGGTCTGGTAGGTGTAGTTGACGCCGTCGATCGTGCGGGTGACGGAGGACGGGCGGCCGAGGGTGTCGTAGCCGTAGGTTTCGCCGTAGCCGCCGGGGGAACCGATCCAGTGGAGCTTGCCGATGCCCCTGGTCGGGGAGGTGTCGTAGTTCCAGGTGGTCGTGCCCTCGGGCTCGCCGCGCGAGGCGAGGCGGCCGAGCGAATCGTAAACCATCGTGACGATCTGGTTTTTGGCGTCCTTCTGCCAGATGAGCTCGCCGAAGACGTTGTAGCGGTAGTGCCACGTGCCCATGTCGGGATCGACCATGGAGGTTTTCCGGCCGCGCAGGTCGTAGGCGACCGTGGTGGTGATGCCGGCGGCGACGGTGGAGGTGAGGTTGCCGAGGGCGTCGTAGCCGTAGGTGACGGCGGAGTAGTCGGCCGCGCCGGGACCGGCGGCCTTGTTGCGGACGTTCGAGACGGTCCAGCCCTGGGAATTGGTCACCGTCTCGGTGACGCGGCCCTTCGGGTCGGTGCCGGTGGCGGTGAGGCCGCTGTAGGCGTAGGTGGTCGTTTGCGGGCCGTTTTCGTCGTCAGGCGTGGTGACGGTGAGCGGGCGGCCGAGGGCATCGTAGGTCGTGAAGGACGCGTAGATCGGCGACCCGTCGGCATAGTAGGGATTCGTGGTCTGCGTGACACGGCCGAGTGCATCGACGCTGGTTTGCTGGTGGACGATCTTGCCTTCGCCGCTGATGGCCATGGTGCGGAAGGCGCGGCCGTATCTGTCGTGGAATGAAAGCGAGGGGGCCACGCCGGTGGACTCGTTCTCGATGAGGTAGAGCGAGCCGGCGGGAGCCCCTCCGGCAGCCCATTTGTAGCGGGTCTGGGAGACCGTGCCGTCGGCGCGGTTTTCCTGGATTCTGCGGCCCATGCCGTCGTAGGCCCAGGCGGTCGAGAGCCCGTTCGCGCCTGTCATCTGCGTGAGGACGCCGAGGACCTGGTCGTAGGCGTTGTAGTTCTCCTGGTGGTTGAGGGCGTTCCTGGTCCAGATCGGGAAGCGGCCGAAGCCGTCGTATTGGGTGGTGGTGGTGCGCGAGACGGTGCCGCCGACGCCGTAGTTGCCGCCGGAATCGACCGTGAGGGCGGAGCCTGAGACGGTGACCGAAGTCTTGTTGCCCCACGAGTCGTAGCCGTAGGTGGTGGTGAGCCCGAGGGTGCTGTTGCCCGGCTCGACGGTCTCGGTGAGCAGCAGGCCGGTGCCGGCTTCGTAGGTGAAGGAGGAGTTGCGTGTGATGTTGCCCACACTTGGCGCGGAGGAAACGACGGCGGCCGTGCTCAGGCGACCGAGGATCCAGTTTCCGGTGTCGGCGGGCAGATAGGTGTTTGTGGTGGTCTTGGTGAAGCCGTCCGAAGTGCCGACCGTGATGGAGGAAATGTTGCCATAACCGTCAGGCGCGGCGGTCGTGGTGGTGGTCGTCCGGATGAGGGCGCCACCGTTCAGGTCATAGGCGCTCTCCACTGCCGAGGACGCGTAGGGCAGCCGGACGAGGCCGGTGGCGTTTCGGTCCGCGTAGGTGACGGTGGACGTGCTCAGCACCGTGCCCCCGGAGGTGCGGGTTTCCGAGTGGGCCGGCATGCCGATGAAGGGGTATTCCTGCTTGAAGGCGGTGTTCGTGATGATCCCGGACAGGGTGTCATTCACTTCCATCCACTCGAACCCGAGGGAGCCGCGATCGGGGTGGGCGCGCAGGCCCCTGTAGCTGTAAGTGATGTTGTGATCGCCTCCCAAGCCGTTCTCGTTCTTGACCAGCGAGACGACATGCATCGGGCCGGTGATGTTGACGGAGCCCGAGGGGCCGCCAGTTCCTTTCGTGTAAACGGCGGGATTGAGCAGCGAGTCGTAGGAAATTTCGGCCTTCACGCCAAAGCCGTTGGCGACGCTCACGAGGCGGTCGGCCGTGGCCTTCGACTTGTTGCGCCACGCGCCCAAATACTCAGATCCGTTGGCGTGCTTGCGCCGCCAGATGACGTCGGACACGCCGTCGCTATCGAAATCTACAAAATCAACACCGGTCTGGACGATTCCTCCCTGCAGAAGCAGGACGGGCAATCCCTCATGGGCTGCGCCCGCGCCGGCCCAGGTCCAATTGCGGCCCGTGCCGTAGTGGGCGGCCTTGTCAACCTGCCCCCCGGCGATGAACTGGCGATGGTAGATGCTGTCAGCGAGGCCGTCAGCGTTGAGATCGATGATGGCCGCGCCGGAACTCTGGTTGTTATCCCGCGACAGAGGACTTGGCGGCGCGTAGCGATTGAACATCTCAATCTCCCATGGCTCGAGTGGGTCAAGCGGCTCGCCGGGGTAGATCGCGACATTGGATTGCCGGAAGACCTCCCAGCCCCGGCCGGTATTGAGTGCGACGCCCTGCTGTTTGCTCCCGGAGTATTCGCGATACCAGATGAGGTCCGGCAGGCCGTCGGCGTTCACGTCGCTGAATTCGGCGCCGAGCGTGGCCTGGGTATTGTCCGCGATCGGTTGCGGGAGGATGTAGGCTGATGAATCCGCCCAACCCGCGCCTGTGTTGAGGTAGGTGCGGCGGATGGTCGTGCCACCGGCCCGATAGTAGGCGGCGATGTCCACCAGTCCGTCACCATTGAGGTCGACAAAACGGGCCTTTGCCGTGGGGAGATCCTCGCTCATGGCGCTGTAGCCGGAATGGAGTGCATCCCAACCGCTCCCGTTGTTCAAATAGACGGCCAGATTCACGGAGGTGCCGCCTGCAGGGGTGAGGAACGACACGAAGTCAGGCCGCCCGTCTCCGTTCACATCGAGGAAACGGCCGGTCCGCAGGACCTCGCCGTCTTTGGCAATCGGAGCAGGCGGGGTCCACTGTGGCGCGGAAGTCCAGCCACTGCCCGTATTGCGCACCGCCCCTGAGCCGGCGCCTGCGCCCATCTTGTTCCAGACATAGTCAACCAGGCCGTCGCCGTTGAGATCGACGAAACGACTGCCCTGGTCGTCAGACTGCGCGGAGTCAGCCGTGCGGAACGGCAGCAGATAATTGCTTGCGAAGGTCCAGCCAGTGCCGTTGTTGAGATAGGCGACGTTGATTCCGGCGGTGTCACGCCGTGCGACAAAGTCGGTGCGACCATCGCCATTGAGGTCCATGAATCCGGAGCCGGTGGGCCGGTTGGAGTTAGTATTGTCAGCGAGCAGGTAGAGGGCCGCTGGTGAGAATCCCGGCGTTTCCTCCCAGCCATAATCGTTTTCGCTGTAGGCGAAGGTGAGCGGCCGGTAGGATTTGCCATCGCTGCCGGACTCGGTGATCGAGATCAGCATGGAACGGTCGTTGAAGAGCTGTGTGCCGGCGTTGCTGCGATAGGCGAGGGAGTAGGTGCGGGCGGCCGTTTCGTTGTGATAGGATTTGATGGCCTTCAGCCGGTGAAGACTCGAGACGGGGGCACCCGCCACGTAGCCCCGCACCCAATCAGGGCGGTTCTCGTATTCAAACCGGAGCGAGGCGTAAGGCTGCGCCCCGCCGTTGCCCGTGTAATTGATCCTCTCCAATCGAAGGACCCCGTCGTATTCATAATACACGAACGCCATGTAGCTGCCCTTCGTGTCGCTGATCCTGTTGACGTGCCAGGAAAGTTTTTCGGGGTAGCCGCCGGCGTCGAAGGCGGAGTCTGGAGTGTTGCCAAGTTCAATGATCAGGCCGGATTTGGTCCAGACCTTGAACCAAGCAGGGCCGCTGCCTGCGGAACCGTAGGAGATGACCTTGCTGATCGAGTCGATCTCGGTGCGGTATTCGGTGCCGTCGGCGCCGTTGGCTCCGTTGATCGCGATCAATCGCTGGCCATCAAGGTAGAACCGGTCGTTGGCGGTGACGGTCACGCCCCGATTCGCGCCATCGATCATCTTGGTTTGCGGGCCACGCGTGATGGCGGAGGTGCCGCTGATTGACCATCCGAAGCCGGCGATTCCTGCGCCTGCATTGCTGGAATAATTGAGCGAAACCTCCGGCTGCATGCCGGCCGACCCGGGCGTCGTCCAGATCGGGATCGAATAGGTCAACGCTCCCGACTTATCGACTGAGAGCTGGCCGGCGGTGGCGCCTACGGCAGTGGTCGTGTCGGCGTTTGCATTGGGCCACCCGGCGGGAATGGTGTTTCCCAGAGTGCTCGTGCCGTAATCGCGCACCGATGGGTTCTTGCCGAGGTTGTATTCGGCGACATTGGTCAGACCGTCGTTGTCGAGATCCAGAAGGGCGTCGGCAGCGGACGTCGGATTGAGGCCGTATTGCTGTTCCCAGCCGTTCGGCATCCCGTCGCCGTCAAGGTCGCCGTTGGGATCCATGCCGGTGGTGACCCAAAGCTGGGTGCTCGGGTTGGACCAGTTGCCCGCGGCGTCGCGGGCGCGCACGGTCATGCCGTAAGAAACGCCGGAGGAGAGCCCCGTGATGTTCATCGACGTCGCGGCCGTGGTCCCGATCGAGACACCACCGCGGAATACTTCGTAGCCGGTCACGCCGACATTGTCCGTCGAGGCGGTCCAGCTGAGCGTGAAGCTGGTCGTCGTGATGTTGCTGGCCGCGAGACCGACAGGCACGCTCGGCGGGGTGGTGTCGGGCGCGGCGGTCGTGGTGACGTTCAGGGCCGTGCTCTGAGCGGACCAGTTGGCGGCGGCGTCGCGGGCCCGGACCGTCATCGAATAGGCGGTGCCCGCCGAGAGGCCGGTGATGTTCATCGACGTCGCGGCCGTGGTCCCGACCGAGACGCCACCGCGGAATACTTCGTAGCCGGTCACGCCGACATTGTCCGTCGAGGCGGTCCAGCCGAGCGTGAAGCTGGTCGTCGTGATGTTGCTGGCCGCGAGACCGACAGGCACGCTCGGCGGACCGACGTCGGCGATCGTCCAGGCATGGGAGCCCGAGCCGGTGTAGTTGCCGGTGGCGGTGGCCGTCGCGGTGTAGCTGCCCGGGTCGGTCGCGGACCAGGTGCCCGAGGCGGTGTAGGTGGCGCCGGCGGGGCTGGCGCCGACCGAGACCGTTTGCGCCGAACCGGTGTAGGTGAACGAGGGTCCGCCCGAAAAGGCGAAGCTGACGGGCGCCCGGCCGATCGTGAGGGTGGCGGAGCCCGAGCCGGTGTAGTTGCCGGTGGCGGCGGCCGTGACGGTGTAGGAGCCGGCGCCGGGGCCCCGGGTGAGGTCGGAGGTGAAACCGGCCCCGGAGGGATTGGGCGTCACGGCGGCCGTCTTGGCCGAGCCGTCGTAGGTGTGGCTGAGGTTGGAGAAGGAGAACGAGGCCGGGATCGGAGTCACCGTGATCGCGCTCCAGGCGCCGGTGTAGCCGTTGCCATTCTTGTCGAAGCACTCGGCCCGCACCTGCATGGCCGCCGTGGTGGGGGGAGTCATGCCCACGGAGGCGGAGTAGGAAGACGTGTTCGGCGCGATTCCCTCGTGCACGAGCTGGAGCCCGTAGCCCTGCCACCGAATGCCGATCGACTCGAGGTCGCCGTCGGGATCGGTGGCGGTGCCGGTGACGACCACCGTGCCCAAGACCTGCACCGATGGGTCGTGGCTCACGGACGCCGAGGGCGGGTTGTTGGGGACGGTGATGGTCACGTTCCACCAGTCGCAGTAGACTTCCTGCCACGTGTCGAAGCCAATGGCCTCGTAGGTGACGGTCTGCGCGCCCGTGTCGGTGGAGTAGGCGCCGGCCCCATACCGGCCGCTGGCAAAGTAATAGCCGTTCTTGTAGAGAATGACGTCGGTCGCATTCAAAAAAGTGGCCGTGGCCGACACCCAGTGGGTCGTGCCGCTGTTCGCCGAGGACGGCGCGTTCCAAGCGAAATACGCGCCCGGTGCGGTGGTGGCGAGCCCGAGAAAGAGAAAAAGCCGGCGTAGCGTGCCCATGGGAGTCGAAGTTCAGGGTTGCGCGAGGGCCGCCAGCGCCTCCGCCAGGTTGCGCTGGGCCGACACGGAACGAATCACTCCGCCTGCGTCCGCGACGTAGACCAGCCCCACCTCGGCCAGCTTGAGGGTTTCGGCGAGTTCCCCCCGCCGGCCCAGCCAGTCAAACACCTGCTCCCCGGGGAGCTGGCCGGTGGCGGCGAGGGCGCGGGCGGGCGCGAGGTCGCGCTGGTCGAGGCAAACCCCCACCAGACGGGCGTGGGCGGGCGCGAGCTCCGCAATGCGCCCGGCCTGCGCCACGCTGCCCGGGCTGAACGACGCCCAGGTGTAGATGATCACCGGGCGCCCGCCCCCGGCGGCGGCGGGCGCGCTGCTGGCGAGGATCAGGCCGCCGGCCTCGCGCAGCGGGCGTCCGACCAGCGCGTGGCGGTCGAGGAGAATTTGCGCCTCGGCCCGGGCCTGCGCGGGCGCAGCCGCGAGGGAGAGCACTTCGCGGGCGATGGCCTGCGCGCGATCGTCGGGGCTGTCTTTGGCGATCCGCACGAGCGACTCGCAGCCGTCGGGCAAGGCGGGGAATTCGGCGTTCAGGGCCCGGGCGACCCGTTCGTAGGCCGCCAGCCGGCTGTCGCGGGTGAGGCCGGGGAGCCGGCTGACATCGAGGTTGTCGGAGAAGGCGGCGACTTCCGCCCGCAGGGGAAGGGCGATCGCCGCGTCCCGCCGGATTTCACCCACCAGCTGGCTGCGCCGGCCGTCCTGCGCGGTGTCGCCCAGCGCCTTGGCATGGAGCAGCGCCTTCGCCTCCAGCCGCTTCGCCTCCGTGGCCGCGGCGTGGGCCGGATGGCGCAGGCGGAAATCGCGCAGCCGGTCCGCCTCCGCAAGGCGGGCGGCGATCTCCCGGTCGCGGGCCCGCGCGGGGGAGGCCGGAACGCCGGCCGCGGGCGGGGACTGCGGACGGCCGAGATTCCGGAGCGCGGCCCACTCCGCGTCGGCGGAGGCCGGGGCGGCGGCGGCACCTGGTTCCGTTTGCCCGGACTGGGCCGACGCCGCCAGGGCGGACAGGGCCGTTGCAAGTATGAACCGAAGAAACGACGGGGAAGTTTTCATCTCAGGGGGACAGTTTCACTCTCCCTGCACAACCGCACCCAGGCCCGGGCGCATGATCGGCGATGCAGGTTTTCACTGAGGCGACCGCGGTTTCAGAGAACCGTGCCCGGCTTTGCCCCGGGCACGCACTTGGACGCCGGAGAAAATCCCCACGATCAACCAGCCGTCAAGCCTTTTATCCTAGAAAACGCAGTTGGACACAGAGAGCACCGAGCCAAACCGGAGGCGCACAGGGGTTTGAAATAAAATCGAGCACTTATCTGCGTTCACCTGCCGAGTGAATGGCACCGGTGGAGAAGCGAATTGGCAAATCACTCTCCGTGAACTCTGTGAGCAACCCCGTGCGCTCAGTGACCCAATTCATCTGCGGAATTTAGGATTAAAAAGGCCCGGGCCTGCATAGCTTCCTCGACGACCGCGCCCGTTGCGGGCAGGGTCGACCCCATCGGGGCGGAAAAGATTCTGTATTCCCCGGTCCTCCTTCGCACCCACCCACTCCCAGCATGAAAAAAATAGGCATCCTCCACGGCAAAGAACGCAGCTTCCCGCACGCGCTGATCGAGCAGATCAACGGCATGAACGAGCCCGGCGTCATCGCCGAATCCGTGACCATTAACAGAGTCGCGCAGGGCGAGCCGTCGGAATACGCCGTCATCCTCGACCGTATTTCGCAGGACGTCCTGTTCTACCGCGCCTATCTGAAGAACGCCGCGCTCAACGGCACCGCGGTGATCAACAACCCCTTTTGGTGGTCCGCCGACGAGAAGTTTTTCAACAACTGCCTCGCGACGAAACTCGGCGTCGCCGTGCCGAAGACGGTCATTTTGCCCTCGAAGGACCATCCGGCGGATTGCTCCGCGGAGTCGTTCAGCAATCTGGCGTTCCCCTTGGATTGGGACGGCATTTTCGAATACATCGGCTGGCCCGCCTACTTCAAGCCGCACTCCGGTGGCGGCTGGAAAAACGTCTACAAGGTTCGCAACCCGGACGAGTTTTTCAAAGCCTACGCTGAAACCGGCCAGCTCGTCATGCTCCTGCAGTCCGAAGTGCAGTTCGACGACTACTTCCGCTGCTACTGCATTGGCGGCACGGATGTGAGGATCATGCCCTACGAGCCGCGCAATCCCCATCATCTCCGCTACGTCGTCGATCGCCCGCCGGCCAACCCCGCGCTGCTCGAGCGCATCAAGCGCGACGTGCTCACCCTCAACCAGGCGCTGGGTTACGACTTCAACACGGTCGAGTTTGCCATCAGCGACGGCGTGCCCTACGCGATCGATTTCTGCAACCCGGCGCCCGACGCCGATCGCGGCTCTGTCGGCGAGGAGAACTTCGCCTGGGTCGTCGAGGCCTCCGCCCAGATGCTCGTGCGCAAGGCGCGCGAGTTCAACCCCGCCACCAGCAGTCTGACGTGGGGCAACTACGTTCAGGCGAGCTCGGCCGGCAAGTCGGTCACGGCCCCGGTTCGCAAGAATTAGTCCCGCAGCCCTGCTTTGCGCCGGGCGGACCGAATTTCCGTTCGACGTGAAACCCGGGATTGTCACGCATCGCTTCACCACCACCACCTCCACGTCCCATGTGCGCCGCCAAGCCCAAGTCCAAGCATCAGTTCACCCTCGGCATTGAAGAGGAGTTTCAGATCGTTGATCCGGTCACGCGCGAACTCAAATCGCACATCGAGGAGATCATCGAGGGCGGCAAGATCATCCTGAAGGAGCGGGTCAGGCCCGAACTGCACCAATCGGTGGTCGAGGTGGGCACGGATATTTGCCAGAATATTGGGGACGCCCGGAAATCGGTCACCGGCCTGCGCACGGATCTCGCGCGGCTCGCCCGGCAGTCAGGCCTGCGGATCGCTGCGGCCGGCACACATCCCTTCTCGCACTGGAACGACCAAAAAATCTCCATTGGCGAGCGGCATCAGGGCGTCTTGAACGACCTCCAGCAGGTCGCGCGCGCCAACCTCATCTTCGGCCTCCACGTGCACCTCGGCATGCCGGATCGCGAGACAGCGATTCATCTGCAAAATACGGCGCGTTACTTCCTGCCGCACATCTTTGCGCTGTCCACCAACTCCCCGTTCTGGGTCGGCCGCAACACCGGCTACGCCTCCTATCGCCTGCAGGTTTTCCAGCGTTTCCCGCGCACGGGCATTCCGGACCTGTTCGAGTCGGTCAATGAGTTCGACGATTACGTCAACCTGCTCGTGAAGACCGGGTGCATCGACAACGCCAAGAAAATCTGGTGGGACATCCGCCTGCACCCGATTTTCCAGACGTTGGAGTTTCGCATCTGCGACATTCCGATGCGCGTCGACGAGACCATCTGCCTCGCGGCGATCATGCAAGCCGTCACGGCCAAGCTCTACAAGCTGCACCGCAAGAACATGAGCTTCCGCACCTATCGCGCGCGGCTCATCAATGAAAATCGCTGGCGAGCCGCGCGCTATGGCATCAACGGCAAGATGATCGACTTCGGTTCACAGGAAGAGGTTTCGACCCGCAGCCTCATTGCCGAATTGCTCGAATTCATCGACGACGTCGTCGACGAGCTCGGTTCCCGTGCGGAAGTTGACTACGTTAACACCATCTTGCGCAACGGCACCGGCGCGGATCGGCAGGTTGAGGTTTACAATCGCACGCAAGATCTCAAAGCCGTGGTCGATTACACCATTTCCGAAACCCATCACGGCCTTGATCTCTGACGCACCCTCCGCCACACCCGCCCGGTCCGCCGCCACCGCCCCTCATTCAATCCGCCGCCTTTCCCGCATGCCGCACGCCGCCTCGTTGCCCGCCGCCTTTGATCCCGAACTGAGCCCAGGGGCGCACAACGCCATCAACGTCTGCCTGCGGCTGCTGAAGACCGAGCGCATGACGATCATCGCCGATGAGGCCGGCGCCGAGATCGCGGCCGCCCTCGTCGCCGAGGTGAAGAAGGTCGGCGCGGAATACAACGTCTTCATCCTCGAGGAATACGGCCCCCGCCCGCACCGCGACATGCCGCCGGAAATCCTCGCCGACCTCGCGCGCTCCCAGGTCTCGATCTACGCGTGCCTCACCCACCGGGGCGAACTTCGCACGCGCATGCAGATGATGGAGATCATCAACCCGCGCCACCTGCGCCATGGGCACATGGTGAACATCAACAAGCAGATCATGCTCGAGGGCATGCGCGCCGACTTCCTCGAAGTCGACCGCCTCTCGCAAAAGCTGATTGAGAAGTGCCGCCGCGCGAAACGCGTCACCTGCAAGACCGACGCGGGCACCGACTACGTCGCCGAACTTTCGCCCGATCTGAAATGGGTGAAGACGGCCGGCATCATCTCGCCCGAAAAATGGGGCAACCTGCCCGGCGGCGAGATATTCACGTCGCCCTTCGACTCCAACGGACGCTTCGTCGTCGACGGCGTCGTCGGCGACTATCTTTGCCAGAAATACGGCGACATCGGCGCCACGCCGCTGACGATCGAGATCAAGGACAACCGCATTGCCGGCCTCGCGTGCGAAAACAAGGAGCTGCTCGCCGAGTTCGACAAGTATTGCCACACGGACGAGAACTCGAACCGCGTCGGCGAATTCGCCATCGGCACCAATCTCGCTTGCACGCGCATCATCGGGCACATTCTGCAGGACGAGAAACTCCCCGGCATCCACATCGCGTTCGGCCACCCGTATTCCGAGCACACCGGCCAGCCCTGGAAGAGCACGACCCACATCGACTGCGTCGGCCGCAACTTCGACATCTGGCTCGACGACGAGCAAGTGATGGCGAACGGCAAATTTCTGATCTGAGCCTTCACCGCAGTGAACCACGGAGACACAGAGATCACAGAGTAGTCCCACTCGCTGATTTCACCCAAGCATCGCTTGGTCTTTGTGCTCCCTGTGCCTCTGTGGTTCACTCCTAACGCATGATCCCCGACCTCCGCCAGCGCTACAATGCCGCGTTCACCGATGCGCGCTACGCGGCTTTCACGGCGGACCTGAACCAAGCCGCGTATTGGCCGGTGGATTTCCGCGTGGCGGAGACGCCGCTGTTCCTCGACGAACATGCGACCCGCGAATTGGTGAAGGCGGCGGATGACATCACGCGCCAACTGGCGCTACCGGAGTTCCGTCAACACGCAGCCAACGCGATTCCAGCGGGGCTTGGCGTTCCGGCCGAGACGGAGTGGCCCCACTTCATCGCGGTTGATTTCGCCCTCTGTCACGATGAGCGGGGGCAGGTCACGCCGCAGCTCATCGAGCTCCAGGGGTTCCCGACGGTGGCGACCTGGCAGGTGCTGCTCGCGAACGGCTATCGCCGTCACTTCCCGGAAGTGCCGGCGGAACTGACCACGTATTTTGGCGGACTCGACGAGGCAGCCTACCTCGATCACCTCCGCAAGGTGATAATCGGCGGGTGCGATCCGGAGAACGTCGTGTTGCTCGAGATCGAGCCCGACAAACAAAAGACGCGGGTCGATTTTGCGGCCACCCACGGCCTGCTCGGCGTGAGGCCGGTGTGCTTGTCCGCGGTGCGTCGCCGCGGTCGGCGGCTTTTCTATTCCATCGAGGGGCGCGAAGTGCCGATCCACCGCATCTTCAACCGCGTGATTTTCGATGAGTTGTTGCGTCGTCTGGATTTTGAGGCTGGTTTTAACCTCACCGACGAGGTCGATGTGCAATGGGCGGGGCACCCGAACTGGTATTTTCGCATCAGCAAGCACGCGATGCCGTTTCTGCGCAGTCCCCACGTGCCCGACTGTCATTTCGTCAGCCAACTCCGCCCGGTGCCCGACGATCTGGAAAACCACGTGCTCAAGCCCCTTTATTCTTTCGCCGGGCTGGGCGTCGACATCGCGCCGACGCGTGAGAAGATCGCGGAGCTGCCGAATCCCGGCGAGTGGATTTTGCAACGCAAGGTTGCCTACGCGCCGATTCTCGCGACGCCCGACGGCCCGGCCAAGGCGGAGATCCGACTCATCTTCGCCGGCGATGGCACGGGCATGCCGACGTTGGTCAACAACCTCGTCCGCCTCACCAAGGGCGCGATGCACGGCGTCGATTTCAACAAGGGCAAGACGTGGGTGGGCGCGAGCTGCGCGTTTCATCCGGCGGTCTGATTCACGCCTGCTTGGATGGTTTTTTCGTGCGGTTTCGTCCGTAGCCGGGGTGGAGCGCGTTGACCCCAACGCGCTTCCGGAGCCACGCGAGCGCGCTTTTTGAAACGAAGGAAACGCGTTGGGGTCAACGCGTGCCACCTCGATTCCGGTGGAAAATGAACAAGACTCATCGCGGCTTCGGTGGTTTTTTCGTGCGGTTTCGTCCGTTTCGTGGGCAAATCTCGGCGCATGCCCGCCAAGCCGTTCATCTTCGTCTGTGGTGCCGACGATTTTCTCGTCAGCCGCGTCGGCAAGGGGCGCTTTGAGGAACTGGCGACGGCGTCGGGCGCGGACGATTTTGCGCGCGAGATCATCAACGGTTGCGCCAACAACGTCGAGGAGGTGGAGGCGGCCGTGAATCGCTTCCGCGAGGCGCTGCAAACGGTGCCGATGTTCGGCGGCAAGCGGGTCGTGTGGTTCAAGGACGTCAATTTTCTCGCCGACACCGTGACCGGCCGCGCCGAGGGCACGCTCAAGCAGGTCGAGGCCCTGCAGGAACTGCTGGGCAAGAACAACCCGGACGAGGTGGATGTGGTCGTCACCGCCGCGCCGGTTGACCGGCGGCGCAGTTTTCCGAAATGGTGTGAAGCCCACGCGGATTACACGATGACCGGTGGCGACGCGAACAACCCGATCGAGTCGCTGGCGGCGGTGGCGCTGGCGGAAGCCGACGCCTGTGGTTCGACGTTTGGCGACGGCGCGGTGGAGATGCTGCTGGCCAAGATCGGCGCCAACACGCGTTTGATTACCGAAGAGGTGCGCAAGCTTTCGAACTACGCGGGCGACGCCGGGGTGATCGAGGAGGCGCACGTGATCGAGCTCACGCCCAACGTGGCCGAAGGGGATTTCTTCGAATCGGCCGAGCGGTTTTTCGCCGGCGACCTGCGCGGCACGCTCGATGCGTTGGCCCGCCACTTCTTTGCCGGGGGCGATGCGCGGCCGGTGATTTCCTCTTTTCAGAACAGGAATCGGATCCTGATCCAAGCGCGCGTGTTGATCGATGCCGGCGACCTGCGCGCCCCGTCGGAACGCTACGGGTTCGACAAAGCCGCGTGGGCCGGCGCGCAGGAGCGTTATGCGGCCTGCTTCGGCGGCGACACCGAGAAGAGTTCCTGCAATCTCTTTACGCAGAACCAATGGTATGCCGGCAAACTGGTGAGCGGCGGCCGACTGCCGCCGCTGCGCCGGTTGATCGACAACCAACAGGAGTTTCTCCGCGCATTTGAAGAGATAATTGAGCGTCCGAACGACCAAGAAACGGTGTTGCGCGAAATGGCCGTGCGCTGTCTCAGCGCGTGACGTTGCGCGGCGGACGGCGCACATGACGCATCCGTGACTTGATGAGCGCGGGCCGGGCCGGCAACCTGCCGACCATGCCCCTGCCGACCGAATTCTCGTCCGTCATCGTGCACACGAAGGCCAATGTCTATTTCGACGGCCGCGTGGCAAGTCACACCGTGATCACGGCCGACGGCGCGAAAAAGACCCTCGGGCTCATTTTCCCGGGCTCTTATCATTTCGGCACGGCTGCGCCAGAGAGGATGGAGATCGTGGCGGGGGCGTGCTCGGTGACGGCAGACAGCGGCGCGGGCACCCATGACTATGGAGCAGGGGAATCTTTCGAGGTGCCGGGCCATTCCGGCTTCACCATCGAGGTAAAGGACGGCCTCTGCGAATACATCTGCTCGTTCCTTTGAACAGGAGCGATGGGTCCGGCCCGGTGCCACGGTTTACCGTTGGCTTCTCGGGGGGCCTCGCCTAACGATTCCGCGCCCGTCATGACCTCCGACTCAGCCGCCAGTGTTGCCCTGCCCAACGTCCTCGCCGAGCGTTATGCGTCTCCTGCGATGAAGGAGCTTTGGTCGGCCCACGGCCGGATCCTGCTCGAGCGCGACTTTTGGATCGCGGTGATGAAGGCGCAACGCGACCTCGGCGTCGCGATTCCAGTGGAGGCGATCAAGGATTACGAGCGCGTGCGCGCCAACGTGGACCTCTCGCGCATCAAGGAGCGCGAGCGCACCACGCTCCACGACGTCAAGGCCCGCATCGAGGAGTTTTCCGATCTGGCGAAACGCCAGTTCATCCATCTTGGCCTCACCAGTCGTGATCTGACGGAAAACGTCGAACAGCTCCAAGTGGCCCGCGCGTTGGCGCTCGTGCGCTTCAAGTCCGTGGCGGCGCTCGCCTTGCTGGCGCGCCGAGCCGGCGAGTGGCGCGACGTGATGATCACCGGTCGCACCCACAATGTCCCCGCCCAGCCCACGACACTCGGCAAGCGCCTCGCGATGTTCGGGCAGGAACTGCTCCTAGCCCAGGCGCGGCTGGATGAACTCCTTGCGCGCTATCCGGTCCGCGGGGTGAAGGGCGCGGTCGGCACCCAGCTCGATCAACTCACATTGTTGGGCGGCGATACGACAAAAGTGGACCAACTGGAGGCGCGAATCGTGAAGCACCTCGGCTTCAAGGCGTCGCTCGGCGCCGTCGGGCAGGTGTATCCTCGCTCGCTGGACTTTGATGTGGTGAGCGCGTTGCACCAAGTCGGCGCGGCTGCGGCGAGCAACGCCACGACCCTCCGCTTGATGGCCGGAGCGGGTTTGCTCACCGAGGGATTTCAGGAAGGGCAGGTCGGGTCGTCCGCCATGCCCCACAAGGTCAATGCCCGCAATTGTGAGCGCGTGTGCGGGTTTTCGACGATTTTGTCCGGTTACGTCACCATGACGGCGAATCTGGCTGGCCACCAATGGAACGAGGGCGATGTCTCCTGCTCGGTGGTGCGGCGCGTGGCCCTGCCCGATGCGTTTTTCGCGCTCGATGGCCTGTTGGAGACCTACCTGACGGTTTTGCGGCAGATGGAAGTATTTCCGGCCGCGATCGCAGCCGAGAACGAGCGCAATCTGCCCTTCCTCGCCACGACCACGATTTTGATGGAGGCTGTTAAAGGCGGTGCCGGTCGAGAAACGGCGCACGAGGGGATCAAGGAGCACGCGCTCGCCGCCGCCAAAGCCCTGCGCACCGGGGGCAACGCCGACCTGCTTGCGCGGCTTGCGGGCGACCGGCGCATCGGGCTCTCGCGCAAGAAGCTGCAGGGAGTGCTTTCGCAAAGCAGCCGCTTTGTCGGTGCCGCCCCCCACCAGGTGGACGAATTTGTCGCCGCCGTGCAGCCCCTGATGAAGAAAACCAAGGGCGCGGCGGAATATCAACCCGGCCGGTTGCTTTGATTGGGCACCCGGTGTTTCGCGTTGGGGCTGTGGGCCATAGTCGGCTTTTGGCCCGTGGTTGGGGCCAAATCCCGACTCCAAGGGAGAATTGAATTGCCAGTCTGCGAGCGGAGACATTTTTTGGACCTTCTTTCCCTTTCTTTAACAGCAATTAACCACCACACCCAATGGCAGAACTTTCAGGAAACTGTCTCATAGGCCAATCAGGCGGCCCCGCCGCCGTCGTCAACGCGAGCGTTGCCGGAATTGTCACCGAGGCCCTCAACCACGGTTGCATCGAAGAAGTCTACGGCGCCCTTGGTGGCGTTGTTGGCCTTCTTCATGAGGATCTCATCGACCTCGCGGCCGAGTCGCAACAGACCATTCGTGGCCTGCGCCACACGCCGGGTGCCGCCCTTGGCAGCTGCCGGGCGAAGCTCAAGAAACCGCAGGATTTCGAGCGCGCGCTTCAGGTGCTGAAGGCCCACAATATCCGGTTTTATTTCCACATCGGCGACGGCGACTCGCAAGAGACCGCCGCCAAGCTCGCGGAGCTGGCGAAAGCGCAGGAATACGACCTTCGCGTCATCGGCGTGCCGAAGGCGATCGACAACGACCTCCCGGGCACCGACCACAGCCCGGGCTACGGCAGCGCCGCCAAGTTCATCGCCACCACCGTGCGCGAACTCGCCGCTGATGCAGAAGCCACGGCCCTGCACGACATCGTCACGATCATCGAGGTGATGGGCCGCAACACCGGCTGGCTCGCCGCCGCCGCGACCCTCGCCAAGCGCCGCGATCAACCGAATGATCCTCCGCACTTGGTTTACGTGCCCGAAGTGGCGTTCTCCGGCGAAAAATTCGTCGAAGACGTCCGCCGCATCCTCAAGCGCGAGAAACACTGCGTCGTCGTTGTGGGCGAAGGCCTCGTGGACAAGGACGGCAACTATGTGGCCGTCGAAACGCCCGAAGTCGGCGCTCCTGCGCAACTCGGTGGCGTGAGCGAGCACTTGCGCGACCTCGCGGAAGCGCAGCTCGGCGTGAAGGTGCGCGTGGCGCGCCTCGGCGTCACCCAGCGTGCGGCCGCGCACTTGGCCTCGAAGACCGATTCCGAAGAGGCCTTTCTGGCCGGTCAGGCTGCGGTCAAGGCCGCGATCAATGGCGAGACCGCTAAAATGGTCACGCTGCTCCGCGGCGACGGCGACCACTACACCTGCGAGACGGGGCTCGCCAATTTTGCCGACGTTGTCGGCAACGTGAAAAAGCTCCCGCGCGAGTGGATCAACGAAGATGGCGTCAGCATGAACTTCCAGTTCTACCGCTACGCCACGCCGCTCATTCAGGGCGAGCTCACGATTCCCTTCGAAAACGGCCTGCCGTCCTACGTCCGCCTCCACGGTGAGCGCGTGGGCAAGCAGCTCGGCGGCTACGAGAGTTAAGACGGTCGGGCTCCGCCCCGCGCATTAACCAATCTTAAACGGAGCCGGTTGCGAGGCCGGCTCTTTTTTGCGTCCGCGCCAACCGCGCACCTCAGCCGTTGGCAACCGGACTGGCGGCGTTGGGCTGCACCGCGCCGGCTTCGAGCACGCCGCGCACGCGGGGAAATAGGAGCGCAGCCTCCGCGATCATCCAGACTTCGAGCGCCATGGTCGCCAGCGCGATGGAAACGAGCGTCCATTTGCCTTCGCTGATCCAACTGGGATTGCCCGCGCTACCGACAAGGGTCTGCCAGATCATGGCCCACATCGGCATCACCAGCATGAAGATTGTCGGCACGATCAGAAACCACACCGGTTTCCCGCGCCGCCAGAGGTAAAAGGTGATCACGAGAAAGGAGAGGCCGCCGAGCAGTTGGTTTGTGGCGCCAAACAGCGGCCAGAGGATCAGTCCGCCCTGTCCGGCGTTGGCGAGCGACCATTCGCGACCCGGCGGTGGAATGGCCGCCATCAGGCCGGCGAGCAACACCGCGAAAATGGTCGCGCCGTGTTTGTTGCGCAGCACGGCCGCGGGCGAGGCCAGCAGCGGTGTCGCATCGCCCAACGCACGGGCCAGTTCCTGGATGATGTAGCGCTGGAGACGGCAGGCCGTGTCGAGCGTGGTGCCGGCAAAGGAGGCCACGAGCACGCCCATCAACGCGACGGCGATGCCGGAGGGAATGCCAATCGTCTTCAGAAAATTCGCCGAGCCATCGACGAAGGCCGCCACCAAGGGGCCGAGACGCGAGGACCATTCGCCATAACGCGAGAGCCACGCGGCTTCGCCGGTGAGAACGGTGCCGTTGGCGGCGGTCACACCGAGGCCGAGGCCGGCGGCACAGGCGAGGATCACGAGCACCGCAAGAAAACCCTCCGTGAGCATGCCGCCGTAGGCGACGAACCGCGCGTCGGGTTCACAGGCAAGTTGTTTGCTGGTGGTGCCGCTGCTGACGAGACAATGGAAACCGCTGATCGCACCGCAGGCGATGGTGATGAAGAGAAACGGGAAGATGAGCGGCGCGCCCTTCGGATTCCAGTTCACCACCGGCGCGGCCAACTCGAGTGCCGGGCGCGTCCCGTCGGCGAGCGCCGCCCCGCCACCGAGGGCGGCCGCCGCCAGTCCGACCAAGATCAAGCCGAGCGCAGAGATGAGTTGCAGGGAGTTGATGTAGTCGCGCGGTTGCAGGAGCGACCAGACCGGCAGGACCGAGGCGATATAGGAATAGACCAGGAGCAGTATCACCCACGTCCACGACGACCAGCCCGCCATGGTGAGGTTGATCGTGTGCAATGCGCCCACGTCGCCGTAGATCACCGTCAGATACATTGTCGCGAGGGCGAGGATCGACGGCCAGAACAGCCCCATGCCGCGCCGGTGCAGCCACCAGCCGATCGCGAGCGCGATCGGGATCTGGATGATGCACGGAAAAATCGACGCGGGGTATTGCCGGAAGACCGAGGCGATCACCAAGCCGAAGATAGCGAGCACGATGGTCAGCGCCATCGCGAGGACGAAGAGAAACAGCAGGCGCACACGCGGGTTGAGCAAACGGCCGGCGATGTCGCCGACGCTCTGGCCGTTGTTGCGCAAGCTCACGACCAGCGCGCCGAAATCGTGGACGGCGCCAATGAAGATCGAGCCGAAAATCACCCACAAGAGCGCCGGCAACCAGCCCCACATGATGGCGATGGCCGGGCCGACGATCGGGCCGGTGCCGGCGATCGACGTGAAGTGGTGGCCGAAGACCACCGCTTTCGGGGTTGGCACGTAATCGTTGCCGTCGTTCAACCGGTGGGACGGGCAAACCGTGTCGGCCGCGAGGGCGAATATCTTCCTGCCGAGCCAGCGCCCGTAGGTGTGGTAGGCGACGATGAAGCCAACGCCGGCGAGCAACGCAATCAGGAGGGTCTCCATGGGGGTAGGGGGCTCCGGCACCTTACACGGCGCCACCCGCCGTGCTAGACAAAACCTGCGGCCCAGACGAGCCGTCGGGACATTCGCGGCCAGCCCGGCGGTCCGTCCCCGTCTTGAGTCCAGAACCGTTGGGCAATTGATATTATGCGGTCAACAAGCGCAGGGCGGCCAGTCCTGCGAGCGCTAGGGCGATGTTTTCGAACGACTGTTGTGCGATGCGCCTCGCCACCACCCGGCCGACCAACGCACCCGCGATCACGATCGGTGCCAGCCAGAGATTGAGGACGAGACTCGGGCCGTTGATCAAACCGAGGTTAACCATGAAGGGCACCTTGAACCAATTGATGAGCAGGAAAAACACCGCGCCCGTGCCGAGGAATTCGAGTTTCGGCAATCGCATTGCGAGCAAGTAGACCGTCATGACCGGACCCGCGGCATTCGCGACCAAGGTGGAGAATCCAGCCAGCAATCCGGCGGCGGCCGCAGTTGCTGGAGATGCGCGCGGCGCCGCAGACGGGGCGGCGATCGCCTGCCGTTTGCGCACGAAATGGAAAATCAGCATCGCCAAGAGAATCAGCCCGATGGCGCGTGCGGTCCATGCGTCTGAGAGGCTCCCGAGCGCAAACCAGCCCGCCAGGATGCCCGCAGCGGCCCAAGGGGAAAGTCGCCACAGGTGGGACCACACGAGGTTCTTGCGATACGAAGTGGCGGCGAAGATATCACCGAGAATGAGCATGGGAAGCACCACGCCGGTGGATTCACGGGCCGGCAGCACATTGGCAAAGATGGCCACGAAGAGGATTCCAAGGCCCGGCACGCCGGTTTTCGCGAGGCCGATGGCGAAGGCGCCGATACCGAGCAGAATCCATTCGCCGGCGGAAAACACTGGCAGCGTGAACGCAATCACGCCGCACAGCACGCGACAATTCACCGGGCGAGTCAACCCACCGCACGCGTCGGCGCCTCCGTTTTGCACGACGTGAACGCGCCGGAACCTGCCGCGCCAAATTATCAGTTAGAAATCGAACAGGATGGCGCGTCGGGTCGGGGAGAAGCGGGCCCCCGCCGGCCCCTGCCCCTGCGCGGACCTGTCGGTGACTTCGGGTCTGGGCCACAATGCGCGGGCAACGGGCGGATTGCATGGTGCAAATGCTTCGCCGCTGCAAACGCTCATGGCTTGGCGGTGC
>CAMTVF010000005.1:0-9844 GCA_947085115.1 uncultured Opitutaceae bacterium | reverse complement strand
CGCGTTCCCGCAATACGGGCTGCGCTGCGCGCTCGCCGTGGTGGTCGTGCCGGATGCGGAGAAAGGCGAACGCCTCGTCGCCCTCGCCAACGAGCCGCGGTTGCAGCTCGCCGATTTGCGCGCCGCGATCCGGGCGAAAGGCCTCAGCAACCTCTGCGCGCCGCGCGAACTCCGTTTCGTGCAAGCCATCCCCAAGCTCGGCTCGGGCAAGCTCGATTACCGCGAACTCGACCGCCTGTTGCGCGACGGCGAGACCACGGCCCCCTCCGTGTCCGTCCCGGCCCCAGCCTGAACGAGCCGCCCCGGGCAGATCCATCTGATCGCACCCACGGCGAACAGAGGAAGCCCGCGTTACAAGCGATGGCTCAAAAACCGAGACTACTCGCGCTCGACACTCACCGTGCACGTCTTGCCGTCGTGATTTCGCGTCACCACAATGATCGTCGCGCCCGAGTCGATGTAGCGTTGGACAAAAGCACCGAGTTCGCCGATGGGAATGTTTTCGTGTCGATCCATTAGAAACATAGAAGACCCCAATCAAGGCATGCTCCCATGATGTCGCTAACGAACAATTCACCTTAAATAAGGTGCATTTGCGCAGGGCCTTGGTGCACCGTCTAATACCAATCGCCCTATGCATTTTCTCTTTTCAGTGGGTAGGGCGCGACCGCTGGGCGCGCCGTAACAACATTCGCGGCGGGCCCGGCGGGCCCGCCCTACCATTACGGCATCGTCGTAGTGCAATAGCTCAGGGCGATTGGTATAAATCAAGCCGAAGGCGCACGCCCAACATGGCGGGACCCGCCTATAAACGGGCGGGGGGCGGGTTCCGGCCTTCGCTGTAATCGATGGTATCGAAGACCGTCACCAGCTCCGTCCGGTCGCCAAAACCCGCCGCCTCCTTTGCTTTGGCCACCACTGCTGCGCCACGGTCATTCCATCCGAGTTTCCGAATGTATTCGTTCCAGACGTGAGCCTGTTGCCGGTTGGGTCGGAGACCCTGCGCAAAGATCCACTCGGCAATTTCCGCATCCGTGCCGCCTTCCTTCACTCGTGCTTCCACGGCCGTGAAATCCACCCCCAGAAATGCGCAAAGCTGACCGTCGAGGCCGAAGGAAAGGCCGTAGTTGCGCAGGAAATCCTCCGGCAACTTGCCCGCCGCATGCAGCCGCATCTTGTCGAGCATGCGCCCGAGGTGATGCAGAAATCCAACCGACTTGTCGTAGGGGGAGCGCAGGCCTTCGATGGGGGTCATGTTCGCAGGCAAGGCATCTCGGGTGCTACTGGCGACGCTCTTTTTCCCCCCACCCCGACTTCAGCAACCGGCTCCTTGGCGCTGCGCAAGCCGTCGATTCATCGTGCGGGTTTACCAAAGGCCGGAATTACACGGTCGGCAGAGGTTGGCGGATCGTGAGCGGAGGTTGCGCCGCCAGATTCAGGTCAAACAGGGTGGGCAGCAATTCCATGTCGGCGGCGGACCCAGCGGAACGGACCAGAAGCGGTTCCCTGCCGTCGGTGGCGGGCACGCTCACATCAAGCATTTGCAGGCACGCGGGTTTCCCCAAAACGGCGCCGGCATCAGGCCGACGACGACAGTTTCGCCTGTCATCCCATCACGGAACAGGAGACAGGCTGGTTAGAAAATGAGAATGGGCCGTCCGTCGGTTGAGCCAGATGTTGGCCGACTGGTGGGGGCCAGAAGGGGTAATGCTTCGTGCCCCGCTTGTCCGCCCCATGTCATCTTTGGTTGGCCGCATCGTGGGTTGCGTGGCCAACGGACCGCATTGGTCCCCTTTTGGTTAACCTGTTCCGCCCTGCCCTCATTTACCGCGCCGGCGCCCGTTCAGCCGTCAATGATAACCATTGAGGGCGTGTTGCTCCTTTTCGGCAGGGCTTTTCAGCAGGCGGACGGAGTGTTACCGGTTCATACCGACCGAGTCGGGGCTGTCGGGCCGACTTTTTCGGGGCTAATCGCGACGCTGGTGTCACAGGCCCAGAAGGCTGCCGTTGCGCTCGAGCCAGTGCTCGGCGTCGCGCCACACCGGACACACCTCGGCCACCCGCGCCCAAAAACGGTCGCTATGGTTCAGTTCCTTCAGGTGCATCAGCTCATGGTAAACGATATAGTCGCGAACCGCTTCCGGCGTCTGCACCAGCCGCCAGTTGAGCGACACCGAACCGGCCGCCGAGCAGGAGCCCCAACGGGCCCGTTGGTTGCGCACACTCACGCTTTTCAAATCGACGCCGGTCTCCGCCGCCAGCTCCCACGCCCGGGCCGGCAATTCGATCTTGGCCAGCCGGACAAAGCGGGCCTCCAGCGTCGGCCGCAAATCCCCGTCAAACGACGGCACGCGAAATACATCCGCCGCCAAACTCACCTGCGGCCGCGCACCTTCCGCCGCGATGCGCACCGGCTGCATCTCGCCCCGCCAGAGCACGTGCGTGCCGATGGTCCACACCCCCGGGCTGCGCGGTCGCGTGGCCTGGCGGGTCCGCGCCCGCTCCAGCCAATCGCGATGCTTCTCCACAAAACGCAGCGCCTCGCGCTCACTCCCGCGAACCGGGATCGTCGCCACGGCCGTGCCATCGCGCCGCAGCGTCAACCGATAGCGCCTCGCCTGCGCACTGCGCACGAACACGAGCGCCGGCGCGGATTCCTCCGTCTCCACCGGCCTGAGTTGAAAAAGTTCCTGCACGTCGCCGCTCACGCCCGAGAGTTATGACGACCGCGGACGCAAGACCAACGAAAAGTCGCGCAACCTAGAGCAGCCTGATCTCCCACCTCGGCTCCCGCCCGGCTTCAATCGTCAGCCACGCGAAACTTGCCGGAGCCCCCCGGTGCGCCCCGCTGATGCACCCCGGGTTCAACCACCGCACGCCGGCGGCGTCGATCTCATCGCGCGGCACATGGGTGTGGCCGTGCAAGACGACATGCACGCCGCATGGGGCGCGTGGCGGCGGAATGTGGGTCAGGAAAAATCGCCGCCCGGCCCGCTCGAGGGTCAGGTGCTCCGGCCAGAGATTGTGCGCCTCGTTGTTGCCGAGCACGACATGCATCGGTTTGCCCAATTGCTCCAACTCCCACAGGATCTCGGGCTCACACACATCGCCCAAATGCCAGATCTCGTCGGCCCCCGCGAGCCGCACGGGCAAAGTCACCGGGCAGCGGTCATGAGTGTCGGAAAGGACGGCGATGCGCACAACCAGTTCGACCAAACTCACCGCCGAAACGCAAAAATTTTGTGCGCTTGGCGAGCGGGAAATTTTCTGACTTCGTCAGACCCCATCCCGGCCCCTCCCGATTCCACGGGTTCGCCACCGGGAATTCCGTCTTTAGTCGCTCCGATCGATCCACACCCTCCGCTGAGTTCGCCGGCCAGGATCATTTCAATGAGTTTCCCCCAGTCTGCCGCAAAATCCAACCTCTCCTGCACCGCCGCCGCCCCGGCACGTTTGCAGCGCCCGCTGTGCCCGATTTGCAGCGGCTCTCCCTCGAAAACACTGCCCGCGCCCGCGCCATGGCAGCTGGCTTGGTGCAACCACTGCCAATTTGGGTTCCTGACCAATCCACCCGACTACGAAGCCATGACCGGGGAGTTCGAGTGGGAAAGCAACTCCCTCACGGAAAACATCCGCCGCCGCACCGAACTCGGCACAACCGGCGCGAAGCTCGCCTCGCTGGCGGCCGGATTCCGGCAGATTTACCGCCGGTTCACGAAACGCGACAAGCTGAACCACGTAATCCGGGAAAACGGCCTTTCCGGCGACATCATCGATCTCGGATGCGGCAAAGGCGACCTGTGGGATTCATTCCCGCCGGATTGCGCCCCCGTGGGCATCGAGATCTCGCCCGTGTCCGCCCAGAAATGTCGCGACCAGCTGGCGAAGCGCGCCGGTCGCTTGATCGAAGCCGATGCGTTGAACGGTCTGCGCCAACTGCCCGACTCCAGTGCCAATGGCGCCATCGCCATCAGTTTTCTCGAGCACGATGTGCGACCCGGGGAAACCTTGGGCGAATTGCACCGCGTGCTCCGGGCGGACGGCGCCTTTGTGCTGAAGGTGCCCAACTACGCCTGCTGGAACCGCATCGCGCGCGGCTCACGTTGGTGCGGGTTTCGTTTTCCTGATCACGTGAATTATTTCACGCCGCGCGCGCTGCGGGAAATTTTTGCACGCAACGGTTTCGAAGTGACGCGCTTCGGCTGGTTCGATCGCGCACCGACGAGCGACAACATGTGGTGTGTGGCGCGCAAGGTGGAGTCGGTCGCCCCCTGAAGACATCGGTGACCCTTCTCCTGTGTCCGACGGGTTCTAATTTGGGTTCGCCTCTCTGCGGCCCGTCTCTTTTAGTCCGCCATTCCTCGGTTTTCGGGCCTGTAGCTCAACGGTTAGAGCAGGGGACTCATAATCCCTTGGTTCCGGGTTCGAATCCCGGCGGGCCCACCACCGCGCAGCATGGGTGGCCAGAGGGATGAAAACCTTTGCTCGACGGAGCCCTGAGAAGGGGGCCGCCGCAGGCGCATCGCGCAGCGCTGGCAAAGCCACCAATCCCCGGCGGCGAGGTCGCGCCGGTTTCCCGGGCGCCGATCAGCCTCCCGCGGCACTCTTTGCCTTTGCCTCGCTCTTCTTGACGTGTTCGTCGACGATCGTCGCCGTCGTCAAATCGAAGCCGACGTTCACGGCCGTGCGGCACATGTCGAGGATGCGGTCGATGCCAAGAATGATGCCGATGCCGGCTGGATCGAGGCCGAACGTGGCGAGCAGGCCGGCGATGAGCGGCAGCGAGCCGCCCGGGATCGCCGCAACCGCCACCGCGCTGAGCACCGAGAGGAGCAACAGCGTCAATTGTTGTCCCATGCCGAGATCGACGCCGAATACTTGGGCGATGAAGAGCACCACGCAGCCTTCGTAGAGGGCGGTGCCGCTCATGTTCATCGTCGCGCCGAGCGGGAGCACGAAGCCGCTGGTGCTGGGCGAGAGTTTGAGTTTTTCGCGCGCGCACTCGATCGACGCGGGCAACGTCGCCGCGCTCGAACTGGTGGAGAAGGCCGTGATCAACACGCCTTTGATGGCTGCAAAATACTCCGTGGGTTTTCGCTTCGTCCAAAATTTAATCCAAAGCGTCATCGTGCCGAAGAGGTGCAGCGCGAGCACACCGGCGCAGGAGATGACGAATACTCCGAGCGCGATTACGATATCCAGACCGACGCGCACAATGACGCTGTAGATCATCGCCGGCACAGCGTAGGGCGCGAGGCGCAGCGCGAAGTGCACGATGCCGGTCATGAGTTCGCTCACGGTGTTGAGCGCCTCGAGGAGTTTCTCGCGTCGGTCCACCGCCATCTTGGTGCCGACCGCACCCACGAGGATGGCGAACAGAATCAGCGGAAGCACGTCGCCCAGAGTGGCGCGATTGTTGCCGACGAACGCACCGAAGAGATTTCGCGGCATGAACATTTCCACCAGCGTCATCAGCGAGAGCCCTTCCTGCGCCTGCTTCTGATTGTCGATGTGCACCTGCGCGGTGCCGCCGAAGTCGGCGAGAAGCTTGGCCTTGGTCTCGCCGTCGATGAAGTCGCCCGGTCGCACGATGTTCATCACCAACAGACCGAGGCCAACGCCGACCGCCATGTTGAGGAAAAAGAGGAAGAATGTGCGTCCCGCCAACGGTCCGAGCCGCTCGGGCTGGCCGAGTTGCAACACGCCCGACGCGAGCGACGCGAAGACGATAGGAACGACGACGAAAAACAGCAGCCGCAGGAACACTTGCCCGACCGGGTCGAAGACCTGCACAGACACCTTCTGCATGAAAGTCAGGGCGTCGGGCCAGATTGGGCCGATGCCGAGGGTGAGAATACCGGCTATCAAGCCGATCACGAGGCCGCGCAAAATGCGGTTGGCCAGTTTGGGGTCGGAGAAACTCGCCATGGTGGGATAAAGTGGCGAAACCCTAAGCCCGTCCGTCCGTGTGGCGAGCGTGAAACAGGAATGCGCCCGGTCTCTACGTAATTTTCCGGTAATCGCTCTCCCCCGCCGGGTTGCGTGGCGCGCGGCCCCGGGCCGGGCAATTGATTTGCGGGTCGGCCCTGTAAACATACAGTGCCTTGTTCCATGCCCTCAGTGACCATCGAACTGCTCGTCATCGCACTCCTGTTGACGGTCAACGGCTTCTTCGCCCTAGCGGAGACCGCGCTCATTTCCTCCCGCAAATCGCGCCTGAAAACCCTCGCCAACCACGGCAATCTCAGGGCCCGCCTCGCACTCGAACAAGCGGAAAATCCCACGCGTTTCCTCTCGACCGTGCAGTTGGGCGTCACGTTGACCAGCATCATCGCGGGCGCCTATGCCGGTGCCGTGATCGCCAGTCACCTCAACACGTGGCTGTTGGCGCAATTGCCCGCGGCCGCCGATTACACCCCGGCTGTCAGCTTCGTCTCGATCGTGCTGGGCATCACGTTCTTCACCATCGTGCTCGGCGAACTCGTCCCCAAGCGCCTCGCCCTCGCCAATCCCGAGCGCTGGGCCATCGCGCTCGCTCACCCCATGCGGTTGTTCGGCAGCCTGACCGCGCCGTTCATGTGGCTCGTCACGCTCTGCACCGATGCGCTTACCAAACTCCTCGGCGCCCGCGCCCAGCCGAAGACCACCATCACCGACGAGGAAGTCGCCACTCTTATCGAACAGGGTTTGCACGCAGGCGTCTTCCACAAGGACGAGAAGGCAATGGTCGAAGGCGTGATGGCCCTCGACCGCTGCCCCATCACCGCGCTCATGACGCCTCGCCCGAAAATGGTCTGGCTCAACATCGAGGACCCCGACGAGGTGAACTGGCGCAAGATCGTCGCCAGCGGCCACTCCCATTTCCCTGTCTGCCAGAATCACCGCGACAATATCCTGGGGATGATTCACATCAAAGCCCTCTGGGCCCACGCCGCGTTCGGCTTGCCTACCAACTTGCGCAACCTCGTCACGCCCGCAGGCATGGTATCCGAAAAGGCCACGGCCATCCAAGTGCTTGAGCAATTCAAGAAAACGGGAAAACACACCGCGCTCGTCACCGATGAGTTTGGCGGCATCCAGGGCATGGTGACGCTCATCGACGTGCTCGAGGCCATCGTCGGCGATCTGCCCGATCCCCAGCGCCGCGCCCAACCCGAAGCCAAGCGCCGCGAAGACGGCTCGTGGCTGATCGACGCCACGCTCGCCATCGGCGAGGTGAAGCAATTGCTGAAAACCAAGATGCTGCCGGGCGAAGGCCAGGCGGAGTTTCAGACCTTGGGTGGCTTCATCGTGACTCAATTCGGCCGCATTCCCGCAGCGGGCGATTATTTCGATTGGAACGGCTGGCGCTTCGAGGTCGTGGATATGGACCGCCATCGCGTCGACAAGGTGCTCCTGGCTCGCGCCCCGGCCGAAACGCCCACCGCCCACAAAGAATCGGCCTGATTTCGCGTCCGGCTGAATTTCGCTTTCCATGCGCGCCTGATCCTTCGGCCTAAACTGCGGCTCGCCCATGTCTCTGCCCCTCGCCCTCGCCGTTCTCACCTTGATTCTCTGGCTGGGCGCAGCCGCGGAAGTGATGTGCGGCAATCGCCGCCTGCACCGCCTCGCCGGCGGCCCCACCCCCCCGCCACCTTCGCCGTGGCCGCGCGTCTCCCTCGTCTTCGCCGCGCGCAACGAAGGGGCGACGATCGGTGCCGCCGTGCCGACCATGCTGGCGCTCGATTATCCCGACCTCGAAGTCATTGCGGTCAACGACCGCTCCGAAGACGATACCGGACCGCAACTCGATGCGCTCGCCACGAGTGAGCCTCGCCTGCACGTCGAACACGTGAGGACGTTGCCACCGGGATGGCTCGGCAAGAACCACGCCCTGCACCACGGCGCCAATCGGGCCACCGGGAAGTGGATACTCTTCACCGATGCCGACATTCATTTCCGGCCGGACGCCCTGCGCCGTGCCATGGCCTACGCCGAGGCGCAACGCCTCGACCACCTTGCCGCGGTGCCGCAACTGCACGAACGTGGCGCGTTGCTCGGCGTCTGCGTGGGTGCGTTCAGCCTGATCTTTGCCATGTTCCTGCGCCCGTGGCGGATTCCCGACCCGCGCAGCGCAGCGCACGGCGGCGTCGGCGCCTTCAATCTCGTGCGCACCGCCACTTACCGGCAACTCGGCGGCCACGTCCCCCTGCGCTTGCGGCCCGACGACGACATCAAGCTGGGCAAGTTGATGAAATCCGGCGGCCGCAGTGAATTCGCGCTCGGCACCGGGGTCATCTCCGTCGCGTGGTATGCCAGCGTGCCCGAACTCGTGCGCGGCCTGACCAAAAACGCCTATGCGGGCGTCGACTATCGCGCGTGGATGATCGGCGGCGGCGTGGCGGCGCACGGTGTTTTCTTTTTTTGGCCGATCGCGGCCCTCTTCTCGGCCACGGGGGCCGCGTGGGGATGTTACGCCGCCGCGGTGGCGTTGCTGTTCCTGATCGCGATCGACAACACACGCTTCGACGGCGGGCGCTGGTGGCATGGCCTGTTCTTCCCCGCCGGTCTCGTCGTGCTGGATTACATCATGCTGCGCTCAATGATCGTGACGCACTGGCAGCGCGGCATCGTGTGGCGCGGCACGCACTATCCCCTCCGCGACTTGAAGGCCAACCGCCTGTAGCGCGCCCGCGTCGGGCCGCTGGGCCCGGCCGTCCTCAGGCCATCAGATTCTTCAACGCCATGAGATATTTCTCCTGCGTGCGCTGAATGATTTCGGCGGGAATCCTCGGCGCGGGCGGCTGCTGGTTCCAGTTCAGCGCGAGCAGGTGGTCGCGCACGAACTGCTTGTCATAGCTCGGCGGCGAACAGCCGGGCGCGTAGCTTTCGGCGGGCCAGTAGCGCGATGAATCCGGCGTGAGCACCTCGTCGATCAGGAAGAGGTTGCCCGCCGCATCGGTGCCAAACTCAAATTTTGAATCCGCCAGGATCATGCCCGCCTGCCGCGCCTGTTCGCAGCCAAATTGATAGAGCGCAAGGCTGGTCGCCCTCACCTTGGCGTAGAGTTCCGCCCCGATCGCGGCCTCGCCCTGGGCGTCGTTGATCGCTTCGTCATTCCGGCCTTTCGGCGCCTTGGTTGTCGGCGTGAAAATCGGCACGGGCAGTTTGTCGGCCTGCCGGAGACCCGCCGGGAGTTTGATTCCCGAAACCTCACCGGTTGCCTGATAGGAATTCCAGCCGCTGCCGATCAGGTAGCCGCGGGCCACACACTCGATCGGGAGGGGGCGAAGCTTGCGCACGATCATGCTGCGCAATTGCAGATCGAGCCTCGTGATGCCGCGACGGACGAATTCCCGCGGTTGATCGGGCAGGAGGTGATTCGGGATGAGGTGCTCCGTTTGCCGAAACCACCACAGGCTCATTTGAGTGAGAATCGCCCCTTTGCCGGGAATCCCGTCCGGCAGGATCACATCAAAGGCCGAAAGCCGGTCGGAGGCGACCAGGAGCAGCGCGTCCCCGAGATCAAAGATTTCCCGGACCTTGCCCGAACCCACCCTGGTAAAGGGCAGCTCGCCGAAGGACGTGACGGCGTGCTTGGGGAGTGCGGCGACGAGCTCAGCGAACCTCATGGCCACCATCTGGCTCAAAACCATGGCGAAGCACAAAGTCATTTTGTGCGTTAGTCGTTACTTTTTCGGCCTTTCGCCATGTAACGCGGGCGATGGGAAAAAATTCTTGCGCGAGCCCGCCCGCGCCGTAGGTTCGCCCTTCTGTTTTTTGCGTCCCTATCGTCTAGCCTGGTCCAGGACACTACCCTTTCACGGTAAGAACCGGGGTTCGAATCCCCGTGGGGACGCCATCT
>CAMTVF010000004.1:0-6507 GCA_947085115.1 uncultured Opitutaceae bacterium | reverse complement strand
GACGGCATGTGGCTGGTGAACAACCCGCCGTTGGCGCAATTGAAGGAGCGCTATGGCTTTGAACCCTCAGCCGACTGGCTGGAGCACGTTCAGAAGTCGTCCGTGCGTTTCAATAACGGCGGCTCGGCTTCCTTTGCGTCGGCCGATGGCCTGATCATCACGAATCACCACGTCGGAGCGGACGCGATCTACAAGCTCAGCACGAAGGAGCGTGATCTGCTCAAGCAGGGGTTTCTCGCGCACAGTCGCGCCGAGGAACTCCCGTGTGTCGATCTGGAGTTGAATGTGCTCATGTCGATTGAAGACGTGACTACCCGCATCAATGCAGGAGTGGGGGAGGGTCTGTCCGCCGCAGAGGCTTTGATCGCCCGCAACACGGCGAAGGCGGCGATTGAGAAGGAATCACTCGAAAAGACCGGGTTTCGCAGTGATGTCGTGACGCTTTACCAAGGGGGCCAATACCACCTTTACCGTTACAAGGTCTATACCGACGTCCGGTTGGTCTTCGCCCCCGAGGAGCAGGCGGCGTTTTTCGGCGGCGACCCGGATAATTTTGAGTATCCCCGTTACAACCTCGATGTCGCCGTATTCCGTGCCTACGAGGACGGTGCACCCGCCCAGGTGAAGCATTTCCTGAAATGGAATCCCGCCGGGACGAAGGAGGGTGATCTTGTTTTTCTTACCGGTCACCCTGGAGCCACCCAGCGGCTCATCACTCTCGCTGAGCTCGAGTATGCTCGCGATGTTCAAACGCCCGGGGCGCTCCGCTGGCTGAAGAGCCGCGAGGTGTTGCTCAACAGCTTTTCCAAAGCCAGTCCGGAGAACGCCCGACGTGCGCAAGACGAAATCCGCGGCATCGAGAATTCCCGCAAGGTGTGGGACGGCCGGATCGCCGGTCTGCTTGATCCCGCTCTCTTCACCGATAAGAAAGCGGAAGAGGAGGCCTTGAAGAAGTTCGCCCTCGACAAGCCTGAATTCGGGGCGGCGGAGGCCTGGGACCGCATTGCCGGGGCGCAAGCGATCATCGCGCAAAACGCGATCCGGGCGAATTTTCTCGAGAACTATGGATTCAATTCCGACCTGTTCAGCCTCGCACGGCGTCTCACGCGGGTGGCGACGGAGCGCACCAAGCCGAATGGCGAACGGCTCGCGGAATACCGCGACTCGGCGAAGAAGACCTTTGAGCTCGGTTTGTTTTCCGCCAAACCGATCTATCGCGATCTCGAGCAAATGAAGCTGCAACACTACCTCACGGTCATGGCGATGGAGTTCGGAGTGAACGATCCCGCGGTGCAAATCGCGCTCGGCGGCAAATCCCCCTCCGTCCGCGCGGCCGAGCTGGTCAACGGCACGCAGGTCGATGACGTGGCCGTGCGCCGTGCCCTGTATGAGCAAGACGAGGCCGCCCTGGCCGGCAACGACGACGCGATGATGCAGTTTGTGCGTGCGATTGACGCACTTGCCCGTGATGCCCGGCGCACGATTGAGCAGCAAACGGAGGTGAAATCGCAGGCCCATGCTCGCATTGCCAAGGTGCGCTATGCCAAGGACGGCGACAAGACGTCACCGGATGCCACGTTCACTCTGCGCATTTCCTACGGCGCAGTGAAGGGAGTCAATTTCGCCGGGACGCAAATCCCGGCCTACACGAAGATGGGTGGCAAGTTCGAGCGCGCCACCGAGCGCAACAGCGTGTCCCCTTATGATATCCCGGCCAGCTGGCTGGCGGCCAAGGGAAAACTCGATCTCGAGGTGCCCTATAACTTCATCAGCACCTGTTACAGTATCGGCGGAAATTCCGGCAGCCCGGTCGTCAACCGCGCCGGCGAATTCATCGGAATCATCTTCGACGGCAATATCCACACGCTGGTCTGGAATTACGCTTTCACCGACACGCAGGCCCGTTCGGTCAGCGTGGACGTGCGCGCGATCATTGAAGCGATGCGCAAGGTCTATGGCGCCGATGCGCTCGTCGACGAGCTGGTCGGCCGGTAGTCGGGGTCCATTCGGAGGGAGAAGCTCGCTTTCGGGTTTCAGGCGCGGTGCAAACCGCGCCTTTTCTATTTCTCGGAACCAAAAATCTGCCGTTCCAGCTCGGTCACCGTGGCAATGAAAGCTTCGGGCGTGGGCGCGGCCATCAGCGCGTCGCGGGAGGAGGCGTCCTTGATCAGGCGGCAGAGGGCGCCGACGAGGATCAAATAGTCGGTCGGGTTGTTCTTCGGTGTGCCGAGGACAAACATCAGGCGCACCGTCTGGTTGCCGTTCTCAAAATGGATGCCCTCGGTGCTGCGGCCGATGGCGAGAACGATTTTTTTCACATGCTCGGTGCGCGCGTGGGGCAGGGCGACCTCGTTGCCGAGGCAGGTGGTGTCGAGGCGTTCGCGGGCCAGCAACTCATTGTAGAAGTTCTGGAAATTGGCGACATCGGGGTGGTTCTCCAACAGTCGCGCGACCTCATTGATGGCTGCGGTGCGCTTCGTGCTTTGCACGGAGAGCGAGATGCGCGCGGGATCCAGGAGTTTCGACAGGCGGTTAATCATGCGACAGCGGGAGACAGGGCAAGAGACTCCGCGTCCTGCGGCTTGGCAAGGCCGGAGTGTGCGGGAAAACAAACGAGGCCGGGGGCGCCGGATTTGGCATTGCGATCGAAAAAGGCGCGCCCAGAAACATGGCCATGCTAAAATTGCTGATGGGGGTGGGCGCGTTGTTCATGGCCGTGGCCGTGCAGGGGCAGGATTTCACGCAGAGCATGACGGCAGAGGAGCGGGCTGCGGTCGGTCTTTCCAAGCTGACGGCTGCCGAACTCGCGGCGTTGAAAGCGGCGGTGGAACGCTACAAAGCCGGTGAGCCCTCTTCGTTTTCCCGGCGCGCCGGGAATGGAAAGGCAATCGCCGTTGCCGATGATGTTGCGAACAAAACGGGCCAGGCAAGTGGGTCAAAAAAAGGCCCGGGCTGGCTCGGCAGCTTGATTTCGGCGGAGCAAGCGCAGAAGAACCCGTCGGGTGACGAAGCCTTGGAAAGCCGACTCGCCGGCGTGATCTCGTCCTTCACGGGACGGCGGAAGTTCACGTTGGAGAACGGCCAGGTGTGGCAGATGACCCAGGATGACTCCTACGCCGGGCCGAGTTACACCAACCCACTTGTCACGGTGAAGCCTGGCGCCCTGGGAGTGTTCTGGCTCGAGATTCCCGAGGCGCGCGTGCGCGTGAAGGTGAAGCCGCTGAAGCTGGAGTGATGGCGAACGACTCGTGCCGACCTGGTGGCCGACACGAGGGTGGAGATGGTTCGATCAAGCGTTGGCGGGCGGGCGGTCTTCGGCCGGGGCATCGCTGCCCTCTGCGGCCTCTTCTTCGTCGGACTCCACGACCTTGGCGATGGCGAGCAGTTTGTCGCCGGCGTCGAGGTTGACGAGTTTCACGCCCTTGGCGCCACGACCGGTTTCGCGGATCTCCTTCACCCGCGTGCGGATGCTCTGGCCATTGGCGGTGAGCAGCATGACTTCGTCGGTGTCGCGAACGCTGAGCGCACCGGCTACGGCGACGGAGCCGTCGTCAGGAAGGTCGATGGCGATGACGCCCGTGCCGCCGCGCGAGATGAGGCGGTAGTCCTCAAAGGGCGTGCGTTTGCCGATGCCGTCTTCGCGGGCGATGAGCAGGCGGGACTCGGGATCGCAAACCTCGAGAGCCTGAAGGAAGTCGCCGTCGTATTTGAAGCGCATGCCCGTGACGCCCTGTGTGGCACGACCTTGGTCGCGCAGGCCGTCTTCGTGAAAACGCACCGCTTGTCCTTTGGCGGAGACGAGCACGATTTCGTTGGAGCCGTTGGTGAGGACGCAACCGATGAGCGAGTCGCCCTCTTGCAGGTTGATGCCGATGAGGCCGCCCTCGCGGGTCGTGTTGCCATAGTCGGCGAGGGTCGTCTTCTTGGTGATGCCGTTGCGCGTCGCCATGACGATGTGCCGCTCGGCGGAAAACTCCTTCACGCACAACATCGCACTGACGCGGGCGCCCTCCGAGAGGCTGAGGAAGCTCTTGATCGATTTGCCCTTGGCGGCACGGGTGCCTTCCGGGATTTCGTAGACTTTCTTCGCGTGGCACTGGCCGATGGTGGAGAAGAAGAGGATGTAGTCGTGCGTGGAGGCGGTGAAGAGATGCTCCACGAAGTCCTCCTCGTAGGTCTCGGCGCCGATCACGCCTTTGCCGCCGCGCTTTTGGGCGCGATAGGCGGCGACGGGCGTGCGTTTGATGAAGCCGAGGTGCGAGACGGTGATAACGCAGCCCTCGTTGGGGATGACGTCCTCCATGCGCAACTCGCCCGCGTCGTCGATGATCTGGGTGCGGCGCGGGGAGGCGTATTTGTCGCGGAGCTCGATGAGTTCCTTCTTGATGAGGGCAAGGAGCCTGGCCTCGCTATCGAGAATGGATTGGAGTTCCTCGATGATCTTCATCAACTCGAGGTATTCCGCCTCGATCTTGCCGCGCTCGAGACCGGTGAGTTGGTAGAGCCGGAGTTCGAGGATGGCGTTGGTCTGGATCTCGGTGAGGGGATACTTGGCCATCAACCGCTGCTTGGCCTCTTCCTTGTCCTTGGAAGAGCGGATGATCTTCACAAAGTCATCGAGATTATCGAGGGCGATGATGTAGCCTTCGAGAATGTGGGCGCGGGCCTTGGCCTGATTGAGGCGGAACTGGGTGCGGCGCGTGACGACCTCGCGGCGATGGTCGATGTAGCACTCGATGAGTTCCTTGATGTTCATCTGCTTCGGCCGCTTCTTGTCGAGCGCGAGCAAGATGACGCCGAAGGAGGATTCGAGGGCGGTCTTTTGGTAAAGCTGGTTGATCAGGACCTGGGACTGCTCGCCGCGCTTGAGCTCGATGACGATGCGCGTGTTCTCGTCGGATTCGTCGCGCAGGTCGCGGATGCCATCGATCACCTTTTCGCGCACGAGTTCGGCGATGCGCAACACTAGGGTGGACCGGTTGACGTTGTAGGGGATCTCGGTGATGACGACCTGCTCGCCACCGCCCTTGATCTCCTCGGTGTGCGCCTTGCCGCGCATCCTGACGATGCCGCGACCGGTGGTGAGGTAGGACTTGATGCCGGCGCGGCCGTTGATGTAGCCCCCGGTGGGGAAGTCGGGTCCGGGGATGTAGGCGATGAGCTCTTCGACCGGAATACCCGGACGATCAATGACGGCGCAAGTGGCATCGATGATCTCGCCGAGATTGTGCGGCGGGATGTTGGTGGTCATGCCGACGGCGATGCCGGTTGAGCCGTTCATCAACAAGTTGGGCAGGGCGGCCGGGAGCACGGTCGGCTCGGTGGTCGACTCCTTGTAATTCGCAACGAAGTCGACGGTGTCTTCCTCGATGTTCTTCAGCAGTTCCTCGGAGATGTCGCGCAGACGGCACTCGGTGTAACGATAGGCGGCCGGCGGATCACCGTCGATCGAGCCGAAGTTGCCCTGCGGGTCGATGAGCTGGTAGCGCATGACCCACGATTGGGCGAGGCGCACGAGCGTGTCGTAAACGGAGGAGTCGCCGTGCGGGTGATAGTTTTTGAGCACTTCACCGACGACACCGGCGCACTTGTCGAACGCGCGATTGTGGACGAGACCTTCGCGGAGCATCGCGTAAAGGATGCGGCGCTGGACGGGCTTGAGGCCGTCGCGGGCGTCGGGCAGGGCACGCGAAACGATGACCGACATCGAGTAATCGATGTAGGCCGTCTGCATGATGTCCGTGATGTTGGCGGTCGAAATTTTTTCGTTGGCTGTATACATTCTGAGAAGGTCGGAGAACGAGAGGCGGAAGGGTCGAAACGGGGAAGGCGGCGCCGCTATCGATGGGTGCTTTCGCGTTTCCCGAGATTAGACGTCGAGGTATTGGACGTTGAGGGCGTTGTCCTCGATGAACTGGCGGCGCGGCGGGACCTCGTCGCCCATGAGGAGGGTGAAGAGGGCGTCGGCCTTGGCGGCATCGGCGATGTCGACCTTGAGCAGACGGCGCTTCTCCGGGTCCATCGTTGTTTCGTAGAGCTGTTTCGGGTTCATTTCACCCAGGCCCTTGTAACGTTGAATCGTCAGGCCCTTGCGGCCGTTGGCGCGGATCTGGGCAATGATCTCGAGCGGCGAGAAGAGTTCCGCCTTGGTCTCGTTCTTGTTCCCGATGTTTTCGGTGATGATGTAGCGCGCCTCAGGGGCGGGCTCAAAGGTCGTCGCGTCCAAGCCGGCCTTGGCGAGGGTGCGCAACAGTTTCGTCAATTCGTTCGCTTCAAAGATTTCGTGAATGGTGATGCGGCGGGCGACGATTGGTGCGGTCGATCCGGCGCCGTTGGCGGGGTGGTCTGCGTCGACATCCAGGCCCATCTCGGCGAGGAAGGCGGCGCGGGCCTTGTCGCTGTTCAGGAAGCGGTGGGACTCCTTGTTGCCTTCGCGGATGCGGGCGATGTAACGCGGGAGTTCCTGTGTCTCCTTGTCCCGCTGATCGAGATATTCGGCAAGACCGG
>CAMTVF010000003.1:0-43017 GCA_947085115.1 uncultured Opitutaceae bacterium | reverse complement strand
GCCAGAACGCCGGAGCCACAAAAAGCCAGCGCAAGCAGCGATTGAGCCACGGGCTCGGTAGTTTATCTTCCGCTCGCGCTGCATTGGGTAGTGCAGGAAACCACCGGCGACGCCAAGGCTGACACACTTGTCGCCACTTTCGCAGCAACCACACCGCTGGATAGGCGACGACATTGGTGTAGTTGGCGTGAACCACCTCCCATTCCCCAGCGGGAAAGAGGCTCCTCAACTGCAACCTCGAATAACGACGGAAGTGATGCAAACCCACATCCCAATCGCTCCACAACGCCATGCCGGCCGGCACTGTGACCACGGCCACCCCGCCGGGCTTCAGCAAGCGATGAAACCCCTTCACGACGGCTACATCGTCGGGCACATGCTCCAGCACGTCGAGTGCCGTAACATATTCCAACGAGCCATCCGGCAGCGGCACGCGATCGCCTGCCAGACTGATAACCTGCTCAGCCCGGAAATGGGTGCGCAACAAACGGAGCGCTTCCTCGTGATCATCCAACACCATCACCCGGCAATATTGTTCCATTTCCTGTGCGAAGCGCCCGGTGCCCGCGCCACAATCGAGCAACAGGTCGGCCGCGACCGGCGGACGGACCCGCTGCAGCCAGCGCCTCACCATCTCGCGCTTGCCTGAATAATACCAGTGCCTGCCCTCGACCCGGGAGAGATTGGTGTATTCGGAAGCGTCCATTGCCGGCTAGATTGACGAATCCCGGCGCAGCTCCAAGCTCCGACATTGCCGATGCCTTTCCGCCCCACCCGCTTCTTTGCCGTGCTCTTGCTCGCCGGATTTGCGCTCATGGCGGCGACGGTTTCCCCGCGGATCGGTGTGACTTTCGACGAACCGGCCCACCTTACCGCCGGCCGCGCCTACTGGAGCGAAAACGACTACCGGCTGCACCCAGAAAACGGCCTCTTGCCCCAACGTCTGGCGGCCTTGCCCGCAGTGCTCCAACGCATCCCTTTCCCCGGGCTCGACAATGCGGCCGGTCGCAGCGGTGACGTTTGGGGTGTCGGTCGCGAATATTTTTTCGGTTCAGGCAGTGATCCAGTCGGCATGCTCGCTGGTGGGCGGGCAATGATGGTCGTGCTCGGAGTCGCCCTCCTGTTCCTCGTTTGGCGCTGGGCGCATTCGCTCTGGGGTCCGGGCGGTGGTTTGCTCGCCCTCGCGGGTGCGGCCTTCTGCCCACACTTGCTCGCCCACAGCGGTCTCGCGACTTCAGATATCGCAGCCTCCCTCGGCTTCATGGCGGCCCCGCTCGCTTGGTGGCGGCTGCTGCATAAAATCACCCTTGGCCGCATTCTTCTGGCGGGCGCAGCCACCACCTTTCTCGCTTTGGCAAAATTTTCGTCCGTCTTGCTTTCTCCGGTCGTGGCGCTGCTTATTATCGTGCGGTGCGTGCGGAAGTCTCCTCTGCCCATTCATCTGGGTTCACACCGGACAAGGACAATCGGCTGGCGTCGGTTCCCGGTGCTCGCCGCAGCAGCGACCCTGGTGAGCTTGCTCACGTGGGGCGGGATTTGGTCGGGGTTTGGTTTCCGTTACTCGGCGGCACCGGACGATCGCCCCGCGGTGTTTGCCCAGCCTTGGTCGGAGGTTTTGATCGAGCAGCCCCGGCTGGCGGGCTCGGTGATGGCGGACGGCTCGCTCGCGGCCGATGCCGTCGAGCTGCGACCGGGCATTGTGCAACATTTCGTTCGCTGGACGCGCGAAAGGCGCCTGCTCCCCGAGGCTTATCTTTATGGCCTCGCCTTCACCGACCGCTTCTCTCGCAGCCGACTCGCCTATTTTGCCGGGGAGTTTCGCGAAAGCGGCTGGCGAGAGTTTTTTCCCGCTGCCCTCGCGTTGAAGACAACCCTTCCAGCGCTGGCTCTTGGCGCGCTCGGTGTGCTCGCTGTGCTGCGGTTGCGTCCGCTGCCGCGCACGCTCTATAGACTCGCGCCGCTGCTCGTGTTCGCGGTCATCTACGCGATCTTCACGCTGACGAGCAGCCTGAACATCGGACATCGCCACCTGCTGCCGCTCTACCCGCTGCTCTACATCGGCGGCGGCGCGGCACTGCTTTTCTCGCGTCGACGCGTCGCTCTCGCGCTCGTGGTTGCACTGGCAGCGTGGCACGCGGTGGAGACGGCGCGCGTGCGGCCACATTATCTCACCTACTTCAACCAGCTCGCGGGCGGTCCGGCCGGCGGACACCGGTTCTTTGTCGACAGCTCGCTCGACTGGGGACAGGGCCTGCCGGATCTGAGAGAGTGGCTGGGAGCCAATGCCCTAGGCCAGCGCGTTTTTCTCTCCTATTTCGGCTCCGACGATCCGGCGCACGCCGGGATTCAAGCCACGCGCATCGGCGACATTTATTTCGATCACTCGCCCTTGCGACCGGCGGCCCCCGAGTTGGCAGGGGGCATTTATTGTATCTCCGCCACCATGCTGCACCGCGTCTACACGCCGGTGCGCGGCCCGTGGTCAGCCGCCTACGAATCAGAATACCAGCGGCTGCGCCAGTGGCGCGCGCGGTCGGGCGCATGGCCTGTCGGCCAATGGCAGGACCTTGACGGAAGCGCGCTGGATCGGGCGGGCTTCGTGCGTGAACTCGTGCGCTTTGAGCAACTGCGTTTCGGTCGCCTCTGCCAGTTCCTGCAATTCCGGCGCGCCGATGCAATCGTGGCCAATTCGGTTTTCATCTACCGCCTGACGGACGAAGAAATCGAACTGGTGCTTCGCGGTCCCCTGGCGCCTGCGCAATCCTGAATCCCAGCGCCCGGCTATTCCCTGCCGGGATTCTCGTCGACGATTTGCATCTGCGTAAACCGCAGTTTCCCCGCCGCCCGCTGGCCGCCGGAGATTTCAATTACATGCGGTCCCACTCTACCCGGCACCACCACCTCAAACATTTGTTCATTCTCAGTCGGGGCGAGATCCACCCCGGCAATCACGACCCCCCCGACCTTGACGAAGAGCGTCAGCAATTCACGAGAGGCCCGATCCAATCGCAAAACACCCGCCTTCAAAGTCAGTTGGCGACCACGCGCCTCATAAGCCAAGCTTCCTTCGCCGGTCGGAAAATCGCGCACGATAACACTCTGCCCGTTCGAAAGTGGCAGATCAAATGTAGGCAACCCCACATGTCGCACCCACCCAGCGTAGGCGGGTAGCTCATGCCACATCCCCAGCTCACGCACGCGTTGTTCGGGAAGGTAAAGGCCGGCCCCTACCCCCCGACCCACCAAGCGCCAATCGGAGCGACCGGCAAATTCCATGTAGAGTGCCAAGGGCGCGCCCAGCGACAGCATCAAGACTCCCTCGGGCGGGCTCTCGAAAAGATACCCGGCCGGCGCACCACTGAATCTAAGGCCAGCCACCTGCTTCCGCAAACGTCGCGTAACGGGGTAGGAAATATCGTGGAGATTGTGCAGGTAGAGCGAGTGCACCCCCGATCGTTGCACGAGTTCAACCAGCGAGGCTTCGCGCGCTTCCAGAATCGGAAACACCCGGTAAAAATTAGCGTCCCGCGAGAAATTCCAGAGCGACGGTTTCGTCCACAACGGGCGCTCTTCGGTGTCGGCGCCGGGCCACCAAGCGAGCAGCGCCAGGGCGATCCCAAGGAGCGCGCCGAGCCGCCGGGCCCGAGCTGGCCACCCATCGACGGCCACCACGACCGCCACCGCGCCGAGCGAAAAAAGAGGTAGTTGCAACCGTGCCGCCCACAGCTGCCATTTCACGATCGCACAAAAAGCCAGGGCCCCGAGCAGCACGAAGATCGCCAGCCAACGCGCCCTGCTTCCGTTGCCCCCGCCAATCATGCCCCCGGCAATCGCAAGCAGAAGCGGCACCCCCAGGATGAAGTGAGCTGGTGCCCCCGCAACCATCTCCGCGGCGGGCGAGTAGTCGGGGCTGAATTTCAAGATCCATAGCGTTACGCGGGGATCGTTGAGGTCGGCCCCCATCCCGTCATGGGCCTTCTTGACGACGTTGACCCAGGCCTCGTTCCAATCCGGCATCGGGCCCAGAAGATGGAGGGTGGCATGCCGCAGGATATTCGACACCAGCAGGCGCGGTCCCATTGCCTCGTTGGTCTGCGCGCCCCCATCCTTCCCTTGGTGCTGCCCCAGAGGCGAACCATACCAAGCCTGATTGCGCAGGTGAAAAGGTGCCACCAGCGTCAACCAGACCAACAGCGCCAGCAAGAGCGTGCGCGCGCGCGCCATCCCGTTGCTGCGGCGCAACCACGGCCATAACGCCACCAAGCCCAGGAGCGGAGCGTAGACCAGCGCAGTCGACTTGGTCAGGCAGGCAAGCGCGGCGGCGACCGCGATGCCCGCCGCGTCGGCGCGGCTCGGTTTGAACGTTGCCTCCCGCCACGGCACCAATCGCACGGCGAGAATCACCAGCCAAAAAGTCGCGAAGAGATCATTCTTCGCGTTCGACGCCTCGTGATAGGCCATCGGCACGAGCAGACCGAGCAAGGCGGCTCCCAACGCGGCTTGCCGACTTGCCCCGAGTCGGCGCGCGAGCAGGGCCAGCGCCAAAGCCAGGCCCGCATAAGCAAACCACTGCGGCAAGTTCGCCCAATAGTCGTCACCGGTGAGCGCGAGAAACTGCAGGCCGACGATCTCGGCCAGGGGTGGCATCATATTCTCCCGATCATTCACCGTTTCATAAGGATCAAGCCCGCCCTGCTGGAGCCACATCACTTGTCGCGGAAGATGGTAGTTCAGCGCGTCGACCGTGTTCGGCGGCGCAACCACCGCTCGCACCAAGGTCACGAGCAACAAGGCCGCGATCGCGATTCCCAGCAGTTTTTCCACTCGATCGATCGGCCCCGGTATCTGCCCGTCGACCCGGCGCCACCGCCAGAGCGCGAATGCGGCGATCACGCCCGCAATCGCCCACACCACGCGGAGCGGTCCGGGCTGGAGGGCGCCAAACAAACTCAGTCCGTTTGCGAGCAGCCAGATCCCTCCCACCAGCAGGACCGCCGCGTCAACAAGCGAATCCAGCGCCGACCGGCCCCGGCAACGGCGCCAACGAAAAAGTGCCAACCCGACAACGAGCGGCAAGAGCCCGAGCGATTGGAGCGCGAGCATCATACCGACGACCCCAGGCGCCAGCGACGCCAAACCCATCCCGCGAGCCCCACGCCGATCGCAACGGTCAGTCCGACCCAGATCATCTGCTCCACGCCAAGAATCACCATTAACCAATTCGCGCTGCCTGCGGCAAGTCCGCTCATATCCAGCGTGATTTCAGCGAACCAGTATTTCGGCGCAGCCAACCATAAGGCTCCAACGAACAAGGCGCACAGCCTTCGCCCCAGACGGGAGTCCGATGCAGCCGTTGAATTGGACCCCAGCGACAACCACCAAGGCAGCACCAGCAAGAGCAGCACCGCACGGTAGGGGAAGTTGGTCGTGGCCAAAAAGCAAAACAGCCAACTCGCCCCGCCCGCGACCGCGCCAATCGTCCGCCCCCCGAGCACCGGCAGTGAATTCCATAGCGCCGAACGGTGGGGCCACAGCAAAAACGCCGCGGAAAAGCCGCCAAAAAGATAGCCGATCACCAGCCAGACCCGGTGATTCGACAGTTGTTCCCAAGTCACCGGGAACAGCGGCACGCCGTAAGCGAAGATGGTGCTCGGACGGGGTGAGACCGACATGGCTTGGGCAAAAGCATCTCTCTGCATCCACCAGTGCGCGGTAAAGATTGCGACGCCGCTCGCGACAAGGAGCGCAATCAAGCGAAGCTTCCCCTCCCGCGCGAACAAACTCGGGAGCGCCACCAGCGGATAGAACTTCAGTGCCGCCGAAAGCACAATCAAGGCAGCCCCGGTGTAACTGCGGATTCGACCGGGGCGCGATGCCACCAGCGCACCGCCAGCCAGCAGCAGGAAGATTATCAGATCGTTGTTCGCCCGCTCAATCGCCAACAAGATGGGCGGAGACAACAATACCAGCACCACAACCAGTGCGGTCCGGGGATTGCGCGGCGCCAACAATCCAAGCGCGACCACGAGAAAGGCCCCGTTGAGCAGCATGCCCAACCACCAAGCGTCGGATGCCACCAAGCCGAGTTTCCCCGTAAGCAGCCACAGCGGCCCGTAAACGTGCGGTCGGCCAAACGGGTCGAAGGGATTGTATTGGTAAATATTGAGACCTGCCTCGTGCGCCTGCCCCGCCGCCAAGATGGCCGCCAAGTCCGCAAAGTAAGGACGCATGTGCTGGACACCCAGCAGTTCCCAGAGCCCGCCATGCGCGACAATCCCCACCAACGCCAGCGCCACCGCGCCACCGCAGGCAAACGTCCACCGCCAGCGTTGCCAGACGGTCTCGTTCATCGCCCGCCTCCGGGTCGCGCGGGCGGTCCGCCGTCCTCTGCTTTGGCGCGCGGCGCACCAGGGCGGACCGGCCCGGTCCGCCGTCCTCTGCCTTCAACCGGTTGCGGCGGGGCGAGCCGCCCCGCCCTACCAGCGACCGATCCTTGCGCGCCCAACCGCCAAGGCTGCTGCACTTGCGGCGGTCGCGCCCTGCCCATTGCGGTGCATCCGATGGTCGAAATCATTGGGGGCAATTGGTATGGCACCGCAGGCGCCGGATGCCGAACCATGTCATGCGCGCCAACAACAACCCATGCCGGAACCGGGAGATGTTGGTTTCACCATAGGTGCGGTCCTTGTAGCGCACCGGCACGTCGCGGATGCGAAGATTCAACAGCGCCGAACCAAACAGCAGGTTGAAATCCCCAAATGGATCGAAATCCCCGAACGGCGCGATGCGGCGCAACACCCGCTGATAATCCGAACGCAGCAGCATCTTGGTTCCGCACAGACTGTCTTTCACCGCCTGGCCAAGGACGAACGACAGCGCGAGCGCGAAGAACTTATTGCCGAGCAAATTCAGGAAACGCATGGCCCGGTCTTCCATGGGATAGACCAGCCGGCTGCCATTGGCGAATTCAGCCCCCCCGCTCGCGATCGCCTGGTAGAACTTGGGCAGGTCTTCCGGCGGCGCCGTGAGGTCCGCGTCCTGGATCACCAACACGTCGCCCTGCGCGACAGAGAAACCGGTATGCACGGCATCCCACTTACCCTTGCCCGGTTGTTGCAGCGCGCGCACGAGATGCGGGCCGCGATACTCCGCCACTTCGCGCTGAATCGTTTTCCACGTGTCGTCCCGACTATGACCCTCCACGAAGATCACTTCGGTGCGGCGGCCGAGCACCGGAATGCGTTCGAGCGCAGCGCGGATGTTTCCCGACTCGTTGCGCGCCGGCACGATCACGGAACACGACACGGGACCCGTGATTTCCGGAGCCAAACGCGGACGCGCCGTGATTGCCACAGTGATTCCAAAATGGCGCAGCAATGGCCAACGCACAACGAACCGATTGAGGAAACCTGAAAGCAACGGGAGGTTAAATGGCACCAACTGCAAGCGCTCCATTCGCACGACTTCCCAACCGGACAGTTCGAGCAGGTTGATCAGGTCCGGATGAGAAAGCCACGCACTGGGTGGCTGCGGCATCACCATGCCGGCGGTGGTCGCGAGTCGGAGCGGACCGCGCCACAGCGTGTTCAACGACGTGAGATGCAGCCTTGTGCGCGGGTGTGCTGCGGAGCGCAGCGTTTCGAGCGTGGATTGGATGTCCGGCAGGTAGCCGCTGAGGTAGTCGAGCACGATGTGGTCGAATTTTTCCGCCCAGCCCTCCACCGCGCCCGCGTCTAACACCCGGAATTCCAATCCGGCTTGGTTGCCGTATCGCTCGCGCGCCTTCGTGATCATCGCCGTGCTGAAGTCGCAGCCCAAGCCGCGAGAGGGACGCAGATTCGCCAGCAATCCGCCGGCACCGCAGCCTAGTTCAAGCACACTTTCTCCCCCTGGAATCTGATGCTGGAAATGCGCGAGCAATTGCGCGTGAAAGCCTCGCTGCATCCGGCGGGCGCGCGAATCGTGTTCCGCCACCCAGTCGAAGTGGGCCTGCAGGGACTGTGACCGGGATTGATTGCTCATGGGACGGGTTGATTGACAGGCGTGGGGGTTGCCGCGTCCAACCGAATTTCAGTGACTCGGCTGATTCGGGCGATCCGCGTGCCGAAACTGCGCTCGATCACTGGCTCGAGAACATAGGTGGCCGGCAGCCGGTCTTCGGGGTCGATTTGAAAACCGCCATCCGGACTCGTCGGACGGTAAATCTGGGTGACCAAGACTTCGTCAAAGGTGTGATGATCCAGATGAAATTTGACCGCTTCAGGGCGCCAGCGGGCCCGCGCCACCATCACCGATGGAAACTCACGGGACACCCATGGCAAGGGTGACTTATTGGTCAGAATCAGTCGTTTGGCTGGCGGCATACCATCAACGACCTCTGCTTCCCAAGCGATCTCGCGCGCCAGCAAATTGATTTCCCAATGGGTGGTGTTCACGCGCAAGCCAGTTGTGGCATAGGAAATGAGTGCTCCGCCTATCGCAATCGCCACGGCGCGCCCGCGCCAAGGCGCCGGAACTTTCATCGCTACCCACGCCAGACTCAAGGCGAGCAACATACAAAACGGCAGAGCCAGCCGCGCCACGATCGGATCGTCGAGCTGACCCCAGTAGTAGAACATCAGGAGTCCCAGATTCGCGACGATTGCCGCGCAGAAAATAAGCAGTCCCGCAAGCGTCGGAGAAATCGTGCTCCACCGTGGAATCGTGCGCAGCGCCCGCCACCCGGCCCAGAGCAACGCCGGCATTCCCGCCACTCCCAGCCACCACGAATTGGGAATACTCGTGGTGAAGTTGAAGAAGAAGCGGGCGGCATGCCAGAGGTTGCGGGGGAGAAATTGAAGCGCGAAGCGCGTTTCCGCCCCGTCGCGCAACTCCCACAGCGGCGGGGTTCCGGAGAGGTAGGTATTGTGCAGGGCGTAGGGAATCAGGAGCGCAGGCACGAGCATGGCCGCCGGGGAGAGGATGATGGCCCTCCGCCGTCGCCAGCCCTCGAGAACAACGAGTGCCACCGGAGCGACATAGAGACCGGATTCGTAGCGCGTTTGCGCCAAGAGCGCCGCCGCCAACACCAGAGCCGACAACCGCGGTTCGTCCGGTTTTTCCAGATAGAAAACCGCGAGCAGCACCGTCACGAGCAACATGGCGAGGTTGAGCATTTCCATGCCGGCACCAGTGGCATTGTGGGCCAGGAGTGAAAACGCGCCGAAGGAAATCACAGCCGCGAGTCCGGCGGCATGCGGAACCAAGCGACGAGCGACCAAATAGAGGAGCCCGAGAATCAGGGTCATGAGCCCGGTGTTCAGGGCAAAGGCATTGGCTTCGCGATAACCCGTCAGATCATGCACCAGCGACAGCACGAACGCATAGAAGAACGGTCGTTTGTCCAAATAGTGGCCGATCGCGCGAAACGTTCCTTCAAACTCAAACGCGCGCACCGTCGTGCCGACTTCGCGGGTTTGATGCAAATTGAGCGCGGTGCCCTGCAAGACGTATTCGTCGTAAAGAACCTTGTAGGTGTAGGGCACCGTCAGCGCCGCGAGCACTGTCAGGCCGATGATCGTCGCCACCAGCACCCCCAATTGTCGGCGGCTCATTTCCGGACGATCGCGCCACCATGCTGGCGCGATGCGCACGAGCGCAATCACGGCCCAGACAAAAGTAGCCGCGATGGTGTAGTAGCCGTAGCGCTGCACGAGGTCTCGCGATTCACTCACGCTATGGGCAAGGAATCCGAAAAAAAACGCGATGACTGCCACAACGCCAAACAGCACCAAGCGCACCGGCGTCCGACCGGATTTTTCGTTGCCGGGCATTTCTCCTTGCCCGGCGCTCGCGGATGAATCGGCTGTTTTCAGGGTAGCTGCTTGATCCACTTTCCGAGATATTGCGCCTTCACTTTTTGCAGTTCCTCGGAACTGAGGGCGGGGCCCGTCGCGGGCACCGCGAGCCCGGCACGCGCCACGACTTCCCCGTTTTCACGGATCGCCGTGACACGACTGATGCGCGACAACTTAAGCGTGGCGATTCGTTCCTGGGCCACCGGTTCGAGTTCGAAATCGGGACCGATATCGTCATCCGGATCGAGCACCAACTCTCCGGTCTGGTCGTTGACCGCGAACCGTTGGAAAACATACATCGCCGAAAAACTGTGATTGCGCAGATGGTAAGCGAGGCCCTCCTTGCGCAAGATCGCCTGGGCGGCGGGCGTGGCGGCAATCCGTTGCGTGATCCAAAACGTCGAATCCCGATCAATGAACAGGAGGTTCTTCTGGGTCTGACTCTGGAGAAACTTGGTCCGCCAAGCCATTTCAAGCCCCGGCATGTAGTCCCACGTGTAGGCTTGGCGCGCCATCATTGGAATCCCCTGCAAAAGCAGCGCCAGCGTCGCTGCGGCACAGAGTCCCTTCCATACCGCCACGCGACGGGTCAAACTCGCCCCAACCATCACAATGGCCAGCGCCAGCAACAAAAAGAGCGGCAAACTGAGGCGCCGAATCACGGGGTGATCGAATTGGCCCCAAAAATAGGCGAGCAACAATCCGGTGATCGCGAACAGGCCCAAGCTGGTGAGGGCAACAACCACGCCGTCGCGCGAGCTTCCCTCGCGAAGGTGCCGCATGATCAGCAGGGCGAAGAACGGCAGCGCCAGCAGGCCGATCGCTGCAAAAAAGACTGAGTTGCCCTGAAACCCGCTCGTATCGAAGAAAAAGGCCAGGGCGTGCCCGAGATTGTCCGGCACGTAACTCAGCGCGAACGGAGCCTCGGTTCCCGGGCGGCTGGCCATTTCCCACGCTCCGGTGTTGAATTCAAAGACGCGGTTTTGCAGCACATAGGGCGAAAGAAAAATCGGGCAGAGCACAATCGGCCAACTCATGATGACCCGCCCTTCCCTCACCCAGCCCCAGAGCGCGATCACCGCCGTCGGAATTACAAACAGCACGGATTCATATCGAGTTTGGGCCAACAGCACCGCGCACAGACACAGGGCCTCGAGCGATACCTCGTCCGGCTTGTTGGCGTAGCGCATCGCCAACAGGACCAGCGTCGCAATCATGACCAGATTGAGCAGCTCAAATCCTCCGCCAGCCGCCTGTTGAGCCAGCAACGGCAGGCCAGTAAAGAGCAGCACCAGAAGTGCGCCACCCCATCGCGTGCCGCTCAATCGCCAGCCCAGAAGATGAGCCAGCCCGAGAAAGACAATGCCGAGCACCCCGTTGACATGAAACGAGTTGGTCGGACGATAGCCCGTGATATCGTGAACAAGGGAAACCACGAACGGGAAAAAGAACGGCCGCTTGTCGAGGACCTGATCGGTAAACTGGAATGGTCCCTGCACATCGGAACCGCGAATCGGGTAGGCCACCTCGCGTTCGTAGTGCAGGCCCATCGACGTCCCCAGCAGGAGGACCTCGTCCGCCAAAATCTTGAATCCCTGCTTTTCATGGGCCACCCAGACTCCACCGCACACCACGATCAGCGCCAAGGCCCCAAAATCCGCGCGCTGCGGCATCCAGACCCCGACCTGTTCACGCAACAACATCCAAAGGGAGCGAAGAAAGAGTGCGAACGCCACGAGCATGATCCAATAGCCGCCTTTCACCACGGCGGGGATCGCCGCCTGCGGGCTGATCACCCAGCGTCCCACGACCAGCACCAAGAGGCCCAGCAAGCCCACCAGCCAAACCTGCCGGTGCCGCATCATCAGCTTTAGAAAAGGCATGAAAGAGCCGTCATCGAAAACAGCCCGGCTGGCAACTCAGGACACGCAAAAGAATTGTTTACTTGTGGCTATGCCCCACGCGGTTTCGCAGGTCCCGGGGCCAAGGGAAGGCCACAAAAAAGGCCGCCTCTTCCGAGGCGGCCGAAGTTGATTAAATCCTTCCAGCTTAGTTGCTGTAAGTGATCGTGCGCGCGCCGGCCACCCCGGAAGCGGTCACAGCCGCGCCCTGAACGAGCGGGGTAGCATAGGTTTCTTTAGCCACCGTGGCGACAGCCTTGACGTATTGGGTCGGGTTGGTGCCGACAAGGTCCACTGAATTGACCGAGCTAACGCCCTGCTCAAGGAAGTATTGATCCGCAGCAGCGCTCAGCTGGCGAAGATTATTCGTCACGGCCTTGTCTTGCGACGAAGCGCGGACCTTCTGGAAGGCAGGAATCGCCATGGCGGCCAAAAGACCGATGATGACGACGACGATCATGATTTCGACAAGGGTGAAGCCCTTGGTAGTGCGATTTTGTGTATTCATTGTATATCTGGGTTATTATTAACTGCCCTTAAGGGCCCCCGCATCCAAGCTATCCACCCCGGTTTCTTCAAGAGCAAAGCTGTCAACAAACTGTAAACATCCCGCCCTATCGCAGGGCTTCCAGCGGCACCATTCGCGCATCTTTCCAGAGCAGCTCCAAGCGATATTTGTCGCGATTATCACGTGTAAACAGATGCACCATAACATCAAACGCATCCACGACCGTCCAGCCACTTCCCTTGCTGGTATCGATACCGAGGATTTTTACATTTTCGCCATCGATCGCCTTTTCCAGTTCAACGCGCAAGGCGCGCAGGTGCGGATCGGAGTTGGCTGTGCCCAACACGAGGTAGTCCGTGATGCTCGAAAGGTCTCCGACGTGCAGCACCTGAAGGTTTTCGGCCTTCTTCGAATCAAGCGCTGCGACGATTTGGGTGAGCACTCTGGGGTGGGCCGGTTTTGAAGGTTTAGTCGGCTTGGTCGGCTTCTTTGCCACTTTGGGGGCGGCTTTCTTGGCGGGTTTTCGGGTCGTCGGCTTCTTGGAAGCAGGGGCTTTTTTCGGTTTGCTGGCTTTCATACAAGTGCGGTTCTTCAGCGATAGAGATGGTTGGACTGAATGTAGGCGATAACCTTTTGAGGACAAAAATAGTGCAGCGACAAACCGCGAGACACGCGGGCCCGGAGTTCGCTCGAGCTGATTTCGATCAGATGGCCGTCGCAGCGGTGCAGACGAAGCCCCGGGATATCGACGTGCGGCTTGGTCGGGTGTTTCGGGCGTTCCATAAAGATAAAATCAATCAACCGGGCCAACTCCTCGATTTCCTTCCATTTATGCAGTAACGGCAGCTGGTCGCCGCCGATGATCCAGTAAAGCTCATCGTTGGGAAACAACGACTTAAAGTGGCGAACCGAATCAATGGTGTAACTGATACCACCCTTTTTCAGTTCGTAATCAGAAACTTCCATCCGACCGTCCCACTCCGTGGCGGCTTGAAGCATGGTCAGGCGAGCCTCGGTGCTCGACTGAACGTCTTTCGGCTTCATGGGCGCCTGCGCCGCAGGCACAAGGAAAAGTCGATCGAGCTGGAATTGCTCAAGCACGTCTTGGGCCGCGATCAGGTGGCCGAAGTGCACCGGATCAAAACTGCCTCCGAGGAAACCGATCTTCATGAGCGGAAAGTGTGTGCTCAGCCCCTGCGCCCGGAGCAAGGCCATTCCCTGCCGCCCATCACCACCCACGGAATCACGCAGCGCATTCTCACATACAGGCAAACGCTGGATCAGCTCGAGATGCGTCTGCAAATCGACAAAGCCCGGGGCGACCGCAAATCCCGTTGCCTCAGTCCGCCGCAGCTCTTTCGCCACAGAAAGATCACCCAATCCGGTAATCCGCCCGTCTTTGAAGCCCACGTCAGCACGGGAAAGGGCGGCTCCCGCGCCATCACGGACCAGTCCGCCCGCGATGCCTCAATCGTATTCGGTGGCCGACGCGAAGACGGCAGTCGCGCTCGTGCTGAGAAGCACAAGGCAGGGAAACGACACTCATGTCAGGAAACAATCTCAGCCAAGAAATCGCTGCGGATGCGCGGCGGAATCTGCACGCACAAAATCGGCAAAGACATTTTTCAACCGGATCGAAAGCGTCTCGGGCCCCACGCGAAACGAATGGCCGCCGATCGACGCGATGGGGGTGATGTCTTTGGTGGTGGAAAGGAAAAACGCCTCGTCCATTCCCCCCAGATCTGACGGCAACACGGGGGTTTCGCTCGTCGCAATCCCGGCGCGCGGCGCGACCTCGCTCAAAAACTTCTGCCGTGTAATGCCGCCCAAGATCCCCGCGGAAAGCGGCGGCATGATCACGCGACCCTCGCGCACGAAGGCGATGTTCATGGTCGAGGCCTCGGTGATCTCGCCTGCAAGGTTGAGCAACACGACTTCATCCGCGCCGGCCGCCTTCGCCTCTCGCAGCGCGAGCAGATTGTTGAGATAGTTGCCCGTCTTCCACAGTGGATTCAGGGTGGAGGGATGGTTGCGCCGGATGTCAGCGGCGATGACCGCGCGCAGTCCCATTTGCATTTTCTCCTCGCTGACGTGCGGCAGGCTTTGCACCAGAAACACCCAGGTCGGTTGATCGGCGAGGGCCGGGTCGAGACCGATTGAGCCGCACCCGCGCGAAATTTGCAGGCGGATATAGAGCTCCGTTTTCCCCCCGCCGTGCGCGCGAAAAGCGGCGACCGTGCGGACCAGTTCACGCCACGCTTCTGCCGCCCCAAGGGGCAATGGCAGGTAGAGCGATTTCGCCGAGGCTTCCAACCGCGTCCAGTGCTCGTCGAAGGCGAAGACCGTGTCGTGGTAGGTGCGCCAGACCTCATAGACGGCATCCCCGTAGAGAAAGCCGCGATCGAGCGGGGAAAGGACTGGTTCGGTCGCTGAGTGCAGTCGACCGTTGGTGTTGGCTTGTATGTAACTCATTTGAAACTGGATTTCTTCTGCTGGCCCATCAGCTAACGTTGGTGCCCGGGGTGGGACTCGAACCCACACACCCTTACGGGTCACAGATTTTAAGTCTGTTGCGTATACCATTCCGCCACCCGGGCGCGCCTCGTTCGGAGCCTCGCCATTTTGTCCGCCGACGCCAGCAAAACTTCACTCGGGACCACCCCGCATTAGTGCGTAAATAACCCGGCCAACCGTCCTCATTATTCCCCCAACTACCCCTCGTCGCCGTCTCCTCGGCCTCGACACTTGCAAGCCCGAGGGCATATCGTCGCAACTCATTCTTCTCGAGCGCCGGCCCGCATTTCGCGTTTTCCACACACCGATCAATTTCATGCAGACACCAGGCTCCCAATTCCGCGCCGCGCTCGCCGCCGAGTCGCCGCTGCAAATCGTGGGCACCATCAACGCCTACGCCGCCCTCCTCGCGCAACGCGCCTGCTTCCGCGCCCTCTACCTCTCCGGCGCCGGAGTCGCCAATCACTCCTACGGCATCCCCGACATCGGTCAGACGGAACTGGCCGACGTTTTAATTGACGCACACCGCATCACGCGGCGCGTGCCGCTGCCTTTGCTCGCCGACATCGACACCGGCTGGGGCGACCCCGCGCACGCAGTGCGAGAGATGGCACGCGTCGGCGTCGCCGCCGTGCATTTGGAGGACCAGGTGCCTGCCAAAGTCTGCGGTCACCTCCCCGGCAAACACCTCGTCTCCACCGCCGAGATGGTCGCGCGCGTCACTGCCGCCGTCGCTGGCAAGCCAGACCCGGGCTTCGTGGTGATGGCGCGAACCGACGCCGCAGCCAACGAAGGCGTGCCCGCCGCCATCGCCCGCGCGCAAGCCTACGTCGCCGCCGGGGCCGACATGATTTTTGCCGAAGCGCTCCACACCCTCGACGATTATCGCGCATTCACCACGGCGGTGAAGGTGCCCGTCCTCGCCAATCTCACCGAGTTTGGCAAAACGCCGTTTTTCACTGTCGAGGAATTGCGCGGCGTCGGCATCGCCATGATTCTCTATCCGCTCTCAGCATCACGAGCGGCCGCATCTGCGTCCCTCGAGGTTTTTTCAAGCATTCGCAAAGAAGGCACGCAGCAGAGCGTCGTCGCCAAAATGCAAACCCGCGCCGACCTCTACACCACCCTCGGCTACACCCCGCCGAAAGAGACCAAATAAGTCGCACCTCCCTCCCGATTATCTGCCGGCATCCGCGAAATCAGTGACCAAACAAATCTTCCGATGAGCAACGAAACCCCCGTCTCCGCTTCCGCCCCAAAAATCAAGAAGTCCGTCGCCCTCTCTGGCGTCGTCGCCGGCAACACCGCGCTCTGCACCGTCGGGCAATCGGGCAACGACCTGCATTATCGCGGCTACGACATCGCGGAGATCGCCCCGCAAGCGACCTACGAGGAAGTCGCCCACCTGCTCGTCCACGAGCGCTTGCCCAACCGCGGCGAGCTCGACGCCTATCGCGCACGCCTCATGAAACTCCGCGGCCTGCCCGCCGCGCTGTGCACCGTTCTCGAACAAATCCCCGCCGGTGCTCATCCGATGGACGTCCTCCGCACGGGTTGTTCCATGCTTGGCAATCTCGAATCCGAGCAACTGCCGTCCTCCGGTGGCAACGCCACCACCGTCGTCGGCGCACGTGCCATCACCGACCGCCTGCTCGCCTGCTTCCCGTCAATGCTGCTCTACTGGCACCACTTCGCCACGACGGGCAAACGCATCGCCGTCGAAACCGACGATCCCTCCATCGCTGCGCATTTCCTGCACCTGCTCCATCAAAAGCCCCCCATCGCCTCGCACGTCCACGCGCTCGACCGCTCGCTCATCCTCTACGCCGAGCACGAGTTCAACGCCTCCACATTCACCTGCCGCGTCATCGCCGGCACGGGGTCCGACATCTACTCGTGCATCACAGGTGGCATCGGCGCGCTCCGCGGCCCGAAGCACGGCGGCGCCAACGAGGTCGCCCTCGACATCCAGCTCCGCTACGCCACGCCCGACGAGGCCGAGGCCGACATCCGCGCCCGCATGGCCCGCAAGGAAATCGTCATCGGTTTCGGCCACCCCGTTTACACCATCGGCGATCCGCGCAATCCCATCATCAAGGAAATCGCCCGCGCCCTCAGCACCGAGCAGAACGACCTGCGCCTCTTCCACGTCGCCGAGCGCATCGAGACGTTGATGTGGAACGAAAAGAAAATGTTTCCCAACCTCGATTGGTTCAGCGCCGTCGCCTACCATCGCATGGGTGTGCCGATGCTCATGTTCACGCCGCTCTTCGTGATGGCCCGCACGGCCGGTTGGGCGGCCCACATCATCGAGCAGCGTCTCGACGGAAAAATCATCCGCCCCGGCGCCAACTACACCGGCCCCGAAAACCGCCCCTTCGTTCCCCTGGCTGCACGCGGTTGATTTTCCCCTTTTCTCGTTCCCCTGATCTTTCTCCTCTGCTCGACGAAACCGAACATCATGCAGCAAAGCCCTGGCTGATTCACGCCTTTGTGTTCCACCTGCCTTGCCTTCGGTTCTCTCCATTAGTGGCTAGCCCGGTCTGTGTTTCTCAGCTTCTTCTTCGTGCCCATCAGGGCTTCTGTAGTTGAACTGGCTCCTCGCCGACTTTCCCTCTCATCACTCATCACTCATCACTCGTCACTCGTCACTTCCTAATGTCCTCTCATATCTCCAACGTCCGTCCCGCTCCCGACCCACTCATCGTCGATCTCGCCGATTACGCGCTCAACGCGCCAATCTCGAGCGACGAAGCCTACGACACCGCGCGTTGGTGCCTCGCCGACACGCTCGCGTGCGGCATCATGGCTCTGGCTTATCCGGCCTGCACCAAGCTGCTCGGCCCGGTCGTTCCCGGCACCACGATCAAGCACGGCACGCGCGTCCCGGGCACCAGCCACGAACTCGACCCGGTGCAAGGTGCCTTCAACATTGGGACCATCGTCCGCTGGCTCGATTTCAACGACACCTGGCTCGCCGCCGAATGGGGCCACCCGTCCGACAATCTCGGCGCGATCCTCGGCACCGCTGACTGGCTCTCCCGCCATCAAGCCGCCGGCACCACTCCCGCTGCTTTCAACACCCCGCTCAACGCCTACGCTCCCGCGCAGGTTCAAGCCCCCGGCGCCCCGCCGAGCGCCACGGCTCGCCCGCAGCTTACCGTCAAGGACGTCCTCACCGCGATGATCAAGGCGCACGAGGTGCAAGGCGTCCTGGCGTTGGAAAATTCCTTTAACCGCGTCGGACTCGACCACGTGATCTTGGTCCGGATCGCCTCCACCGCCGTCACCGCCGTCATGCTCGGCGGCACGCGCGAACAGGTCATCAACGCGATCTCTCACGCGTGGCTCGACGGCTCCGCTCTCCGCACCTACCGTCATTCACCCAACACCGGCTCGCGCAAATCCTGGGCGGCCGGCGACGCCACCAGCCGCGCCGTCCGCCTTGCGCTCATCGCCATGACCGGCGAAATGGGCTACCCGTCCGTCCTCACCGCCAAGACCTGGGGCTTCCAAGACGTCTCCTTCAAGGGCAACACTCTGAAGCTCGCTCGTCCGCCGGGCAGCTACGTGATGGAGCAGATTCTCTTCAAGATTTCCTTCCCCGCCGAGTTCCACGCGCAAACTGCGGTCGAGTGCGCCATGACGCTCCACCCGCAGGTGAAGGACCGCCTCGACCAGATCGAACGCGTCGAGATGGTCACGCACGAGTCCGCCATCCGCATCATCGACAAGTCCGGTCCTCTCAACAATCCCGCCGATCGCGACCATTGCCTCCAATACATGGTCGCCATCGGACTCATCTTCGGCTCGCTGACCGCCGACCACTACGAGGACAAAATCGCCGCCGACCCGCGCATCGACTCCCTCCGCGCAAAGATGGTTGTCACCGAGGACAAGTCCTACTCACAGGATTATCTTGATCCCGAGAAACGCTCCATCGCCAACGCCATTCAAGTTTTCTTCAAGGACGGCTCGAAGACCGAGAAGGTCGAAGTGCATTTCCCCATCGGCCACCGCCGCCGCCGCCGCGAAGGCATCCCTGTCCTGCAGCAAAAAGCCCACGACGCCTTCGCCACCCACTACGGCAAAGACAAAGCCGCGACGCTCATGTCCCTCTTCGCCGACCGCACGAAACTCGAAGCCATGCCCGTGCATAACTTCGTGAGCGCGTTCGTGAAATAGCACTCTGACTCAGCCCTGCTCTTACGCAAAAAGGCGCGGGCCGTGAAGCCCGCGCCGGGAGGTTTTCAGGCAATCATCCGCTCAGAATTTGTAGCTGAGCTTGCCGTAGTAGAACGCGCCGTTGAATCCCCACGGCGAGACACCGTTGTAGTGGAAGATGCCGGCGTTGTTGTTCAGGGTGACGTTGCGCTCCGGGTAGATGTCGAGGAGGTTGTTCGCGCCGACCGAGACCGTCAGGTTGGCGTTGTGCCGGTAGGCGATGTCCAAGTCGGTGATCCACTTGGCCGGGAAATCCTGGATCAGCTGGAAGTTCGCGCCGCTCGGCACGGTGGGCGCGGTGCGCACGCTCAGGCCGGTGGCCTGCTCGGCGGCCACCTGGGCGGCGGTCACGCTCGTGTTGGCGACCACCGAAACCTCGCCGTAGCGGATATTGCGAAGGTTCACCGCGAACTTCTCATACTGCCAGTTCGCGCCGAGGTTGATGACGTCCTTGGGGGAGCCCTCTTCCATGCGAACCTGCTCGGTGAGATCGAAGATGGGGGTGGTGACGCCGATGCCCGCGAGCTGCGTGGGGGTGGCGCGGATCTTTTTCACCGTGGTGTCGTTGATGTTGAACGCAGCGGTGGCGGTGAACTGGCCGAGGTGCTCCGTCTTCCAATTATAACGGGCGTTCACATCCACGCCGCGAGTGCGGGTATCGACTGCATTGGTGAAGTAGCGTCCGCCGTTGGCCTGTGCCTGACCGTTGGCCGCGAGGAACGCGCCAATCGGACCACCGGTGAAGTTTGAGGACAGGACCACGCGGTCGTCGATGTCGATGTGGTAGAAATCCACCGACGCTGTGAAGCGTTCCGTGGGCTGATAAGTCAGACCGATCGAATAGTTGACGGACTCTTCAGCCTTGAGGGGAACTGCACCGAGCAACTTCGCCACGGGATCCGTGGTCGGGAAGGTTTTGTTCTCGAAAGGAATGCCGCCAATGAAGTTGGTCGCCGTGGAGGAGAACCATTGTTGCGCCAGATGCGGCGCGCGGAAACCCGTGCTGGCCGAACCGCGGAAAGCGAGGGCCGAGCCTGCCTTCACACGGCCGGAGAGCTTCACATCGAAGGTGCTGCCGAAATCGCTGAAATCCTCGAAGCGAGCCGCGAACGACATATCCGTGATCTCATTGAAGGTGGTGCCCATGTCGACGTAGGCCGCGTAGCTGTTGCGGGAAACATTGACTGCATCGCTCGGGCGGAAACCCGGGAACACCTGCGCGCCCGGGGCACCCTGGGTGCCGGCGGCAGGGCCATCCAGAATGCGGATGCCGCCGTCGCGATAGGAGTCGGGTTCGCCCGCCCTGATCTTGTAGTTTTCCCAGCGAAACTCGGCGCCATAGGCGGCTTTGACGGCCTGACCGCCCAAATCCCACGTGGTGGTGAAGTCGAGGTTGTTGGTCCACTGGCGAAAGCCGAGCTTGCCTGAGTTAAACGTGGTCTTGCTCGCGGCGCCCAGGGTCACATTGGCGGAGTTTGAGATGGTGAACCGGAAATCATTGCCACCATAGACGGAGCTGAAGTCCCAATCGACATTGTTGCCGCGGCCCTTGATGCCGCCGCCGAGGGACTGGTCGATGATGTTGGAATTGATGAGCGGCAGGAAACCGTTCGGGTAGATGGCGCGCACGGTGCGGTTGTCGCCCGGGCGCCGGAAGAAGCCCGCCGCCTGGCCGTCGCGCGCGCTGTAGCCGCCGAACGCATAGAAGGAGCGGTTCCCCTCCATCGGAAGCGCGGCGTTGAACATGATGCCCGTGTCCTCGGAATCGCCGTCACCGTGGCGGTGGTTGAGGCGGTTGATCGTCGCCTCGCGGGGGTCGAAGGTGGTGCCGGCGGGCGGCGCGCTGACGCCGGACGCGAAAGCTCCCGAGATTGCTGTCAGCGCACCCGTCGTGGTGTTCGTGCCTAAGTATTGCTGGCGCGTGTCGGGCTTGCTGCGGTTGGTGCTCTCGCGGTCGCGCCAGAACAGATTGACGAACAAGGAGCCGCCGTCGCCGAGGGACGTGCCGGCCCAGGCGTTGCCATCCATCACCTGGCCGTCGCCTTCAGCTGTCACGCCGTAGGTGCCGTCGAAGCCGTAGCCCGTGTCTTTGCGGAGAATGACGTTGATGACGCCGGCTATGGCGTCGGAGCCGTATTGGGCGGAGGCGCCGTCGCGCAGCACCTCGATGCGTTCGATCATCGCGGCGGGTATGGTGTTCAAATCCACGGAAACGGAGCCGCGACCCACGGTGCCGTTTACATTGACCAGCGCGCTGGTGTGTCGGCGTTTGCCGTTGACGAGCACGAGGGTCTGGTCCGGCGCGAGGCCGCGCAGCGTGGCCGGGCGGATGTGGTCCGTGCCATCCGCGACGGTCGGCCGCGGGAAGTTGTAGGACGGCAAGACCGCCTGCAGCATCTGGTTCGTCTCGGTGTAACCGCCGCTGCGCAGGTCCGCGCCGGAGACGACGTCGATGGGCACGGAAGACTCGATGACGGTGCGGTCATTGAAACGCGTGCCGGTGGTGATGAACGCCTCAAGTTTCAAGACGTCATCTTTTTTTGCGGCGGGAGCAGGCGCAGATTTCTCTGCCGGGGCCGTTTGTGCAACGGCACCAACAGAAAAAGCACCAATCAACAAGACGAGTGCGCTCAACTTGCGGGCACGACGGAGGTGGGCCGGATTGGCCACCTCCTGAGAGGAAGGGAGATCATTCATGGTTTGCGTGGGTTGTCGGGACACCAGCGGTCCCAAATGTGTTAGTTTCTCCACAAAACCTGCCCAGTAAATCCTGCCGCGACAAGGTTATTGAATGGTTCGCAGTCAGTTCGCTAATGGGCCGGGGGTTTTGCGCCTTGAGAAGCGCGAGAGACGGAGGGAGTCTTCGGGCCATGCTCAACCCCGGCCGGTTCGTTTCTGTCATGTTGGCGTTCGCGCTGTTGATCGTCCCTGCGACGCAAGTTTTCGCCCAGCGCCCCGCGATCGAAGCGCCCCATGGCATGGTGGCCTCTGCGCACCTCCTCGCTTCCGAAGCTGGCGTTGAGATTCTCCAAAAAGGCGGCAACGCCGTCGATGCCGCGATCGCAACCGGCCTCGCCCTGTCAGTGGTCTATCCTTGGGCCGGTCCGCTCGGTGGCGGTGGCTTCATGCTGGTGCATCTCGCCGACGGTCGGCAGATCGCGATCGACTACCGCGAGACCGCGCCCGCGGCCGCGACCCGTGAAATGTATCTCGCACCGGACGGCTCACTCATCAAGGACGCTGGTTCCTCCACCAAAGGTTGGCGCGCCAGCGGCGTGCCCGGCAACGTCGCTGGCTTTGCTTATGCGTTGGGAAAATACGGCTCGGGAAAAATCACTTGGGCCGAACTCTGCGAACCGGCCAGACGCCTCGCTGCCGATGGCCACCGCATGTCACAGACCACGGCCCTCGCCTTGCGCAACGCGGAGCCGCTGCTGGGGCTCTTTGACGAATCCCGATCCATCTTTCTGAAGGGTGGAGCGTTTTATTCCGCGGGTGAAATCTGGGTGCAATCCGATCTGGGCGCGACGTTTTCCCGCCTCCAACAGCATGGCCCGCGCGAATTCTACGAAGGTGAAACCGCGCAACTCATCGCGACGGCGATGCAGAAAAATGGCGGCACCATCACGCTGGCCGACTTGAAGGCATACCGCCCGGTGGAGCGCACACCCTTGCGCGGCAACTATCGGGGTCACGAGATCGTCACCATGCCACCGCCCAGTTCGGGCGGCATCGCGCTCCTGCAAATGCTCGGGATGCTCGAACCGCACGACGTCCGCGCGCTCGGTCACAGCTCCGCAGCGAAATACCATCTCTTCGCCGAAGTGATGAAACGCGCCTTCCGCGACCGCGCCGAATATCTCGGCGACCCCGATTTCGTCCACCTGCCGGTGCGCGAACTCCTCGACCCCGCCTACGTGCGGGGCCGCATGCGCGACTTTTCACCCGCTCGCGCCACCCCCGCCGCCGCCGTGCAGCCGGGCCTGGGCAAATTTGTTGCCGCGCCGGGAAACGAATCGACCGAGACGACCCATTTCTCCGTCGTCGACGCCGCCGGCAATGCGGTCGCCAACACCTACACGCTGAACGGTGGTTTCGGTTCCGGCGTCACCATTCCCGGCACCGGCATTCTCATGAACAACGAAATGGACGACTTCACGTCGAAGCCAGGCGCTCCCAATATGTTCGGTCTGATCCAGGGTGAGGCCAACGCCATCGTCCCCGGCAAACGTCCGCTTTCTTCCATGACCCCCACGTTGGTCTTCAAGGACGGCAAACTCCTGCTCGTCACTGGCAGTCCTGGTGGCCCCACGATCATCAATACGGTCCTCCAAGTCATCACCAACGTCATCGACCACCAAATGCCCGTGATGGCTGCAGTCGAAGCCCCGCGCATTCACAATCAATGGATGCCCGACGTCGTCACTTTCGAACGCTTTGGCATGTCCGCCGACACGATGGCATCGATGAAAGCACGGGGCCACACCCTCCCCGAGCGCAAATCCTACGAAGGCGCGTATCAGGGCGATGCCGAAACGATCTACATCGATCCGGTCACTGGCATTCGCCATGGCGCTGCCGACCCCCGCAAAGGCGACTCCGCCGCCATCGGTTTTTGAGAGCGTCATTTCCCTCACCCACACCCTGACCTAGTCTCGCGATGAAAAAACCTGCCCGGCCCGAAACCCTCGCCGTCCACGCCGGCCGCAGCGTCGACCCCTCCACCGGTGCGGTCACACCCAACCTGACGCTCAGCTCGACTTTCGCCCGCAACCCCGAGGGCGAATTTTCCGGAGGGTTTAACTACTCGCGACTCGACAATCCCAATCGCCGCGCCCTTGAGATTGCGCTCGCCGCGCTCGAAGGCGGCACCGCCGCCATCGCCTTTGCTTCCGGTCAGGCCGCCACCGTCGCCGTGCTCCAATCATTGCCCATCGGTTCGCGCGCCATTTTCCCCGACGATATTTACCATGGCACCCGCGCGTTGGTGAAAACCATCTACGCCGAACGCGGAATCAGCGCCGAGTTCATCGACCTTTCCAATCTCTCCGCTGTTGCCACCGCGCTGCAAAAACCAGCCCGGCTCGCGTGGATCGAGACGCCGTCCAATCCGCGCCTCAAGATCACCGACCTTGCAGGCGTCGCGCAGCTCGCCCGCGCCGCCGGGGCCATCGTCGTCGCCGACAACACGTGGGCTTCGCCGATCCTCACGCAACCGCTCGCCCTCGGCGCGCACGTGGCCATGCATTCGACCACGAAGTATCTGGGCGGGCACAGCGACGTGCTCGGGGGTGCCTTGGTCTTCAGTGCTGACGCGCCGATCGATTTCCTCCAACGCGTGCGCAACTGGCAACAACTCGGTGGCGCCGTGCCGGCACCCTTCGATTGCTGGTTGCTCCTTCGTAGCATCGCGACACTGCCGATTCGCATCCGCGCCCAGTCCGCCACCGCTGCCAAACTCGCCGAGTGGCTGGCCGCTCAGCCGCAGGTTGAAACTGTTTTCTATCCCGGCCTGGCCGCACATCCCGGACACAAACTCGCGAGTCAACAAATGGCTTCCCCGGGGGCGATGATCTCGTTTCTCGTTCGCGGAGACTTCGCCGCCACCAGCGCAGTCGCCGGTCGGCTCAGGCTCATCACTCGCGCCACGAGTCTCGGCGGCGTCGAGAGCCTCATTGAACACCGCAAGCTCGCGGAAGGCCCCGGCCCGACCACCCCGGACAACCTGCTCCGGCTCTCCGTCGGCCTCGAGCATCTCGACGATCTGATCGCCGACCTGCACCAGGCCCTCGGCTAAGCGGGAGTAGTCTCAGGGCGAATGACACGTAATAAGTGTCATTCGCCCGACGGGCATCACTCGGCGCGGAGCGCGTCGACCGGGTAGACCCGGAGAGAGCGGGTTGGGGCCATAGATTGAAAACCTCACCTTCCCGGGGATGGTTCAAAAATCCGCAGCCTCTTCGCTTCGTTCGCCAGATAATTCTGATAGCGATTTGGGCTGGCTCACCCACGCCTCAAAATCTATCCGTCGTGCCCTACCCCGCATGAACCCTTTCCGCGCTCTTCTTGCGACCGCATTGCCGGTTGCCGTGTTCGCCGCTCAGCCGGGCAGTCCGGTCGCCAAGTTTCAACAACTGGAGACCCTGCTGCCCAGTCCCACCGCCCAGCGCCTCGCCTCCGGTGCTCCAGGAGCCGCCTACTGGCAAAACACCGCCGACTATGACATCGCGGCAGAGCTTGATGAGGCGAACAGCACGCTCACCGGCTCTGCCACGATCACCTATCACAACGCCTCACCCGACGCGCTCGACTACCTCTGGCTGCAACTCGATCAAAATTACCAATCGCACAATGCCGACAGTCGCGCCGTGCCCAGCATGCGTCGCGGGGGCGATGCCACCAAGCTTTCCTACAAGTCTCTCGATCGCATGCTGGCGCTGGAGGCCTACGACGGTGAAATGAAGATTGGCAGTATCACCGATGCCGCCGGCCGGCCTCTCGCACACACGATGGTGAAGACCATGCTGCGCATCGATCTGCCGGCCACGCTGGCCCCGGGGGGCAAGTTCACCTTCAATCTCACCTGGTCGTTTCCGATCAACGACATGAAGCGCCTGAATGAGCGCACGGGCTACGAGTTCTTCGAGCAGGACGGCAACGCCCTCTATACGATCGCCCAATGGTTTCCGCGGATGGCGCCCTACACCGATTACACCGGCTGGCAGCACAAGCAATTTCTCGGCACCGGCGAGTTCTCCCTCGAATTTGGCAACTACACCGTGCGACTCACCGTGCCCGCCGATCACATCGTCGCCGCCACAGGCACGCTGCAAAATCCCGAAGCCGTCCTCACCGCGACACAACGCGAGCGGCTCAAACGCGCGCGGACTGAAACCAAAAAGCCCGTCTTCATCGTCACGCGCGACGAAGCTATTGCCGCGGAGGCCAACAAGTCGCCCGCAAAAAAGATCTGGATCTTCCGCGCCGAGAAGGTCCGCGACTTCGCGTTCGCCTCGTCCCGCAAATATATCTGGGACGCGATGGCGGTTCCCGGCCACACCCACGGAGGCGAGCCCGTCATGGCGATGTCTCTCTATTCGAAAGAGGGCATGCCCCTGTGGGACAAGTATTCCACGCATGCCATCGCCCACACGATCGAAGTCTATTCGCGCTACTCCTTCGCCTACCCCTACCCGGTGGCGTGGTCGGTGCTCGGCGGTCTCAGCGGCGGCATGGAGTATCCCATGATCTGCTTCAACGGCCCGCGCCCCGACGACGACGGCACCTACACGAAGGCCACCAAGTATCGCGTCATCGGCGTCGTGATCCACGAAGTCGGCCACAACTACTTCCCCATGATCGTCAATTCTGACGAACGCCAATGGACGTGGATGGACGAAGGCCTGAATTCCTTTGTGCAGATGCTCGCCCAGGAGGAGTGGGAACAGGACTACCCGCACCATCGCAACGAGCGCGATCTCACCGCCTACATGCGGCTCCAAAACCGCGTGCCGATCATGAGCAACTCCGAGTCCATCGAGGCCCTCGGCAACAACAGTTACGCCCAACCCGCGGTTGCACTCAATCTCCTCCGCGAACACGTCCTCGGTCGCGAGCTCTTCGACCACGCGTTCAAGACCTATGCCCAGCGCTGGATGTTCAGGCGCCCGACCCCGGCCGATTTTTTCCGCACGATGGAAGACGCCAGCGGCATCGATCTCGACTGGTTCTGGCGAGGCTGGTTCTACGGCGTCGACCACGTCGACGTGTCCATCGACCAAGTCACGTGGCTTCAACTCGATTCCCGCGATCCCGCGATCGAAAAGCCCAAAACCGAAGCCGAAAAAAAAGCCCTGCCCCAAACCCTCACGCGCGAACGCAACGCCGCCCTGCCCAAGCGCGTTGATCGCTTCCCGGAACTGAAGGATTTCTACGACCACTACGACGAAGCCACCGCGCTCCCGAGCGAGAAAAAGAAATACGAAGCGCTCCTGAAGGAGCTGAAGAAGGAGAAAATCGATCCCGCCCTGCTCCAGACCGCACGCAACTTCTACCTCATCGATTTTTCCAACCTCGGCGGTTTGCTCACACCGTTGATCCTGAAAATCGACTACACCGACGGCACTTCCGAGGAAATGAAGCTCCCGGCCGAGCTCTGGCGTTTCAACACCGAGAAAGCCTCCAAGCTCATCATGACGACGAAGGAATTGAAGTCCGTGACCTTCGATCCGCGGCAAGAGCTGGTCGATTGCGACATCGAGAACAACTTTTGGCCCCGCCGCGCCGTGAAGACCAAGTTTCAGCTCTTTAAGGACGACGCGGCCAAAAATCCCATGCGCGAACTGACCAAACCCGAGCCGGAGACCGAGAAACCCTAGCTCACGATGATCGGCCATTCCCGGCTCTGTCTTTTTGTGTTGATTCGCGGTTTTTCGCTCCCCGGCTTTTTGGCCGTGCTTGCACCTGCCAGCGCCCATCCCGCGCACCTCTCGCTGGCGGAGGCCGACTACAATCGCGACACCCAGCGCCTTGAGATCGCGGTCGCGATCTTCGCAGACGATCTCCTCCTCGCGTTGCGGAAACAGGCCCCCGCGTCCGTCTCCTACACCAAGACACCCTCAGCCGAACTTGATCGGGTGATTCAGGCCTATCTCGGCGCAAACTTTCACGTGATGGCAAAAGACGGAACGGTCCAGTCGCTCCACTGGGTCGGCCGGGAGTTTGACCAGGACGACGGCGAACAACGGTTGTGGCTCTATTTCGAATCGCCCCTTCCGGGTGGCCCCGAAGGCGCCCGGATTCACCACGGACTTCTCCACGACACCATTCCCCAACAAAGAAACACTGTCGCTGTGCGCGACGGTCCGCTCAGGACAACCCTCGTTTTCGATCCCGGCGATTCCGCCAAGACAATCCGGTTTCCCGATTGAGGCGCTGACCGGCGCGAGCGTCGCCGCAAAATCCTTGGCGCGCCCCTCACTCTCGCCGATGCTGCGTCGCAGTGAATCCCCTCGTGTTGCTCACGCCGCTGTTTTTCGCCTTCGAGCTCTGGCAGCTCGTCATCAGCGAGCGCTATTTGGGGATTCGCCGGCTCAAGGCCAACATCGATCCCCGCGAGCTGCCCATGTCGGAAAAGATCGGGGCGCTTTGGGCCGGGGGCCTGATTGCCTACTATCTTTGGATGGCAACGTTGCTGCTTCATCCCTTGGGTCGCGCCCAAGGCTTTGTGCTGCTGGCCGTCACTGCAATCGGCTACGCGCTCCGTGCGGCCTCGGGACTCAAGTGGACACTGGTCATCCTTACCTTCGAGGGCTCGATCCGTATCGGCATGCTCATTTCCTTGGTCGGCATGACTTGGCGCGCCATGACGCGCTAGTCGCGGTCCGGTCGGTTTCCTCGCCAGAGTGTTTCTCGGCTCAAGCGCGTCGCAGGAAGCCGGTCGGATCCGCTTCGACGAAAAATTCCTGCGCCTTCGTCAGCAGCTTGGCATATTTCCCATAATCGCCCGCCCATGAGTTGGGCACACAGACACGCTTGATCACGGCATTGCCCGCCGTGTCCGTCGCGTCGGCATCGGCCGTGAATTCCACCGTAAACTTCGGGTCGTGGGCATGCACCACATAGTGTTGGTCCCGGTCGCGACCGTCCCGATCGATGCGCACGAAATGGGGGAAATTCATGGGGCTACCGGCAACCTGCCAGACAAAGCCGTTGGCACAAGGCCGATCTCCCCGCCCTTCCCGGATGCTTTAGCCTTGAGAAACTATTCCCTCCGAATGAAAAAGAGCCAGCGCGCGACTCACTCCATGAATCTCGAACCCGCCCCCCGCCTTTCCAAGTGGATCTTTCTCGCGATCGACGCCGGCCTGCTGCTCGTCGCCTTCGTCATCGTTTATTTCGCCAAGGAACCCTACGCACCGCTGCCGTTTGTCAGCGCCGTCCTGTGCGTCGTCCTCGCGGCTGCGGTCGGCCTTGTGCCGTTCCTCACCGATTACGCCGCAGAATCGGCCGACACCGTCGAACGCGAGCGCGTGCGAGTCAGCGAGCAAATCGCCCGCCTGCACGCCGCCACCGAAAGCCTGGCGCGCACGGCGGCGCAGATCAAATCCGTGGAGGAGGCGGTGCACAAAGCCTCCCGCGAGGCGGAGACCCTGCCCTACCGGATGCAGGAGAAACTCGCCGAGTTCAACGACGCCCTCGCAGGCAGGGAAGACGATGACCGCGCGGCGCTCGAGACCGAGCTCGAGGAGCTGCGCTCCACCAACAGCGCCCAACTCAAGGCCACGGCCGAGAGAATAGCCAAGGCCACCCTCGATTGGGCCGCCCTCGAGGTCGCGACACGCAAACAATTCTCCGCCGCCGAGGCCACCCTCGCGCAGATGCATGCGGGAACCCAGGACGCAGCGGCGCATTTCGAGCGGAAGATTTCCGCGGCGTTGCAGTCGCTTGATGCAAAGCTCGCCGCATTCAGTCATGACCAGCCAGCTGCCAACCCCAAGGCCACGTCTTCTCGCGCGCCGCTGGAGAAAGCAGAGCCGCCGGAAACAGCAACCGTCCAACTTGCTCCCGTCGCGCCCAAAATCGCCGCCCACGAACAGCCGGTCGCCAGTGAAGATTCTGTTGCTCCGGTTGTCGAACCAACCCCGGTTGAGGTAGAAAACAACGAATCGCCCAAGCCGAAGAAAACCCGTTCACCGCGCAAGCCAAAGCCTGAGGAAACCCCAGCCGTTGCAGCAGCGGAATCCGAAGCTATCTCTTCGGTCCCCGACGAAGCCGAGGAATCGAGCGGCGAGTCCGAATCCACGCCCGCTCCGGAATCCTCCACCTCATCCGATGGCGCGACGCGCCTGCTGGCGACCGCCTATATCGGCATCGGCAACAAGCTCTTCATCCGCGGCGACGGACCCGGGCTTGGGTGGGACAAGGGCGTGCCCATGCAATTTGTCTCGATCGGCAAATGGGGATGGTCCTCGCAAGAGGTCACGGGGCCGGTCCGCTGCAAGCTCTACAAGAACGACGAGATCGTCGATCTCACGGGCGAAATCCTCCTCGAGCCGGGCAAGCACGTCGAGATCACCGCGCTGTTCTAGGCGGGTGGGTTTCAACACCAAACACAGCGTCACGAGTAATTGCCTGTCGTATTGAGCGGGTCTATCAACGCGGTGTCATTGGCGATTTGGTTCAGCGCCATCTTTCCCGATCGAACCGACGGCTTCGGCTCGCGCGCAGCCCGCACTGTTGGCCACCACCTCCGCGGATCTCACGCGCAGATTGCCAATGATCCGCCCAAGATCCACCGGCAATCGGGGGCTGCGGGCAATCAACCGACCGCCACAAGGAAATCGGTTTCAGAGGCCGAATCCACCAGCGTGTCTTGAGGGATCGGCATAAAACCGCTATATATCAGCCAATACTCCTTCCCAAATTCCCCCCGGCAAGCCGGTCGAGCAATTTGGCTCGTCGCATTCGTCCAGATTCGTAGTCTTTGCTTTCATGCGCGATCGAATCTCATTCTAGAACGGACACTGAATGTCCACCCCTCCGACCTTCAAGTTTTTCTATGCGGTGCCGGTGTTTCTCGTCGCCTGCTGCGGAGTGCTCGGCCTGCGGACCTTGCTTTTCGGCTCCAACTTGGCCGCCGGACATCGTTCAGGACCCACCCTCTCTTCCGCGCAACTGACGATTTATTATCACGAACGGCGGCCTTACTATTTTGCCGATGGCGACCGGGTTCGGGGTCTGGTGGTCGACAAGGCAACCGTGGCCCTCGAGAACGCGGGAATCTCCTATCGGTGGGCCCCTCTTCCTCCGGCCCGCCAGTTGCAACTGATCAAGAACGGCGTGGAACCTTGCGGTGCCATCGGTTGGTTCGCGACCGAGGAGCGCCTGCGCTTCGCCCAGTTCACCGACACGATCTATCAAGATGAGCCGTTCGTTGCATTGACGCGCATCGACAATCCGCGCCTGCGGGCCGGGATGCCCGTTGTCGACTTGCTGAAAGACCCCAACCTCACGCTGCTCGTGAAGGACGCCTATTCCTATGGGGCCACTCTCGACGAACTGATTGCCGAGTTGCACCCACGGAGCACTCAAACCCCGGCCGACAATACGGCCATGGTCCGCATGATCGGCGCGGGCCGGGCGGACTATTTTTTCGTCGCTCCCGAGGAGGCGCGCGAGCTGCTCCCGCCAGACAGTCCAGCTTACGCCGCGTTTCACATCGTCGAACTGACCGGCATCCCGCTCGGGGCGACCCGTCATCTCATGTTCAGCCGCGCGGTTTCGCCCGCGATCATCGACCGCATTAACGATGCGCTGCGCCGACCGGCGCGAAGCGCCATCGGAGGCGAACCATGAGATCTCGCTCGTCCACTTTCTGGTTGCTGGCCGGGGGATTGGTCCTGTTTGCCCTGTTTACCGCGCGAGTAGAAATCACCGCCCGCGCGGAAGCGCTGCAGCGCGTCGAGCAGCACGCCCACGCTGTCGCTCCGGCACTGTGGAATCTCGAGCGCCGGTTGGGCGCCGACTACCTCAACCTTGCCGCCGCCTCTTTCGGCTATGACCGGATTGTCGTCCTCTCGAGCGACGGTTCGGTGTTTCTTGAAAATTACGGTCCGACGCTCCAAGGCCTCGAACGTTCGCTGGCGCGCATGGGCCTGTTGCCCGCCATCACCCTCTCGGCCCCCGTCGTGCATGATGGCCAAACCATCGGCTCTATCGAAGCGATTTGGATTTCCCGAAGCCTCTATGCGGAAGCCTACGCTTTGCTGGCCATCACGCTCCTGTTGATCCTGATTGATCGCAGTTGGCAGGTGGTCGAGGGCAAACGGTTGCTTGAACAACGCGTCGTGCAGCGCACCAAGCAACTTGCGGAAAGCGTGGCGAGTCATCGCCAACTGACACGTCTGCTCGACTTGGCCCCCGATGTGATCTTTGTGCGCGAAGGCACCGGCGAGATCAGCTATTGGAACAAGGGCGCGGAGCACCTCTTCGGCCCCGGAGACAGGCATGTCATCGAGCCCCGGCTGCGCGCACTCTACGAGGCTGCGGCAAGGGCCGACCCCGAGGGCAAGCTCAACTCCACCCACCTGTGGGTCGGTCAACTCGGGGCCGCTCGCGCGAACGGAGATGAACTCACCCTGCATGCCAGTCTTTCCCTGACTCCCGACGAACAAAGAAACCACAACCGGGTGCTCTTCATTGCAACGGATGTCACGGCGCGGGCTGAACTCGAGGAACACCTGCTCCGCGCGCAACGCACCCAAGCCGTCGGCACACTCGCCAGCGGCATCGCACACGACTTCAATAACCTTCTCACCCCGATTTTGCTTTCCGCCCAGATGCTCCGTCTGGAGACGGCTTCGACCCCGGGCACCGCCGCGACGATCGAGACCATTGAAAAATGCGCGCGGCGGGGCGCGGACGTGGTTCGCCAGCTCTTGAATCTGTCCGGCAACCGTCCGGCGAAGCGGATGACGGTCCAATTATCTGTCGTGCTCAACGACATCATTCAGCTCCTGCGCGGCACTTTTCCGAAAACGATTCGCCTCGATCACGTTTGGCCGGATACCTTGCCCGAGATTTCGGCTGATCCGACCAATCTCCATCAGGCGATTCTCAATCTTTGCGTCAACGCCCGCGATGCGATGCCCGATGGCGGACTGCTCAAACTGGAGGCGAGGGTTCTTACGCTGGATCCCACCCGATTGGCCCGCCACCCGAATGCAACTCCCGGATTTTGGATGACCATCGCGGTGTCCGATACCGGAGTCGGTATTTCCCAGGCGATGCAGGAGAAAATATTCGATCCGTTTTTCACGACAAAGGATGCCGGCCAAGGCACCGGCCTGGGGCTTTCCACCGTGCAGGGGATTGTTCAAAGTCATGGCGGGTTTGTGGAAGTAGCAAGCGCACCGAACCGCGGATCAACATTCACCCTGTTTCTCCCCTGCAACGTCGCAAACACGGCCACGTCCACCGAGGAATCGAGCGCGCTCGGAGCCAAAGGTAACGGTGAGTTGGTCTTGATCGTTGACGACGAGTCCCAAGTGCTGAGATCTACCGCCCACCTGCTCAATGGTTGCGGTTATCGGACGCTCGCAGCCAATTCCGGCCAGGAAGCGCTCGAGTTGCATGCGGAACGGGGAGGCGAAATCAACGCGCTCCTCACCGACCTCATGATGCCGGGGATGGATGGAATCGGTCTTGCAGATGCCTTGCGTCATCGCGCGCCGGCGCTCCCCATTATCGTCATGACCGGTCTCTTGACGGGCCAGACGCGCCAGCGGATCAATGCCGCTGGCATCACTAGCATTCTGGCAAAGCCGTTCCGGGCTGACGATCTGCTGGCTCAGCTCCGGGCAGTGCTGACCGGCCGCACTTGAAGCGCGGAGTTCGTCGGTTTTCGGATTGAGCGACAGCGAACAAACTACCGGCACCGGGGTGCGCACCCAGGAAGAACCTCATCGTTTCGGTCCTCGCGGTCGCAATTCCATCACCTCAATTTTTGCCGATGTTTCGCCCCCTTCTGTCCGTGTTCCTCCTTCTCGGCGACAGCACCGGCGCCCTCGCCGACGTCTCACCCATGAAGAGTATGTGTCCCCCGCTTCCGGCACGAAGGAAGTCCGCTGGCTCGGCACACCGAAGACCTGCCCGAATTTCCCGGTTCACGTTCTGACCAAGCCCGGCATCGAACTGCGTCGCCCCAAGGCCTACTACGTGCCGATTACGGAGCTCGACGTCCTCGCCGCGCTCGAAGCGCACGGCATCCAGATGGAAACCATCACGGAGCCGCTCACGCGCACGCTCGAACAATATCGCCTCGTGGATCCCAGGGTTGCCGCCATGCCTTTTGAGGGTCGTCACCAGATCACCACTCAGGTCGCGCCCGAAACCGTGATCCTCACGTTGCCCGGGGAAACTGTGCGCGTCTCCACCGACCAGCCGCTGGGCGACCTCGCGATCGCGCTGCTCGAACCCGAGAGCAAAGATTCGCTGTTCGCATGGGGATTCATGCCCGAGATTCTCCAGCGCACGGAATACGTCGAAGGCTACGTCCTCGCCCCCCTGGCCGAACGGATGCTCGCAGCAGATCCGGTTCTGAAATCCGCCTTCGAAGCCAATCTCGCCGCCGAGCCGGAATTCGCCCGCAACCACGACGCCCGACTCAGTTGGTTCTATTCCCGCAGCAAATTCGCCGATTCGCACACCTGCTCTACCCAATTCGCATCGAACGTTAGGCCACCCGGGCCTCCGGAGGGAATGACACGTAATAAGTGTCATTGCGCGCGGTCCGACACGGCGCCCTAGGTTGAGGCGAGGCTCTTGAATTCGGCGACCACGCCCTGCAGCGACGATTTTGCGTCACCGTAAAGCATGCGGGTGTTGGGCAGAAGGAAGAGCTGGTTATCGAGACCGGAAAAGCCCGTTCCCTTGCCGCGCTTCAAACAAATCACGGTGCGCGCCTCGTGCGCGTTGATGATCGGCATGCCGTAAATCGGCGAGGCCTTGTCGCGCGAGGCGGCGGGGTTGACCACATCGTTCGCCCCGATGACGATGGCCACGTCCATTGTGGGCATCAGTGGATTGATTGAGTCCATCTCGACGAGTTGTTCATACGGCACGTTGGCCTCGGCGAGCAGCACGTTCATGTGGCCCGGCATGCGACCCGCGACCGGATGAATCGCGAAGCGCACTTCGGCTCCGTTGCGATCGATCATTTCCGCGAGTTCGCGCACGACGTGTTGCGCCTGCGACACGGCCATGCCGTAACCGGGAATGATCACGACCTGCCGCGCCGCCTCGAGCACCGAGAACGAATCCCCCGCCGAGATCGGCTTGAGTTCGCCCTGCACAACCGTGGAGTCACCGTTCGCGGCCGCGGCAGGGGCTGCGCCGAAACCCGAGAAGAGCACGTTGGCGAGCGAGCGGTTCATCGCCTTGCACATGATCGCCGTGAGAATGACACCGCTCGTGCCGACGAGGCAGCCCGCGACCACGAGCACGTTGTTGCTGATCACAAAACCCGCCGCGCAGGCCGCGAGGCCGGAAAGACTGTTGAGCATCGAGATCACCACCGGCATGTCACCACCACCGATTGGCATGACGAGCGTCCAGCCCAGCACCAGGGCAAGCGCCGTAAACACACCCACCGCGAGCAACCGCGTCGCCGGATCGCCGGAGAGGACGTATGCCAGACCCGCGAGCACGGTGAAGGTCAGGAGCAGCCCGTTGACGATGTGTTGTCCGCAAAAGAGCACCGGCCGGCCGCCCAGCCACTCCGCGAGCTTGCAGAAGGCGTAGATCGATCCCGAGAACGTGATGCCACCAATCAGCACCGCAAAAAAGATCACACTCGCGGTGAACTCCGGATGAACCGGCACAATCGCGCCATCGCGGATGCGAAAATATTCCGCCGCGCCGACGATCAGCGAGGCAAGGCCGCCAAAGCCGTTGAGCAGCGCCACCATCTCGGGCATCGTTGTCATCTTGACGAAGCGCGCGCAGGCGAGACCGATGACCGAACCGGCCACGAGCCCGGTGACGATCCACGTGTAGTCGATCACATGCTTGTCGAACAGCGTGACCACGATTGCGATCAGCATGCCGACGCCGGAAATGAGATTGCCCTTTCGCGCCGTCGCCTGCCGTCCAAGCATTTTCAGACCGAGGATGAACAGGATCGAGGCGACGATGTAGGCCGAGTTGATGATGATCTCGCGACTCATGATTCGCCCTCCTGCTTTCTCGCAGGCGCAGTGTCCTTCTTTTTAAACATCTCGAGCATACGATCGGTGACGAGGTATCCACCCACGACATTGATCATGGCGAGGGTGACGGCCGCTGTGCCAAGCACCGTGGTGACCCAGGAGCCGTCAACCGCACCGGCGGCAATAATCGCGCCGACAATAGTGATGCCCGAGATCGCATTCGATCCCGACATCAGCGGCGTGTGCAGTTGCGAGGGAACTTTGGCGATGAGTTCAAAGCCGAGGAAGCCCGCAAGGGTGAAAATGAAAAACAGGAGAATGAGTTCCATGGGGCGGCGGGGTCAGGATTTCTGCGCGAATTGTGGATGCACGACTGCGCCGTTGTGCGTGAGGAGGCAACCCTTCATGATTTCGTCGTCACGGTCGAGGCGCAGGGTCTTCTGCTTTTCGTCCCAGAAGTGCGTGAGCCAGGCGGCAAAGTTGGTGGCGAGCACCTGCGTGGCGTGGTGCGCCACCGTGCCTTCGAGATTCGGATTTCCGAGGATCAAGACCCCGTTCGGCGTCACCACGTCCTCCCCGGAGCGGGAGCCCTCGACGTTGCCGCCGCTCTCGACCGCGAGGTCCACCACGACACTGCCCGGCTTCATGCCGTCGAGCATCGCCTGCGTGACAAGGCGCGGCGCCTTGCGCCCGAAAACCTTGGCCGTGGCGATGACGATTTCGGACTGACTGCAAATCTTCGCCATGCCCGACTGTTGTTTGGCGGTTTGCTCCGCGGTGAGCGCCAGCGCGTAGCCAGCGGCGGTCTGGCTGGTTTGGCCGAGATCGATTTTGACGAATTTTGCGCCGAGTGACCTTACCTGTTCTTCAACCACCGGTCGCGTATCGAAAGCTTCGACACGGGCGCCGAGGCGCTTGGCCGTTGCGATGGCCTGCAGGCCAGCCACCCCCGCGCCGATCACGAACACGCGCACCGGCAAGATCGTGCCCGCTGGCGTCATCATCATCGGCAGGGCAAGTTTGAGTCGCGCGGCGGCCTGGATCACCGCCGCGTAACCCGCGAGACTGGCCTGCGAACTCAGGGCATCCATTTTCTGCGCAAGCGAGGTGCGCGGAATCATTTCGAGGCTGACTGCGCTCGTTCCCGCTGCGGCAAATGCCTCGAGCAGCGCTCGCTCGTTGAAAGGATCAAGGAAGCTGACGTGCACCGCGCCGCGCTTGAGACGGCTGACGTCTCCGGTCGAAGGCTTGGCCACGCGGAAGACGATGTCAGCCGCGGCGAGACCGGCGGGGTGATTGGGCTGCAGGGTCGCGCCTGCGGCGACGTAATCGGCATCGGCGTAATGCGAGGCGCTGCCCAACCCGGGTTGCACATGCACGGAAAGGCCCAGCTTCACCAAGGCCTGCGCGGTCGCGGGAATGAGCGCCGCCCGCGGCTCTCCCGGCATCCTCTCGGCGGGAACATAGCAAATCATGGGTCGGAGGTTGCCATTACTTGCCCGCAGCTCAACGCGTAATCGCGGTCATAAATCGGTCGGATTAGAGCGACCTTCGCAGACACCCAACTCCCGGTTTGCCAACCGCCCGGGCAGCCGTTTCAGTCCAACTTCCGCCATGCAACGCACCCTCGTCAAAGACGCTCTTAACGCCACCGTCCCCACCGACGCCATCCTCCTCCAAGGCTGGGTTCGCACGCGCCGCGACGCCAAGGCCTTCTCGTTTATCGAACTCAACGACGGCTCCTGCCTCAAGGGGATGCAGGTGATCGTCGACTCCTCCCTCCCCGACTACGCCAACGTTGCGCAGGCGAACACCGGCGCTTCCATCGAAGTGCACGGCAAATTGGTCGAATCCAAGGGCGGCGGGCAGAAATGGGAAGTCGTTGCGGAAAAACTCACCGTGCTGGGCGAGGCGGACAACACCTACCCGCTGCAGAAAAAGGGGCACTCGCTTGAGTTCCTCCGCGAGATTGCCCACTTGCGTCCCCGTTCGAATCTCTTCGGCGCCGTCTTCCGCGTCCGCAGCCGGCTCGCCTATGCCGTGCATCAGTTCTTCCAGGAGCGCAGCTTTCATTACGTGCACACACCCATCGTCACCGCCAGTGACGCCGAGGGCGCGGGCGACATGTTCCGCGTCACCTCGCTCGACCTCGCCAACCCGCCGAAGACCGCCGACGGCAAGGGCGTGGACAACGCGCAGGATTTCTTTGGCAAGAAAACCTTCCTCACCGTTTCGGGCCAGCTCGAGGCGGAGGTCTTCGCCAGCGCGCTGAGCAACGTCTACACCTTCGGCCCCACGTTTCGCGCCGAGAACTCGAACACCTCGCGCCATGCCGCCGAGTTTTGGATGATCGAGCCCGAAGTCGCCTTCTGCGACCTGAACGGCAACATGGACCTCGCCGAGGCCTTTGTGAAATACCTCATCCGCGACGCGAAGGAACACTGCGCGGCCGACCTCGAGTTCTTCGGCAAGTTCGTCGACAAGGACCTGCTCACCCGACTCGACTTCGTCCTGGAAAAACCGTTCGTGCGCTGCAGCTACACGGAGGCCGTCGAGATTCTCGAGAGGTCCGGCAAGACGTGGGAGCATCCGGTGGCGTGGGGCGCCAATCTCCAGGCCGAACACGAACGCTACCTCACCGAGGAACACTTCAAGTGCCCGGTCACCGTCTATAACTACCCGCGCGCGATCAAAGCCTTCTATATGCGTCAGAACGAAAGCTGCGAAACCGGCCGCGAAACCGTGGCGGCAATGGATCTGCTCGTGCCCGGCATCGGCGAGATCATCGGCGGCAGCCAGCGCGAAGAGCGCCTCGAGCAACTCCGCGCCGGCATGATGCTGCACCACCTCGACGAGAAAAATTATTGGTGGTATCTCGACCTGCGCCGCTATGGCAGCGTGCCGCACTCGGGCTTCGGCCTCGGCTTCGAGCGCATGCTCATGTTCGTGACCGGCGTGGCCAACATCCGCGACGTCATCCCCTTTGCCCGCACGCCGGGCTCGGCAGATTTTTGAGCGGCCACTGCCTACAGCGCCCGAAGCAACGCGAACCAGACGGGGTCGGTCTGCGTGTCGTCGTTCACCATGACGGCGACATAGGCTTTTTTCGCGGGCAGATAGAGCACGTTGGCGCCGAAGCCGTGGATGCGCCCGGCCGAGTAGTAAGCCTCGCCGAGCGGACTCTTGAGCAACATCAACCCGCGTCCCCAATAGAGGGCGCCCGGACTCATTGGGTAGAGGCGATCGCACAGCAGCTTGGTCGTCGCCAGCGACAGCACGCGTTGGGTCAGCACCGCTTGATAGAACGCGATGAGATCGCGCGGCGGCGGCGCCACGATGCCCGCCCCGTGTGGCGTCGCGTAATCAATCGCGTCGAAGCCGCTCCGTCCGGCATGGAAACTCGGGACGAGCACCTCGGGCTGATTGGTGCCGTGATGGGTTGGCTTTGCGCGAGACCGAGCGGCTCGAACAGGCGCGACTGAAACACCTGCGCGAGCGGCAGGCCCCGTTCCTGCTCGACGATGAGACCGAGGAGCACGTAACCGGCATTGAGGTAGGACCATTTCTTGCCGGGTGCGAAGATCGACCTGCCACCCTCCACCGAGCGCACCCAGTCGGCGGGGCTTCGAGAGACGCGGTCCGGACCGGCGTCTCGTTGTGCTGCGGGATCGTCGAGCCCGCTGGTGTGGCTGAGCAGTTGATCGATCGTGATCCGGCGCGCTCCGGGAATCTTCGGAAACCAACGGTCCAGCGTCGTCGCGAGGCCGAATTTTCCCTCGTCCACGAGTTGCAGCACGGCGACGGCGGTGAAGAGTTTGCCGATGCTGCCCGCATGGAAACGCGCGTCGGGCGCCAACGCGGGTTGGTCCGCACGGCTGCGGACGGCCTGCCACAAGCCTTGGTCGGGCAGAAACACCGCGACGCTCAGCGATGCGGCCTTGGAGCGGGCAAACACGTCGGCGAAGGCGGCCTCTAGTTTGGCGACCGTCTCCTCGGGGAGCGGACGACTGAGATTCTCCGGGTGATCGGCCAGAGCGGGCGGCAGACTGCGCGAGAGCACCTCGGCGGGAGAGAACGCGTTCACGCCGCCGACGCTGCCGGCGGGCGGGGGCGGCTGCGCTCGCGCCGAGGGCGCTCCAAAAACCGCGAGCGCCCAGACCAGCGACGTAAAACGGCGAAGACGGAGGGGGTGTCATGGGGTATATGGGCTGCCCGGCGCGGCCGGAAAGGCTCGTGAAACTGTCGTAGCATCTGACGGGCGAAATTTCGCTTTGTTCCACCGACCGGCCATTCGCCATTCACGCCGCGGATTTCTCAAAAATTGCCAGGTTTTCGGGCGAAGACTGGTTGCACCGCACGCCGCGCGTCTATGTCATAGTTGTCCTATGGCAGCAGCTAAACCCCGCCGCGCCGCCGCGCCCGACGCTCCGCTCCGCATCCTCACTGCGGTGCCGATTTGCGACGGACACGACAGCGCCGTCACCACCATCAACATCGAGCTCGCCCGGCACGGCATCGAGGTCATCTACCTCGGTTATCACCAGTCGGCCACGGCCATCACGCGAGCGGCCATTCAGGAGGACGCCAACGTCGTCGGCCTCTCCTCCTACAACGGCGGCCACATCGTCTTTTTCAAGGAGGTCGTCGACCAACTCCGCAAGTCCGGCAACGGCGACATCCCGGTCTTCGGCGGCGGCGGCGGCACGATCACGAAGGCCGACGAGCGACTGATGAAGCGCCAGGGCACGGACCGCATCTTTTTCGCCGGCACGCCGTTCGAGGACATGATGGCCCTGATCAAGAAGGATTACGCCCGCGCGCTGAAACCGAACGCAAAGTTCAAAGGCGACCGCGCGCTGGCCCGGGCGATCACACTCGTGGAAGCCGGTGGCAAGTCCCCCGCGATCAAGCGCACGGGCAAGACCAGGGCTTTTGTCGTCGGTGTCGCCGGTCCCGGCGGCGCGGGCAAATCCACCCTCATCGACGAGCTGACCTCGCGCTTCCTCCGCAAGAGCCCGACCGGTCGCATCGCCATCCTCGCCAACGACCCGTCGCACCCTGACACCGGCGGCGCGATCTTGGGCGACCGCGTGTCGGCCATCTACGCGCAGGACGACCGCGTGTTCTTCCGCTCGCTCGCCACCCGCGGCAGTCTCAGCGGTCTCTCCGCCTCGGCCCCCGCAGCCATCGACATTTTGAAAAAGTCCGGCGAGTTCGACCTCATCCTCGTCGAGTCCGTCGGCGTCGGCCAAGAGAGCGACCCGTTCGGCGTTTTCGGCAAAAACAAGAAGCCGCTCACCGACGCCTCGCTCTTCGTCCTCGCTCCGCATTACGGCGGTCGGATTCAACTGCAAAAGATCGCCCTGCTCAATGGCGCCGACCTCGTCGCGCTCAACAAATGCGACCACCCGATGGCGCACACCGCCAAAGCGGAGATTCAATCGCGCCTCGACCAAAACGGGAAAGACCAGGTTCTCTACCCGACCACCGCCGCGAAGCATTTCGATCCCGGCGTCGATGCCCTCTTCGACGCCATCCAGACGCTCGCCGCGAAGAAATCCTAACCCCTCTCAAAGTCATGTCCTCTCTCGGACGCATCGCCGACTCCGTCGACACCTACAATCAACACGTTGCTGCCGAAGTGCGGCGCGCGCGCACCGACGCTGCTTTCGGCGCGGAGCTGCGCGACAAGTGGGCCAAGATCCGCTCTTCGGTCGATTGGACGAAGTCGCCCACCGGCACTTCGATTCCGCGCCTCGCGTTGCCCGACACCGACGAACCCGGCGCCATTGCCGACTATTTGCTCGGTCAAGGGCTGCCCGGACAGTTCCCCTTCGCGACCGCGGCCTACCGCGAGATGTATCTCAACAAGGATTCCGGCAGCGGTGAGGAGCCAATGCGCTTGTTCGCCGGACTCGGCTTGGCCGAGGACACCAACGCGCGCTTCAAGTATCTCAACCGAAACCAAAAGAGCCTGCGGCTTTCGACTGCGTTCGACGGCCCGACGCTCTACGGCCTCGACTCCGATCACGAAGGCGTGCTCGGCAAGATCGGCGAAGGTGGCGTCGCCATCGATACGGTCGAGGACATGATGCGGCTCTTCGCCGGCTTCGACCTCACGCGCAGCGACGCCTCCGTCTCCATGACGATGAACGCACCCGCTCCGGCCATCCTCGCGATGTTCGTCGCCGCCGCCAAACGCCGCTTCGGTCCGGATTGCGTGCCCAATCTCCGCGGCACCATCCAAGCCGACATGCTCAAGGAAGTGCAGGCGCAGAATGAAGTCATCTTCCCGATTGATGCCTCGCTCCGTTTCCTCTGCGACATGATTGAGTGGTGCGTGGGGGCGATGCCCAAATGGTATCCGGTTTCCATTTCCGGTTATCACATCGCCGAGGCCGGCGCGACGCCGGTGCAACAGGCGGCCTTCACGCTATCCAACGGCTTTGCCTATGCCGAGCTGCTCAAGCAGCGCGGCGCCGACGTGGACGCCTTCGGTCCGCGTCTGTCCTTCTTCTTGGATTGCGGCCTCGACATCGAATACGTCGTGCTCGGCCGCGTTTGCCGTCGCATCTGGGCGATCGGCATGCGCGACGTCTTCGGCGCCAACGCCAAGGCGCAAGCACTGAAACTGCACACGCAGACCTCGGGCCGATCGCTCATCGCTGCTGAGTTCCAGAACAACCTCACCCGCACCGCCGTCGAGTTGATGATGTCCTACATGAATTACACCAATTCATGCCACTCCAACTCCGCCGACGAACCCTTCACCACGCCGACCGAAAAATACGCCCTTCTCGCCTCGCATGGCCAGTCGATCATCTTGGAAGAGACCGGCATTTTTAAGCACATGATGAATCTGTTCGGCGGCGCGCCGGGTTTGCTGGCCCTCGAGCGGCAGGTCGAGAAGGGCATCCTCGATTCGTTTCGCGAGATGGACACGCTCGGCGGCGTCATTCCCGCGATGGAGCAGCGCTACCAGCGCAGCAAAATTCAGGAAGCCGGTCACGCCTACGAGAAGCAGATCTACGCGCACGAGCGGCCGATCATCGGTCTCAACAAATACGTTTCGCACGAGCCGATCCCGAATGTGCCCCTCGCCCGCACGCCGCCGAAGAAGCAGCGCCTGCAGGTCGAGCGCCTTAGGGCGTTCAAGAAAAAGCACGCCAGGAAAGCGCCCGACGCCTTGCAGCGCCTCGACAATGTCGCCCGCAACGGCGGCAACGTCTTCGGCGAACTCGTGAACACCGTCGAGGTCTGCTCCCTCGGCCAGATCACCTCCTGCCTCGCCAATGTCGTCGGCAAATTCCGCCCGATGGTGTGAT
>CAMTVF010000002.1:0-17528 GCA_947085115.1 uncultured Opitutaceae bacterium | reverse complement strand
TCAAATAGGGTCAGGCTTTGTAGTTTGTGGTTCATACCGTTTGATCTCCTCGAAACTGAAGCGGGTGTCGGAGCCGCCGAGGGAACTGGCGGTTAAGGCCCGGTGCGAATAAGGCACGATAAGGAATTGAAGATCAACGCCCGAATGGTCTGGGTTGAGCTTTTGCAGGGCGATTTTTGGCCGCGTAAAGCTCAACTCGATTTTACACCACCGGGCCAAGTTGATGGACAATCAACCCGTGCCGCTTCCGGACTGGGAGCGTGCCCGGTGAGGGAAGCGTCGCGCTGATTTTGTCGCAAAGCGATGAATCTGGATTCCGCAGATGAATCGGGTCACTGAGCGCACGGAGTTGTTCACAAGTTCACGGAGAGTGATTTGCCGGTTCGCTTCTCCACCGGCGCCATTCGCTCGGCGGGTGAACGCATATAAGTGCTCTATTTTATTTCAAACCTCTGTGCACCTCCGGTTTGGCTCGGTGCTCTCTGTGTCCAGCTGCGTTTTCCAGGCTGAATCGCGCGGGCCTGCGCGATCATGGCGAGAAATTCCCGGCGAAATCCGCCGGCTTCGTCTGCCAGCGCTTCATTGGCCAAGGCCTCAATTTCGTCCCATTGGCCCGCCGCCTCTGCCGGGTTGCCGCGCAGGAGTTCGGCAAAACGCGCCACCACCGCGGTAAATTTGAATTCCGAACTCGCATCGGCGAAAAACGTGCCCGTGCCGCGCCATTGATTCTCTTCGAAGACCCGTTCCTTCGCTCCAGCCGGGCGGTAGCTCAACCGAGTGTGGAGCAAGACGCTCCCGCCTTGCGGTTCATCACTCCCCAACGGTTCGATTTCAAAAAGAGCCGCGACTCCTTCGCCAGGCAACACGGCCGACTGGACCATCGTCGCACCGCCATCGCCGTCGAGACGCTGGTGGCTCGCCACCCGGGCCGGATTGAATTCCACCTCGAGCAGGATATCCTCCGCCACCGGCGAAAACAGGTCGGTGAGTTGCCCTAGCATCACCACGGCGGCATCAGCCCGGGTGTTGACGTATCCGCTCCCTCCTTGCGCGCGCGCGGCCAGACTCTCGAGCCGCGGATCAATTTGGCGATTCCGCCCAAAACCAAAGATCGCAAGCCGCACGCCCAACTCGGCGTGGGCATCAATCAACTCACCCAATTCGACTTCGCTGGTCTGGCCCATGTTAAATTCTCCATCGGTGCACAGAATCACGACCTGCTTGCCGTGCTCCCGTCCATCCGCACGAGCAAGCGCAAACGCCGTGGCCAGACCCGCCCCGCCATTCGTCTGTCCCTTTGCTTCCAACGCCTGAATCTCCGCCCGAAGTTGCGCTGCCTCCGCCAAACCGGTCGACGGCACCAACACGCGCGACTCACCTGCATAGGTCACCACGCCGACGCGATCTTCCGGTTGCAGGTGTTCCAAGACCGCCAACACGGCATCCTGCACCAACGGCAATCGATTCGGCGCATCCATGGAGCCCGATACATCGAGCAGAAACACCACATTCACCGGGGGTCGATTGACCGGTGGTTGGATCACCGGTCGCACCGCCACGCGGATCAATCGACGACCGGGTGTCCATGGTGACTCACTCGATTCGATTTCGGCGGCAAACAATCCCGATTTCCCGCGTTGCCCGGCCACCGCTGAAAAATACTCCTGCAATCTGGGTCCATCGACTTCTTCAGGCTGCGGCCAGCGCCCTGAGGCCAGGGCCCGGCGGAGCGCAACGATCGCCGCAGTTTCCGTGCTCTCGATTTTCACGCCGGTCGGTTTCGCCTCGCCTCGCAGTTGAACCGCTTCAGCGATCGCCGCTCCGGCAACTGACGGTTCACTGCCCGCCTTTGTCGGATTGTTGGCGGTCGGTTGCCTGGCCTCAGGCGGCAAAGCCTTGCCGCCTGCAACCGTGGCTGCGCTGGCATTTTCGATTCCCCGTCCGTTCGCAAGTTTCCGGGCATCCACGACCCCACGCGCTTCGGCGGCGGGTTCACGCCGTTCGCCTGCTTCCGCCACCCCCCTTTTCAGGGCCTGCGGTTCCGACTTTGAGACGGCACCCGTTGGTGAATTGCCGCGCAGCGGAGCCTGTGCCTGCGGAAACGAGTGACCGACCCGCTCCCCTACCGCGATAGTTGAGATCGTCCCGGCTGGGGTTTCTGTGTTTCCGCGCGGAAATCGTTCGGTTGTTGAGGGCGGCTTGGCCTTGAAAATCCCCAACGAGCCAGACTCCCCACTCGCACCGCTCCCTCCCGGCGCACGAGACGTTTCCTTCTCCGGGGAGGGAACGGCTCCCGGTCCCGTGCTATTGCCCGCGCTCGGACCGGTGGCCTTGGGCAGGGATTCCCCGCGAGTGATCCCGTTACTCGGCTGCGACGACCACCACCAACCGCCCGCAATCAGAAGTCCCACCACGCCAAGCACCATCAGCACCAATCGCCACGGTAGCGGAGCACGGCGCGATCGTCGCTGCATGGCTCCGCGACGGGTCACCACATCAGTGACGAGTTTCGCGGTGCGCTGGATTTCGTCGATGCGCTCGCGCATCGCCTTCGGGTTCAACATGGCGGCTTCGAGGCTCCGACGCCCGGCGGCATCCAGTTCACCCAATGCCTCCAAGGTGAGCCGGATATCCTCGGGCACTGTCAACGCTCTGTTTTCCGTTTGGACGCGAAGGGCCCGAGCGAGCCGCCCGAGCGAATTGTGAATCAGCTGGGCCGCGTGACTGGTCGTCAGGTCGGTGATGCGGGCGATTTCCTCGTGATGAAACCCGTGCAGAAATTTCAGCCGCAGCATTTCCTGCTGCTTGGGCGTGAAGCAGGCGAACAGGCGTTGCGTCGTTTCCGCCGGTGAATCCTTGCCGGAGCCATCCGCACGTTCCTCGGTTCCTTGCTCTTCGGCCTTGAAGCGCTCGGCGACCCCGGCCGAGCGTCGGGCTTCATTGACGCGGTGGCGCACGTCGGCAAAGAGCCATTCCTCGAAACGTTCGTCAGTCTCATCAATCGCTTCTGCCTCCAGGGCGACCCACGTCTTGGCGAGGAGGGCCGCCACCGGGGCCTCGTCTCCACCGAGCAAATCCAAGGCATAACGGCGCAAAGCCGTGGCATGCCGCTGCTGAGCGGCTCGAACGGTGGGGGACGCTTGGGACTTGGGTTCGGTAATGGTCAATCGGCCGGCGATGAGAGCCACCTGATCCATCGGCTCATTTTGCCGGAAATTCAGCGGCTTGCGCCACTCTCCCTCTCGTGCATTTTCCATCCCATGCTCGTCCGTTTGTTCCTGTTGGTCCTGCTCGGCTCGGCCCCGGTTTTGGCGCGCCCCGTCGACGAAGCCATTCGCCAGCAGATCCTCCTGATAGGCAACGGCGCCGAACCGCAGGACCTCGACCCCCAGGTGATGACGGCGTTCACGGACCAGAACATCGCCCTCGCCCTGTTTGAGGGCCTTTGCGCGCTCGACGAAAAAACTTCCGCCGCCGTGCCCGCGGCCGCTGATCGTTGGGATATTTCCTCCGACGGACTCGTTTACACCTTTCACTTGCGGGCCGGGCTCCGCTGGTCCGATGGCAAACCGCTGACCGCCGCTGATTTTGTCGCGTCGTGGAAGCGCGCCCTGCAGCCGGCGCTCGCGGCCGAATACGCCTATTTGCTCTACCCCATAAAAAACGCCGAGGCGATCAACACCGGGCAAGCCGACGCCGACTCGCTGGCGGCCGAAGCGAGTGATGATCACACGATTCACCTCACCCTCGAGCGCCCCACGCCCTTCTTGCCTGCGCTCACGGCGAATCCCATCTGGTTCCCGCTTCATCTCGCCTCGCTCCGGAAACATGAGGGGCTTCAACGTCGCGGCACTTCCTGGACCCGCCCCGGCAATCTGGTCGGCAACGGACCGTTTGTGCTCACCGAGTGGTCGCCCAACGCCCACGTCCGCGTCGAACGCAATCCGCACTATTGGGACGCTGCCAGCGTGCGTCTGAACGGCATCACGTTTTTCCCAACGGAAAATCGCGACACCGATGAACGCAATTTCCGCGCGGGACAGATTCATCTCACCGCCGAGATTCCCCTAAGCAAAGTGGCCGCCTACCAACGCAACGCGCCCGCCAGCATCCGCCTTGATCCGTTTCTTGAAACATTCTTTCTGCGCTTCAACACCACGCTGCCGCCGTTGAACGACGCACGCGTGCGCCGGGCCCTCTCGCTCTCCATCGATCGCGCCCTGCTTGCGCGCACGCTGCTTCGCGGCACACGCACAGCCGCCTTTCATTACACGCCTCCCGACTCCGCCGGTTACACGGCCCACGCACGCCTGACTCACGATCCTGCCACCGCGCGCGAGCTGCTGGCCGCGGCCGGGTTCGCGGCCGGCCGAGGTTTTCCGCGCTTCGAAGTGCAGGTGCGCAACGACGATCTCCATGGCAAAGTCATGGAAGTCATTCAGGCGATGTGGGCCGGCGAACTCGGGGTTCACGTCACCATCGCACCTGTCGAGCAAAAGACCTGGGTGCACAATCAGCAGTCGCTGAATTACGCCCTATCGACGGCGCGTTGGGTCGGCGACTTCGTCGATCCCGTGACGTTTCTCGATATGTTTGTCGGCGGGGGCGCCAACAACTGGACCGGCTGGGCCGACGCTGCCTACGACTCGGCTCTCGCCGCAGCGCACGGTGCTTCCGACCCAGCTGCGCGCTACGAGCAGTTTCAGTTGGCGGAAGCCCGTCTCCTCGAGGCTTCGCCGATTGCGCCCGTGTTTTTCGGGGTGCGTGCTTTCCTGATTCACCCGGCCGTGCGCGGTTGGGAACCAGCCCTGCTCGGTTTCCACCAATACAAAAAGGTTTACCTCCAGACGCCCTGACGGCACCGTCGCGCCCATGCGAATTCTCGCGCTCTTTCTGGCCCTGACCGTCTCCGCCACAGCGGCGGACCTGCGGATCGTGCGCGTATTCACAGGCTGGCGCGACGCGGGTTCGTTCAAGCGCATCTCGGAATACTTCACCGGGGTTGAGAACACCGGCGGGCAGATCGTCGTCCGGACCCGGCCCGGCCAACGCGCGGGGTATTATTTTCTCGTGCGCACAGAAAACGCCGGACCCGCAGTCGATGTCAAAGCGGTTGTCGAGATCGTGCTGCCCGGGTCGCAACGCACACGCTCGTTCACGTTTCCGATCAGCCTCACGCCCGGCAAAGCCGTCTATAACCTGGGCCTGACGGGAGAAGACCGGCCCGACGCGGAGGCTGACGTCGTGGCCTGGAAACTGACCGTCATCAGCGGCACCGACGAAACCCTCGCCACTGAGAAAAGCTACCTGTGGGAAAAACCCATCGAGGAGTAGTCCATGGAACCGGCCTCGTGGAGCGAGTGGCAACCGATCTCGGGATGGTCGCCCGTTTCGACCGTGCTCGCCGAATCGCTCGATGGCGGTCAGGCGTTTCGCTGGTCCGGTGATTCCAATGGGATTTGGACCGGGCAGTGGTCCGATTGCCTCGCGCAAGTTCGTCTCGGAGAGACCACGGTGGAGTGGCGTGCCCCGTTCGCGATTTCAAAGCGCGTGGCCGATTCCCTGCCGCTCTATTTGGGAGGCGACACCGATTGGAAAGCCCAGGCCGATGCGCTGCCTTGGCGCAGCGACGCGCATCTCACCCGGTGCATGGAAGCCTTCCCCGGCCTGCGCCTCTTGCGCCAGCCATTTGGCGAGACGCTGCTCGGTTTTCTTTGCAGCGCGACCAAACAGATTCCCCAGATCAAACAGATGATGGCCCTTCTCGCCGAGCGGCACGGTCCGGCGCTCGACATCGGAGTTGGTCAAGATCCAGTCTTTCCGCACCGATTGCCCACCTGGGCCGAACTCGCCGCCGTGTCGGAGAGCGGCCTGCGCCAATGCCTGCTCGGATTTCGCGCCCGCTACATTCACGCGACGGCGCAATTTATCGCGACGCGTCCGGGCTGGCTGGAACAGACCGAGGCCGCGCCCTACGCCGAGGCCAAGGCGCGCTTGCTGGAACTCCCGGGCGTCGGAGAGAAAGTGGCCGACTGCGTCTTGTTGTTCGGCGCGGGCAAGTTCGAGGCGTTTCCGGTGGACACGTGGATCCTGAGGGCGCTTGAGCGTCACTACGGCCTCACCGGCTGGAAACCCGCCAAGATAGCACACTTCGGGCGCGCGCATTTTGGTCCGCTGGCCGGATTGGCCCAACAGTATATTTTTGCGTGGGAACGGAAGTTCGGCCGCCCGGCAAGAACCTAGCCCTCCCTCTTCATGGAGTGGGCGAAGGCGGAAAAGAAGATCAGCGGGCACAGTCCGCACGACGTTCTTGCAGGGACCCATGAAGCCGCCCCCGAAGCCATCGCCAAGCCCGTGCCAAATACCTCGACATCGGACAACGCTTCGCGCCAACGCGAGATTCGTCAGATGCGAGCTCCCTCATGCGCCGGGGTTTTCGCAACAGGGGCACGGAGGCGAGCCAGCATTTGACGGACAGGACCGACCCCGCTTCACTTCCGGCGATGGACGATCCCCGCTTGGACAAATGGCTGTGGAGCGTGCGCGTTTTCAAGACCCGCCCGGAGGCGACCAACGCGTGTCGCGGGGGTCATGCCCACATCAACGACCTCGTCGCCAAGCCGGGCCGCCATATCCATGTCGGCGAGACTGTCGTCGTGCGGTTGGGGATGTTGACGCGCACCCTGAAGGTGATTGGCCTGCCCCGCACGCGCGTCGCCGCAAAGCTGTTGGCCGACTATGTGCAGGATCTCACCCCCGCGGCGGAATACGAGCGGGTGAAGCAAGCGAGCCTCGAACACCTGCTGGCCCGCGAGCGCGGCAAGGGTCGGCCGACGAAGAAAGATCGCCGCACCATGGGACAACTCTTCGGGTTCGAATAGCCACCACGGCGGCGATTTCTCAACGCCGGAGCACCGGCTACCGCGTCAGCCGGCGGTATTTGATCCGGTGTGGCTGGTCGGCGTCCTTGCCCTTCCGTTTCTTGAAGTCCTCAAGGTAACCGGCGTAGTTGCCGGCGAAAACATGCACGTGGCTGTCGCCCTCGAAAGCCATGATGTGCGTCGCCACCCGGTCGAGAAACCACCGGTCGTGCGAGATGATCACCGCGCAACCCGCGAAGGTCTCCAACGCTTCTTCGAGGGCGCGGATGGAATTCACGTCGAGGTCGTTGGTCGGTTCGTCGAGCAGGAGCAGATTGGCGCCGCTCTTGAGCACGCGTGCAAGGAGCACGCGGTTGCGCTCACCGCCGGAGAGGATGCCGACCTTCTTCTGCTGATCCGCGCCGGTGAAACCAAACTGGGCGCAATAGGCGCGGCTGTTCACGGAACGCGTGCCGAGGACCATCACTTCCTGGCTGTCGCTGATCACCTCCCAGATCGTCTTGTTGCCCTCGAGCGAGTCGCGCGACTGCTCGACGTAAGCGAACTTCACCGAATCGCCGACCTTGAACGTGCCCGCGTCGGGCTGCTCCATGCCCGTGATGAGTTTGAAGAGGGTCGTCTTGCCCGCGCCGTTCGGGCCGATGATACCGACAATGCCGCCGGGCGGCAGAGCAAATTCCAAATTCTCAAACAGCAACTTGTCGCCGTAGCCCTTTGCCACACCCTGCGCTTGCACCACAATGGTGCCGAGGCGCGGGCCGGGCGGAATGATGATCTCGAAAAGTTTTTCCTGCTCTGCCACGTCGGCATTGAGCATGGCCTCGTAGGCGTTGATGCGCGCCTGACCTTTGGATTGCCGGGCCTTGGCCGACTGGCGGATCCACGCGAGTTCGCGCGCCATCGCCTTCTGGCGTTTGCCCTCGGTGCGCTCGGTCACCACCGCCATGGCCTGCCTCTGTTCCAGCCAGGAAGAGTAATTGCCCTTCCACGGCAGGCCGTGCCCGTGGTCGAGCTCAAGGATCCAACCGGCGACATTGTCGAGAAAGTAGCGATCGTGCGTCACGGCGATCACCGTGCCCTCATAGCGACTGAGGTGCTGCTCCAGCCAGTTGACGCTGTCGGCATCGAGGTGATTGGTCGGTTCGTCGAGCAGCAGAATCGACGGTTTCTGCAGGAGCAGCCGCGCCAGCGCAACACGCCGGCGTTCGCCACCGGAGAGATTATCGACAATCGCGTCGCCCGCCGGGCAGCGCAACGCGTCCATGGCTTGCTCGACAAGCGGCGCCACATCCCACGCGCCGAGGTGATCAATTTCTTCCTGCAATTTCGCCTGCTTTTCGCCAATGGCATCGCGCGCCGCATCGTCGGTGGCCTCGGCGAGTTCATCCCACGACGCATCGTAGGCCGCGGTCAGATCAGTCAGGTGTTTCACGCCTTCTTCCACGCAGGCCCGCACGGTGGACCCGGCCGGCAGTTGGGGTTCTTGCGGCAGGAATCCCACGGTGTAACCCGGCTCAAAATGCACGCGGCCGTCGATCTCCTTGTCGATGCCGGCGAGAATGCGCATGAGCGAGGACTTGCCCGAGCCGTTGAGACCGAGCACGCCGATCTTCGCGCCGTAGTAGAACGACAAAGAGATGTCGCGGAGGATTTCCTTGCGCTCGATCTTCTTCGAGACGCCGAGCATCGAGAAAATGATCTTGGGTGCTTCAGATTGGGCCATGCTGCGCGTAGCAAACGCAGCCAGCCCGTCGCTGCAACAACAAGGTGAAGGTCTCGCCACTCCTCAGCCCGTTTTTTCCTCGGGCGGCTTTACGCCCCGGAAACTCCGCCACAGGAGCAGATCGTAAACAATCTTCAGTCCGCCACTGATCAGGAAGGGCATGGCGGTCAGCGACGCGCTCGCCAGCAAGGGCCCTGCCAGCACCGGCGCCAGCGATGCCCCCAACTGCCGCGCGGTCCCGGTCACGCCGTTGGCCGCCGAGCGTTCGCCTGCCGGCACGACGGCGTTCACGTAGGACTGCCGTGTTGGCACGTCCATTTGGGAGATCGTCTGGCGCAGGAGCAACATCGTCACCGCCCAGCCAAAGCTCGGCATCAGCGGCACCAACATCAGCAGCACATTCGACGGCAGATGCGTCCACACCATGGTATTAATCAATCCGAACCGCCGGGCGAGCGGCACGGCGGCGAGCGCCGAAAGTCCGGAGAGCAGATTGGTGCCGAAAAACAGGGCGCCCAGCGCCGCCTCGCCCACGCCAAACTGCACGTGAAACCAATAAACGAGAAAGCTCTGCACAATGAATCCACCGGCAAAGGCATCGAGCGAGAACAAACCGGACAGTCGAAAAACCGTGCCGCGCGCCTCATGCAAGCCCAGCCCTTTCCCCGCCGCCCGCGTCGCTTCCCGCGGCGCCTCCACGCCCGGGTCCAACCGCCAACTCACCACGCCAATCGCCACCCCGATCACGCCATAGGCGACGAACAGAACCCGGTGGCTCGCGAGCGGACTCCAACCATCATGCTGCAACCACGCTGCCACTCCACCCGCCAGCAGCGCGCCGCACGCCGCGGCCAGGTAGCCGATGACATTATACCACGCAAACACCCGCGTTCGCTCTCGCGGCTCGATCACTTGAGTCAGGCAGGCCTGTTCCACCGCCAGAAAAGGCCCCACCTCTCCACCGGTCGGGCTGATGACACCGATGGTCGCGGCCAGGAGCAGCCAGAAAAAATCGCCCGTCGCCGCCATGGTCCAGCCACCTGCCGCCATCAAAACGGCTCCCAGCACCAACACGCGCCGACGTCCCCACCGATCCGCGCGCGTGCTCAGCAACAAGGAAAGCGCGGCATCCCCGAGCAACGTGAAAGTCAGCAACAACCCGATCCGCGTCACCGCCAAGCCCCGCTCTGACAGGTAGAGCACCAGCACGACTCCCAACATCCCATAGGCAAGCATGCGCAAGCCTCTCATCGCAAAAAGCAGGCTGAGGCTGCGCAGGGCGGGACTCACCCCTGCAATCACCTTCCTTCCCCGTCACACGGCAAGCGGTTTTTGCGCCATAATCGCACGCCTCGCCCCCTGCCCGGCCGACGCAGGTCGAAGCCGCCGTCATATTTGGCTTGGCGAATATGAAGTGCCGTGCTTGAAACCGGGCGTGCACCTGCTCCGCGTTTACGATTGTCTCTGCGATGCCACCCGGTTGCGCCTGCTGAATCTCCTCGCGCAAGGGCCCCTGTGCGTCTGCCACTTCGAGGCGGTGCTGCGGCTGCCCCAGGCGCGGATTTCCCGGCACCTCGCCTACCTCCGGCGCAACGGCATGGTGACATCGACCCAAAGCGGCCCCTGGCGCACCTATGCCATCGCCGATCCCGCCCCCGCAGCCCTCGCCGCGAATCTGGGTTGCCTGCAAGCTGCCCGCGCGACCGAGCCGGTGCTGCGTCGCGACCTCGCCCGCCTGGTGCAGCTGTCCGCCAAGGTGGATTGCATCTGCGCCACGCCCGACATCCCGCGCCGCAAGCTGCTCCGGCTCTCCCGCTAACCTCCCCCGTCCATGAGCGAATCCATCGCCCAAAAAATGTCGTTTCTCGACCGTTACCTGACGGTCTGGATTTTCGCGGCCATGGCGCTGGGCGTCGTGCTCGGCAACTTCGTCATCGCCGACCCGGCCGCCTTCTTTGCGCCGCTGACCATTGGCACAACCAATCTGCCCATCGCGATCGGTCTGATCATCATGATGTATCCGCCGCTCGCGAAGGTGAATTACGCGGAGTTGCCGAAAGTTTTCAGCGACGTCCGCATTCTCTCCCTCTCGCTCGTGCAAAACTGGGTGATCGGACCGGTGCTGATGTTCCTGCTCGCGGTGACGCTGCTCCGTGACCACCCGGAATACATGGTCGGGCTCATCCTCGTCGGCATCGCCCGCTGCATCGCAATGGTGCTCGTGTGGAACGACCTCGCCAAGGGCAGCCCTGAATACGCCGCCGGCCTCGTCGCGTTGAACAGTATCGCGCAGATCGTGTTCTACAGTTTCTTTGCGTGGATCTTCATCACCGTGCTGCCACCGTTTTTCGGCCTCGCCGGTGCTGTCGTGCCCGTGCGGATGCCGGATATTTTCTGGAGCGTGATGACCTACCTCGGCATCCCCTTCGCCGCCGGGATGCTCACTCGGTTGGTGCTCGTGCCGCTCCGAGGCAAGGACTGGTATGATCGGGTGTTCATTCCGCGCATCTCGCCGCTCACCCTCGGTGCCTTGCTCTTCACCATCGTGGTGATGTTCACGTTCAAGGGCGGTGCCATCGTGAAACTGCCGTTTGACGTGCTGCGCATCGCGCTGCCTTTGGTGATCTACTTTGCCGTGATGTTTCTCGCGAGCTTCGCGATGGCGAAGCGTTTCGGCGCCGACTACCCGCAGGCCACAACGCTCGCGTTCACATCGGCGGGCAACAATTTCGAACTCGCGATCGCTGTGGCCATCGCGGTGTTCGGTCTGAACTCCGACGTAGCCTTCGCCACGGTTGTCGGGCCGCTGGTCGAAGTGCCGGCCCTGATCGGCCTCGTGCATGTCGCCTTCTGGCTGCGCCGCCGATGGTATCCTGAAACCACTGCCCCGAACATCCCATGACGAACCGCCCCACCGTTCTCATTCTTTGCACCGGCAATTCGTGCCGGAGCCACATGGCCGAGGGCATTCTGCGCGCCGCAGCCGGCGAACTGATCGCGGTGCACAGCGCGGGCTCCAAACCCGCCGGTTACGTTCACCCCAAGGCGATCACCGTGATGCGCGAGATCGGAATCGATCTCTCCACCCACACGTCGAAACACATGAACGATTTTCTACAGCGCGACATCACCACCGTCATCACGGTGTGTGGCAACGCCGACCAGGCGTGCCCGATGTTTCCCGGACAAATGAACCGGCACCACTGGGGCTTCGACGATCCCGCCCACGCCACCGGCACGGAGGAGGAAATCCTCTCGGAATTCCGCCGCGTGCGGGATGAAATCAAGCGCGTCTTCGATGCCTACGGCGCTGGCTTGCGCGAAGGACACACTGCCCGCTGAACCGTCGACCGCGAGAACGGTCCCGTCAAATCTCCGGTCGCGCTGGGGGAACCGGGGTGGACTCCACTTCAATTGCATCGGCATGGCTCATCCGCGTCGGCCGCGACGGCACCGGCGGCACGGCGGTCGGCTGCGGTCGCCAGAAACGCTGCGCGACGTAACCGATCAAGCCGACGACCACCACGAACGCCGCCGCCACCAACCCCGCCACGATGGCGGCTAAGGCAAGCAAACCGGCGAGAATTATCCGAAGCACACTCATGATTGGAGAACACACCCTAATCACTAAAGTGACGGGCAACAGCCAGAATTGCAGAAATCATGCCCCGGTTGACTCGGTTGCGCCAACCCCCTCCTCCCGGCTCAGCTCGCGACCCGCCTGCTGCCGTGTCCTTCGATCAAAATGAACTCAAGAAAGACCCTGGATGTATCGCGCCCAGTGCCGAACCTCCGAGTTGAAACAGGGTCTTTTGTTTTGACCGGCAACCGGAACGCACTCTCGGGCGGGTCGCCCGAGCCACGTGGCATGGGCGGTCCGCCCATGTCAGAGAAAGAATCGGGCATAACAAAAGACCCCGCGAGTTAAAGACGGGAGAGCACCTCCGCGCTTGCCGCCTGACCTGTGTCCCGCTGTCCTGAGCACACCCTATGCCCGACTGGAATATCAGTGAATCAGAGACGCGCGCTCTGCTGATTGACCCTCAGTTGGAGAAGGTTGGCTGGAAGTTGGGTGATCGCACGCAGGTAGTGCGGGAGATTCCGGTTGATGGCTACAACGCCGAACCTTGGAACGGGGTAACCGACTACTGCCTCTACAACACCGACGGCACGGTGCTGGCGGTCGTCGAGGCCAAACGTTGCAGCCGAAATCCGCGTGAAGCCGACGAACAGCTCCGCCACTACATCACCGAAATCGCCAAACGGCAGGCTTACTCTCCCTTCGGCTTTATGGGCAACGGGCGGGATGCTTTTTTCTGGGAGGTAGGTGAAGCCAACCCGCGTCCGGTGGCCGGCTATTTCTCCCGCGAGGATTTGCAGCGCCTGCTCTTCCTGCGCCAGCACCAGCAGCCTCTCGTTTCGGTTCCGATCAACACCAGCATCGTTGAGCGCCCCTATCAGCTGGAGGCCATCCGCCGCGTGGGGGAAGCCTTCAACGCCAGGAAGCGCCGGGCCCTGCTCGTCATGGCCACCGGCACGGGCAAGACCCGCACGACGATGGCGCTCATCGATCTGTTCCTCCACGCCAACCAGGCCCGCAACGTCCTTTTCCTCGCCGACCGCGATGCCTTGGTCGATCAGGCGCTCTCCGACGGCTTCAAGGCGCATCTGCCCCACGAGCCGCGCGACCGCATCTACACCCACACCGTGGACAAATCGAAGCGCCTCTTCGTCGCGACGGAGCAGACCCTCAGCCTTTGCTTTGAGAAGTTCAGCCCCGGCTTCTTCGACTTGATCATCTTCGACGAGGCGCACCGCTCCATCTTCAAGCGCTTCACCGAGGTCATCGAGTATTTCGACGCTCTAAGATCGGCCTCACCGCGACTCCGGCCAACTTCATCGACCGCGACACCTTCCGGGTCTTCAATTGCGACGGCAATCTCCCGACCTTTCTCTACGAATATCAGCAGGCGGTGAAGGACGGCTACCTCGTCGATTTCAGCCTCTATCAGGCGCAGACAGGGTTCCAACGCCGCGGCATCAAGGGCGTCGATCTCTCCGAGGAGGACCGCAACGCCCTCATCGAGCAGGGGCTCGATCCCGACTCCCTCGACTACAGCGGCACCGAGATCGAGGTCGAGATCAGCAACCGCGACACCCTGCGCCGCCAGTGGGAGGAGATCATGGACGTCTGCCTCAAGGACCAGTCCGGCCAGCTCCCGGGCAAGACCATCGTCTTTGGCATGACCAAGGCCCACGCCCGCCCGCATCTGCGAGGTCTTCGAGGAGATGTATCCCCAGCATGTCGGACTGGCCCAGGTCATCACCTCCACCACGGAGCGGGTGCGCGACGGCAGCTACGGCGACGGCCTCATCACCAAGTTCAAGAAAAACAGCCTGCCGCGCTTCGCCATCTCCGTGGACATGCTCGATACCGGCGTGGACATCCCGGAGGTCGTCAACCTCGTGTTCATGAAACCGGTGCAATCCCGCATCAAGCTCTGGCAGATGGTCGGCCGGGGCACCCGCAACCAGGCGACCTGCCGTTTTTACGACCGCCTCCCGGACGGCAAAAAGACCGAGTTCAAGATCATCGATTTCTGGCAAAACGACTTTAACAAGCAGGCCGATGACAAGGTGCCCGTCGAGGTGCCGGTGCTCGTCACGATCTTCAATACCCGGCTGAAGATTCTGGATCGTCACCTGCCGGACCAGGCGGCGGCGCCCGCGATGCAGGCCATCACCGACCTGCGCGCCATGCTCCAGCGTATCCCGCAGGACTCCTTTCCCGTGCGCAAAGTCCGGATGGAGATCGAGCGCGCCTGGTCCGACGACTTCTGGCAACATCTCACGCCGGCCAAGATCGAATTTCTCCGCCTCAAGGTGGGCCCGTTGCTCCGCTTCGCCGCCAACGTGGATGTCGCCACCGAAACCTTCACCAGCAAGGTCGAGCGGCTGAAGCTCCAGCTGCTCCACCGCAGCCCGTCGCCCGACCTCCTCCAGTCCATCGCCGAGGATGTCAGCCTCCTGCCGGACATTGCGGAGCGCGTGCAATCCCAACCCAGTGCCAAGCTCGCCCTGTCCAAGGACCTCGCCACCGCCACACCCGAACAGCTTACCCAGCTCATCAAGGATCTCGCCCCGCAGATGCGTTTCCGTCGCAACCGCCCGAGCGCCTTTCTCTCCATCGATCTCCCTGACTTCATTGAGGCGCGCGGGCTCATCTCCATCGGCGAGGGCGGCAAGCAGATCTTCGTCGAGGAATACAAGCAGCGGATCGAAAGCCGCATCCTCGTCTTGGCTGAATCCGACCCCGCTCTCATCGCCCTTCGCGAAGGCCGCGAAGCGACCGAGGCGCAACTCATTGGGCTGGAGCGCACGCTCCACCGTGAACTCGGCGGCACCGAACTGGACCTCAACAGCGTCAATATCCGCAAAGCCTACGGCCTCAAGGTGGACAGCTTTCTCGCCTTCCTGCGCCACCTTCTCGCCCTCGACGCCATCCCGGATTACGGTCAGGTCGTGCGCCATGCTTTCGAGCGTCATGTCGCCGCCCACGGCTACAACGCCGACCAGATCCGGTTCCTCCGTGCCGTCCAGGAGGTGTTCCTCAACAAGCGCACCCTGACCGAGGCCGATCTCTACGACCCGCCGCTGACAATCTTCGGTGACAACGCCGTGGAGCGTTTCTTCTCTCCCGCCGAAATCTCCGATCTCTTGAAACTCGCCGCCCACCTCGCCGCTTGATGTTCCAGATTGAAACATCGCCCCCCGGCACCCGCTGATCCTCCCTCCGTTTTCTACATTCCGCCTTCTTCCTCCCGCCCCATGCCCGCCACCGCCCAGCCCGACCCCCAACTCCCGCCCATCCATAACGTTCGCGGCCAACGCGTCGTCCTCGATAGCGATCTCGCCGCGCTCTACGAAGTTGCCACGATGGTCTTCAACCAAGCCATCAAACGTAACGCCGATCGTTTCCCAAAGGATTTCGCGTTCCAACTTACCCGTGAAGAAGTTGCGACCTTGAAATCACAAAGTGTGATATCAAGTTCAGAGGCGCACCCTGCTTCAAGGTCACAAATTGTGACCTTGAAAGCTCACGGTGGCCGGCGGCACCTCCCTTGGGCCTTCACCGAGCATGGCGCCATCATGGCTGCCACGATTTTGCGCAGCAAGCGTGCCGTCGCGATGAGCGTGTTCGTTGTCCGTGCTTTCGTCCGCATGCGCGAAGAGCTCATGACGAGCGCGGTCATCTTCAAGCGTCTTGCCGAGATCGATAAGACCCTCCTCGTCCACGACTCAGCCCTGCGCGACGTCTACCGCAAGCTGCTGCCATTGCTCGCGCCGCCACTGGATCAACCAAAACCCAAGATCGGCTTCCATCGGGGCAATCCCTGAAGGTGGTCGCAATTTGCGACCGGTTCAGTCTCCTCTCCTCCCTTTCCCATGCTCACCAACACCGTTCTCCGCTCCCAAGTCGATGCTCTCTGGAGCAAGCTCTGGTCCGGCGGTCTGTCCAATCCGCTCGATGCCATTGAGCAGCTCTCCTTTCTCCTCTTTCTAAAACGCCTCGACGAGCTGGAGGATGCCGCCATCCGCCAGTCCCAGCGCCGGGGGGTGAAACACAAGTCCCTCTTCCCCGCCGGCAAGGAGGGCGCGCAGCTCCGCTGGTCCTACTGGTCGGCCCTCAGTGGCGCGGAGGCGCTCAAACAGATTCGCGAAAAAGTGTTCCCCTGGGTGAAATCCTCGGCGGCGACGGCGGCTCCTTCGCCGCGCAGATGGAGAACGCCGAGTTCAAGATCAACAAGCCCGCCCTTCTCATCGAGGCCTGCCGCGCCATCGATGCCATGCAGGTCTCCGGCCAGAGCCAGGACGTGCAGGGCGACCTCTACGAATACCTCCTCAGCAAGCTCAACACCGCCGGCACCAACGGCCAGTTCCGCACACCCCGCCACATCATCCGGATGATGGTGCGCATGCTCGACCCGCGTCCCCGCGAGCGCATCGTCGATCCCGCCGCCGGCACCTGCGGCTTCCTCGTCAACGCCTGGCAGCATATCCTCGAAACCCACACCGACAAGCGCGACCTCACCTACGACGAGGAGGGCTACCCGCACGGTCTCACGGGCGCCAAACTCGACCCCGCCGACTGGAAACTTTTTCAAAAGCAGGGCCTCACCGGTTTCGATTCCGACTCCGGCATGACCATGCTCCGCATCGGCAGCATGAACCTCATGCTCCACGGCATCGCGTCGCCCAATTTCCGCTACACCGACACCCTCTCCAAGGCCTTCAACGACGAGCGCGCCTACGATGTCGTCCTCGCCAACCCGCCTTTCAAGGGCGCGATCGACGCCGCCGACGTCAACCCCTCGCTCCCCGCCAAGGGCAAAAAGACCGAGATCCTCTTCCTCCATCTCTTCCTGCGCCTCCTCGACAACGGCGGACGCGCCGCCGTCATCGTGCCCGACGGCGTGCTTTTCGGCTCGTCCAACGCCCACACCGACATCCGCCAGAAACTCATCGAGGACAACCGGCTCGACGGCGTCATCTCGATGCCCTCCGGGGTGTTCCGCCCCTACGCCGGCGTTTCCACCGCCGTCCTGCTTTTCACCAAGGGCGGGCGCACCGAGAACATCTGGTTCTACGACATGGAGCACGACGGCTTCTCGCTCGACGACAAGCGCCAGCCCACGCCCGGCGAAAACGACCTCCCCGACGCGCTCACCTGCTGGCAGCACCGCCGCGACGCGAAGTTTCAACAAAAACGCGCGCAACGCCTCGCCGAGCTGCAAAATCAAATCGCCCCGCTCAAGACCGACCGCCTGAAACACCACGAACTCATCCACCGCCTCAAATTTGAAGATGTGATCGAGGTGGGGCGCGTTGTCCCTAACGCGCCGTCAGGATCCGAATCCCATCCG
>CAMTVF010000001.1:0-20730 GCA_947085115.1 uncultured Opitutaceae bacterium | reverse complement strand
GCCAGCCCGGATGAGCCGGTGCTGCACGGCGCCGGTGGCGAGGAGCATCGGAATCGCCGCCTTCGTCGGCGAAAGACCTCGATCGGAAAGAATGATGATCTTCGCGCCTTGGTTCTCGACGGCATTGAGGGCGCGTTGCGCGAGATCGTGCACCGCTTCCGCGAGGGAATCGGGACCGGCATCGTTGTCCCAAAGCACGGAGAGGCGCAAGACGCCGTTGCGGAACAACGGCACGGCCGAAAGCGCTTCGACCTCGTGATCAAACAGAATCGGCGAATCGAGCGTGAGCACGCCACTCGGGGCGAGGGCCGTCTCGAAAAGACTCATGCGCGGTCCGAGCGAAGCCCCCAGCGACATGACGGATTTTTCGCGAATGGAATCGATCGGCGGATTGGTGACCTGCGCGAAGAGTTGCTTGAAATAGGTGTAAAGCAGGCGTGGCCGACGCGAAAGCACCGCCAGCGGCGTGTCGTCACCCATCGAGCCGGTCGGTTCCTGTCCATCGGCCAGCGGCCCGATGACGAATTCAAGTTCCTCGGTGTCGTAACCAAAGGCGAGTTGCTGTTGGAGAATTGTCGCGCGGTAGGACAGGGGCGGAGTGATGATCTCGGCTTCGGGCGCGGCGACGGCGAACTCCTGCAGATTGGTCAGGTGGCGATCGCACCAATCCTTGTAGATCGGTTTCTCGGCAATCTCAGCCTTGATGTCCTCGTCCATCAGCACGCGTTTGTTTTCGAGATCGACCGCGATCATGCGGCCCGGCCCGAGCCGACCGGATTGCACCACCTGTCCCGGCAAATCGGGCACCAGCCCGGTTTCGGAGGCGAGCAAGAGATGGCCATCGTCGTAAAGTTTGAAGCGCGCCGGGCGCAGACCGTTGCGGTCGAGTGTCGCCCCGACAACGCGGCCGTCGCAGAACACCAGTGCCGAGGGTCCATCCCACGGCTCCATCATCAGGGAGTGGTATTGGAAAAACGCCCGGGCCTCTTCGCTGAGGCGCGGATTCTGTTCCCACGCCGGCGGAGCCATCATCATCATCGAGTGGAGCACCGAGCGCTCGCCGAGCGCGAGGATCTGGAGCACGTTGTCGAAACTTGCGGAGTCGGACATGCCCGCCTGCACCACGGGATGGAGATCGGCGAAGCGACTCCCCCAGGTGCCGCCGGTCATCGCCCGTTCCCGGGCCTGCATGCGCGCGCGGTTGCCGCGAACCGTGTTGATTTCGCCATTGTGCGCCAGCATACGGAAAGGCTGTGCGAGATTCCAGGTCGGGAATGTATTGGTGGAATAACGCTGGTGAAAAATCGTGAACGCCGTCGTGTAACGCGGGTCGCGCAGGTCGGGAAAGAACCGGCGCACCTCGGGCGCGTTGAGCAAACCCTTGTATACAATGGTGCGAGCGGAACAGCTGCAGATGTAAAAATTGTCCAATCTCGCCGCCGTGCAGCGCCGCTCGGCGACTTTCTGGGCGAGGAACAGGTGGCGCTCGAACTCGTCATCATTCGAGTCGTCAAGCCGCGCGATGATGGCTTGCAACACGAGCGGGCGCGTGTCCGCCGCCTTGCGTCCCAGAATGGAAAAATCAACCGGCACCTCGCGCCAGCCGACGAAGCCGAGGCCTTCTTCCTTCACGGACTCGATGACAATCTTGCGAATCTGGGCCTGCGCGAGGTCGTTGTCGCGCGGAAGGAAGAGCATCGCCACTGCCAGATCCTTGTCCTTCGGCACCACACTGACATTCAGGGATGCCAGATGCGCGCGGATCAGCTCATAGGGCAATTGCGTCATCACCCCGGCACCGTCGCCGGTGGAGGAATCGGCGTCGATGGCGCCGCGGTGAGCGAGCGCTTTGAGCGCGGTCAGACCATGTTTGAGCACGTCATGCGTGCGGAAACCATCGGTGCGGGCAATGAAGCCGACACCGCAAGCGTCATGTTCGGACTCGGGATCATAGAGTGGCGACGGGGAGACACTGGGATGCATAACTCCCTCCAAGGTAGCACGAATCACGCCGGGACCCAGACAACCTTGTGACATAGGTCGGATTATAAGCGATTGGGCTCTGTGCGCTGCCGAACCGAATCCGCGTCGCGCCTTCCCCGTGAGAATCCGCTTTTGCATAAGGCAATTCCCGCCAAGCTCTCTGCCATGGCCGAAGAGTCCATCGCCCCACGCAAGAAATATAAATTGAAGCCCGCCGAGTTTGAACGGCTCAATGCGCCGCCGTCTGATCCTGCCCGCCCGATAACTCCGGACGTGTTCACTCTCCAACGTCAATTGCGCGAACGCGAAATCGCCGCCGACATGGACGCGCTCTCTGCTCCGCGCCGACCCAAACGCTCACGACGGAAACGCGATTTCTGGCTGTTGCTCTTGTTGATCGACGGGCCGCTCGGTGCGGCGACCTGGTTCGGTCGCAACGACCCGATCGCCCTTGTCATTGCTGGCTCAGGACTTGTCCTCGCCACGATCGGGCTCATCTGGGTGATGTGGTTCGTCATGGGCGATTATTGAGCGCACCGGTTGCCGCCTCGGCGGCAAGACGAGTTCGGGCGAGAAGCCAAAAACTCGCGCGCAAAACCGGAAAATCACCCATGGTTCAATTCGTGGCAGCCCTCTTCCATGTTCTCCGGCCGCTCCGCAGCGTGCTTTGCGCCACGGTGATTCTAGCGACACCCCTGATCAGCCGCGCGCAGACAATTCTCTACATCACCAACGGGGATGCTTCGGCGCTCCAGGCGATCAACACGAGCACGGGCCAGATCGTTTTCAGCACGACCACCAGTCCTCTCGCCTACCCCATCGCGGTGCGCGGCACGATCAAACTGGGCCACCGCGACAGCCCCGGTCTCACCGGCGAATACAGTCTGGGCGACGGCAGTTTGATCGGCTCGCTTCAGACACACGTCGGAACACCCAATTGGAGCCAATCGGTCGACGGCGCCGTGAATGGCAATTTCAACTATACCTTGGCCGCCTTTACAGGTTCGACAACCGTGTATCAAACGGACGCAAACTGGGGAAACAGTCTCCCTCTCTTCACCCTCAGCGGCAATTCGTTTGTTGGCATCACCTTCGACAGTGCGTCCGGAAACCTGTGGATTAGTGAAAGCGGAAAGTTCAGCCAATACTCACTGGGCGGCACCCTCGTTTCCCAGTTCACCGTCACCAACGCCTACGGGGCACTGGCCTACCAATTCAGCACAAATACGCTTTGGTTTGTGCCAAATGACCCGGGCCTGCCGCTGCAGCAGTATGCGAAAAACGGCATGCTGCTGACCACCCTGACTGTCGCCGGACGCTCCGGCAATGTGTTCGGCGCGGAGTTCACGGCAATTCCGGAACCATCGACCCACGCACTCATGGCCCTCGGGCTCGGGCTGCTGCTCTGGTTTCGGCGGCGGTCCTGACGGCCCGGCTTGGGTCGTCTAGCCTTTCACCGTCGCGGCAGGATAACTTCCGAGCCATTTCACCAGCGGGCAGTGGCGGCTGATTTCCTTCAGCGCCTTTTGCATCATCGGGTCGTTGTAGTGACCGCTCACGTCGAGGAAGAAAATGTAATCCCACGGCCGCAGACGGCTCGGTCGCGACTCGATCCGCGTAAGGTTGAGTTTGCGCCGGTTGAAAGGATGCAAGGCTTTCAACAACGCACCCGGTTCATGATGCAGCGAAACCAGCAGGCTGGTCTTGTCTCGACCGCTGCCTGCCGAACCCGAGGGCTCATGTCCAAGAATGCCGAAGCGTGAGGTGTTGTTTTTTTCGTCCTGAATGCGCGCCGCCGCCACGGGCACGCCGTAGCGTTCGCCGGCGAGTCGTGGGCCCACGGCCGCCGCACCCTTCTCTTGCGCCGCGCGTTGCACGCCCAGGGCTGTGCTGTCGACATCGATCAGCTGCGCGTGCGGCAGGTGACGCTGCAACCAGCGGCGACATTGCCCAAGCGCCTGATCCTTGGAATAGACCTTCCGGATTTTCGCCAGCGGCTCATTGGAAAGCAGCGTATGATCGATCTCAATCTGCAGCTCAGCGATGATCTTGAGCGGAGTTTCCACAAAGAGATCCAGCGAGTCGCGAACGGAGCCTTCGCTGGAATTTTCAATCGGCACGACCCCATAGTCCGCTTCGCCCTTCTCTACCGCCGTAAACACATCGGTGAGCGACGGCATCGGCCGGTAGTCGACGCTTGCGCCAAACTTCTTCAGCGCGGCGGCATGCGTGTTGGTTGCCTCGGGTCCGAGATAGGCCACAATCAGTGGCTTCTCAAGTGCCATCGCAGCCGACATGATCTCGCGGTAAATCGCCTGCAAAGCGGCCGGCTTGAGTGGCCCCTGATTGACCTCCGCCACCCGTCGCAGCACATCGGCTTCACGCTCGGCAACATAGATGCGGCCACGCGCGTCGCGCTTTACCTCGCCGATGCGCTGCGCCAGTTTCAGTCGGGCATTAAGCAACTTAACGACGCGCAAATCGAGCGCATCGATTTTTTGGCGAATCCGGGAGAGTTCTTTTTTCATGATCGGGTGGCTACAGGTTGCGGACGGACAGTCTTGTGCAGGGCGCGAGCACGGACAATCATCTCACCGAGCACGGTTGGTGTCACCGATTGTTTCGGGTCATCGCCAATCCCGTGCGACGGGCTGACGTGAGCCTCGATGCAGAGGCCGTCAGCACCATAAGCGATGGCGGCCAACGCCGCGGCTGGCACGTAAACCGCCTTGCCGACGGAATGCGACGGATCGACGACCACGGGCGCCCAGGTTTTTTCTTTCAACAGCGGCGTGATCGATTCGTCCGGATGGTTGCGGTATCCGTCGAGCGTGGGCTGCGTGCCACGGGGACAAAGGATGACATTCGGATTGCCGAATGCGGCAATGTATTCGGCGGCGGAGATGAATTCATTCAAGGTGCCATTGTGAATGCTGCGCTTGAGCATGACGGCCGTGGTCCGACCGGCAATGGCCCGGCCCACCTGCCGCAGCAGGGAGTAGTTGAGCGCGTTGCGCGCTCCGATCTGCAACACCTGCACTCCCGCATCGAGTGCGAGGTTGATGTGCTCCGACTCCATCACCTCCGTCACGACAGGCAGCCCGGTGCGCCGTGACGCATCCATGAGAATCCCCAGGGAACCCGCATCGCCTTGGAAGCTATAGGGGTTTGTGCGCGGTTTCCAAACACCTCCGCGAATCGCATTGGCACCGGCCTCTTTCACCGCCAGCGCGGTCTCGAGAAAATACTGCGGATTCTTCGGATCAATCGTGCACTGGCCGGCGATCACGAGCAGCTCTTCGCCGAGAGTGACGTTGCCGATCACCAAGTGGTGATTCGCGAGATCGGAGCGCCGGTCCATCAGCCTGAACGGCGATTGGATGCGATCGATCCGATCGATGTATTCCAGCCCCTCGATGCGATTGATCATCAACTCGTCGCGCTCATCGCCCACGATCGCATAAATCGTGCGCATCGCCCCGACTATGGGCTGGATCTTGCAATTGAACTCCGTCACGATGATCGTGATTTCATTCAGCTGCTCAGGTGTAAGACGGTTGTTCTTGGGGAGGATCATGGCGGACGTGGGATTGAAAAACAAAAGAGCCGCCCGGAAGGGGGCGGCTCGGGTGCTTAAATCTGGGAAATCAGTTTATGCTTCGAGATGGCCGCCCGTGTTTCGCAGGGCAAAAAAGCCGGCGAACGCGAAAAAATAATAGGCGACGTAACGAATCATCGGATTAACGCGTGGCGCGAGCATCGACTCATGTCAATGGCACCCTTTCACCTTCGTGTCATACCTGCTCCCAATCGTCGAGCGACCCCGGCGGGAAAATCATTCCCCGGGGGCCTCACCCGTGCGGGCGGTGATTGCCCAACGATAGCAATCAACATACCGTGCAGCATTGGTCTGCCAGGAAAAATCCACGCTCATCCCGCGCAGTTGCATGGCGCGAAACTCGGCGGGCCGATCGTAGTAGGTGGCGCAGCCACGGCCGATGGCTTGGTAGAGCGCGGCCGAGTTGGCTTCGCGGAAGAGGAAGCCGGTGCCCTGATCAGCGCCGGCGACGTAATCCACCACGGTATCAACCAAGCCCCCGGTGGCCCGGACCACGGGCACCGTGCCGTAGCGCAGCGCATACATTTGGGTCAGCCCGCATGGCTCGGCCCGGCTGGGCATCACAAAAAAATCACTGCCCGCTTGAATCAAGCGTGCGAGCTGGGGATCAAAGCCGATGCGCGCACCGATCTTTCCCGCATGGCGCTCGGCAGCGGACCGAAAGGCATTTTCGACGCGCGCGTCTCCGCTGCCAAGAATGGCAAATTGCACGCGCATCCGTTCGGTTATATGCCCAATGGACTCCGCCAGGAGATCGAGGCCTTTTTGGTGCACAAGCCGGGCCACAACCCCGCAGACAGCAATCCCGGGATCAACCGCGAGGCCAAGCTCTTTTTGCAACTCAGCTTTGCAGGTCGCTTTACCCGCAAGATTGCCCGCCGAAAAATTTGCCGGCAACGCCGTGTCAGTGGCGGGATCCCAGCTTGCGACATCGACGCCATTCAGGATTCCAATCAGGTCGGCTCCGCGCACACGCAGGACGTCATCCAATCCAAAGCTCCCTTCCCGCGTGCGAATCTCCCGCGCATAAGTCGGACTCACCGTGGTGATCTTCGACGAGTGATAGAGACCCGCCTTCAGCATGTTGACGTGACCCCGACTCTCGAGACTGTCGCTGCGATACTCGCTGACCGGCAGGCGGGAGAAGTCCATGATTCCAAAGGGCGCCTGCCCTTGATGCTCAATATTGTGAATCGTGAATACGGTTGCGCTGCGCCCGAGCGCGGTGTCGCGCAAAGTGGTGTTCAACATCACCGGCAACAATCCGGCAGTCCAATCGTGGCAGTGAATGACATCAGGAATCCACTGGAGTTGCTCGCAAAGAGCGAGGGCCGCCCGCCCAAAAAAGGCGAATCGAAACACGTTGTCCTCGGCGTCACTATACACCTCACGCCGACCAAAATATTCTTCGTGCTCGATAAAATACGCCGGCACTTTCGCACCCGGCAACGCCGTCTCCCAGGTGCGCGCCCAACGTGCCTCCGCGCCCACATCGACTCCGAGGGGCTCCTCGCGGGCCTTCCATTCGCCCACTCGCTTCGTCGAACCGTAGAGAGGGCAGACCACCCGCGCATCGTGACCGAGCGCCGCAACCTCTTTCGGCAATGCTCCGACCATGTCCGCCAACCCGCCAACTTTGACGAATGGGTCAACTTCGGGACTAACAAACAAAATCTTGAGCCGGCGCATCTCTTAGAATCAGTCCCAACTTGCAGTCAGTGCCGAGTCAAAATTACCATAAACCGCTCCGGTTGCCGGGTGATGGGATCCCGACTGATGCGAACCATTCAATTTCGCCTCAAGCGAACGCCTCCCAGGCTTGATCAGCGTCCATTTCTGGCCGCCCCCAGGATCTCCGCCCACGGCGACTTCTCGCCACAGGCGAGTTCCGCAGTTGCGCGACCACAGAGTGCACCCACGATATTCCCCGTCCCAGAATATGCTCCAAGAGCCCACACTCCGGAACGCACTTCCTCCATGATGGGCAATCCATCGTTTGAATACGCCACTGACGCCGCCCAGCGATGAGTGATTGGCGCCTCCACCCGCAGATGCCCTCGTAAAAACTTCTCCAATAGTTCCTGTATGAGCGCCGAAGGCGTCGCCTCCTGCGTCCATTCCTCATTGAGAGCGTGGTCACGGAATCCGCCCAACGCGATCGAACCATCCGGCAGCTGTTGCCAATATTCATAACCGTGCCGCCAATAAACCGGTCTCGGAAACTTCACTTCCGGTGTTGGTGCAGTCCCCAACATTTGGAGCCTTGCCGTGCGCACCCGCGGCGCGAGCTCAGGAAAGATTAATTCCAATCGGCCATCGACCGCTACGATCACGCTATCGCAATGCACCACACCGCCCCCAGTCGTCACCCGACCGGGCACCAACCCGCACAGAGGGGAATTCTCATAAAGATCCACTCCCTGGTCGCGCAGCCGGACTGCCATCGACCGCACGCGCGCCAGTGGTTGAAACACTCCATCTGTCGGCAACAGCAACCCCTCACCTTCCGATCCCCGATACCACTCGGCCTCGAATCCATCTTCCTGCAACGCGGCGAGGTGCGCGCGACAGTCAGCAAGCTCAGCCTCATCCGCCGCGAGTCGCAGCGAGCCACAGAGACGAAAAACTCCCGGCATTGCTGCCGCTTGGCGCTGAATTTCCCTCGACGTTTCTCGATAAATGGCCGCCGCGGTTTCCCGTCCGAGAGCGGCGACGGTTTCGTGATAAAACTTCGCCAACCCCGCGAGAACCAAGCCGCCATTGCGACCTGCGGCTCCGGCTCCGACTGCCGCCGCATCCATTCCGACCGCGTTGCCCCCCCGAGCCTGCAATTTCTCCAAGGTTGTCAATCCTGAACCGCCCAAGCCCACCACGCAAACGTCGGCCCGCACCGGTCCCTCGATCGATGGCAGCGGCGACCAAGCCTTCTCATCCCAAATGGAGCGATTCATGGCTTCATCATCGCCGCCGCTCGCCTCCCGGCAAGCATGAGCTGGCAGGCCCCCGCCGTCATCGCACCAGCGCGCAGCCCCTCCGCCACCCCGCCCCTCCCCCCTTCTCCCCGCAATCCCCCTCAACCGAGATCAGCTTTTCAACTCCTCCCACTTGCGCTTAATACGCAACAACGACGGGAATCCTGCTCATCGGTTCTTTCGTTGCCGGGCGAGCCAGACGAGGAGTTCAAGGGTGCGTTCGGCGTCGGGCATCGCCCGGCGGTTCACGAAGAACTGTGACATCCGTGAACGGTCGAGGCAAAGTTCCCGTGCGAGCAGCGCTTTTGCACCGCGCCGGCGAAGAAACGGTCGCACGCCTTGGACTAACGCATTCCACAGGGGCGTCTCCAAACCCGGGCGGAGCGTGGCACCGCGCCGTCGGGGAGCCGCCTTCAGCTTCTTGCGGAGGGAGCGGGAGAGTTCGGTCGCGACAAGGTTGAGTCCCTCCGCGAGCGCAAAGACTCCCCTCAGTTGAGCTGGAGTATATTCAGGCATTTGTTGTCTATTAAGCGCAACCTTGGCGGGAGACAAGTGCGGGATTCGCGTTTACGCCGCGAGCGATTCCCGCGACGCTTGCTCTGCATGATGGCTGTCTCGCTGTTCGAAAAAGCTGCTGCTCTTGATCGCGTCGATCCACTGGCGCGCTTTCGGGCCGAGTTTTATTTGAGCCCCGGAGATATCTACCTCGATGGCAATTCCCTCGGGCTGCTCTCGCGCCGGGCCGAGGCGGCCGTGCAGCACATGCTCACCGAGTGGCGCGAATTGGGTATCAACGGGTGGACGGACGGGCAGCCGCCCTGGATCGGGCTCGCCGATGAAATTGCCGAAGACGTGAGCCCGTTAATCGGTGCAGCGGCGGATCAAGTCTGCGTAACCGGTTCGACCACGGCAAATCTGCACCAACTGCTTGCCACCTTGTTTGATCCGACTGGTGAACGAAAAAACGTCCTCGGTGACGCGCTGAATTTTTCGTCGGACGCGCACGCCATCTCCAGCCATCTCCGTCTGCGGGGACTTGACCCGAAAGCGCACTATCGCGAGGTGAAAAGTCGCGACGGTTGCACGCTTGATGAAGAAGATATCATCGCCGCGATGACTCCGGACGTTCAACTCGCGGTGTTGCCCGCCGTGCTTTTCACCAGCGGGCAATTGCTCGCGATCGACCGTCTGACCCGTGAAGCGCACGCCCGCGGGATTTTGATTGGTTGGGATTGCTCTCACTCCATTGGCGCCGTGCCGCATGGTCTTGATGCCGCCGCCGTTGATTTCGCCTTTTGGTGTTCCTACAAATACCTCAATGCCGGTCCCGGTGCCGTTGGCGGGCTCTACCTGAACCGCCGCCACCACTCACGCCGGCCAGGCATGGCCGGTTGGTGGGGAGTAAAACCGGAGCGGCGATTTTCAATGGCACACGAGCATGAACCGGCAAGTGGCGCCGCGGCCTTGCACGTTGGCACTCCGCACATGCTGAGCCTTGCACCGCTGCGGGGGGCGTTGGAGCTCATCACCGCTGCGGGGGGCATTTCCCCGCTCCGTATGAAATCATTGGCCCTGACTTCGTTTCTCATGGAGGCCATCGACGAGCTTCTTCCGGAACAGGGCTTCACCATCGTGACTCCACGGGAGGCGGCCCAGCGCGGAGGTCACGTCGCGTTGGCGCACACCCACGCTTGGCAGATTTGCCAAGCCCTCAAGACCGTCCATGTTGTTCCGGATTTTCGTCCGCCAGATGTCATCCGGCTCGCACCCACGCCGCTCTATAACACGTTTACTGATTGCATCGAGGCCATCAGGCGTTTGCGCGAAATTGTAGCGACCAACGCTCACAGCTCATTTTCTCCGACCCGAGAGACTGTCACATGAAACTCATCGACATCAGCCGTCCGATCTACACCGGCATGCCCGTCTGGCCCGGTGACACGCCAACGGAATTCATCTTCGTCGCCACCAAGGCCGGGGGCTTCTCGTGCAACGTCGGACGCGCTCGCCTCAGCATGCACAGTGGCACGCACGCGGATTCGCCGTATCATTTCGATGAGGCCGGCGCAAAGATCGACGAAGTGCCGCTGGATGCCTATGTCGGTCCCGCCGTGGTCGTGGACGTTCGCGGTCGGGGGATAATTGATGCGAATTGTTTCGCCGGGGTTGATCTCGGAATCTCACCCCGCGTGCTCTTGCGCAGTGATGTTTGGCGGGATCCAACTGAGTTTCGTTCTGAGTGGCCCGTCCTCGCCCCGGAATTAGCTCCCTGGCTTGCGACGCAGGGCGTGAGGTTGCTCGGTCTGGATTTTCCGTCAGTCGACCAGCGTGACAGCAAGGATCTCCCGGTCCATCACGCCCTCGATCGGGCAAAGATATTGATTCTTGAGAATCTTGATCTTCGCAGCGCCGAACCTGGCCTCTACGAACTCATCGCGTTGCCCCTCCGGATCCGGGGCGGCGACGGCTCCCCGATCCGCGCCGTGTTACGGACGCGCGATTGACGCCAGCGGTCGCCCCCTACTTCGGTGCGCCGAAGAATTCCCAGCAGAGCACGGCCGCGGCGGCGGAGACATTGAGGGACTCGATCGTGTTGGCTCCGGGAATTTTCACCAGTCGGTCGCAAGCGGATGCTACGGCGGGTGCGATTCCCTTTTCTTCATTACCGAGAACGATCGCGGGAGGTCGTGGGAGTCCACGGTCTTGCACCTCCCGGGGAGAAAGCTGGGTGCCACGCAAACTGGTGCCGAGCAGATAGTGACTGCGCCGCAACTCGCGGCAAAAGTCCGCCAGCGACGGCACGCGATAAAATTCCACAAACTCCATACCGCCCTCCGCCACCCGATAGGCAGCTTCGCCGGGCAAGGCCTGGCCTGGCGCGTCGGAAATCACAATGGCCTTCACGCCAAAGTAGGCGGCGGTGCGCACCAGGGCGCCGAGGTTGTTGGCGTTGCTCACCCGGTCGAGGAGCAACAGAGGGGCGCGCTCACGCGCCCACCCTTCGAGCACGTCGCGATTCACGCGCTTGAGCGGCCGGGCGACAATCACCGCGACAATTCCGCCGTGGTGCACGGTGCCCGCCACTTTTTCGAGCTCGTCGGGTGGCAGCTGCCGGTAAACTTTCTTTTCCCCGGCCAGGTAGCTGCAAATCTCACCGACCCGTTTTCCTGTCGGGGGATCAAAGAACAGTCGCACTATTTCCTGAGGATGCCGCGTGAACAGCGCGAAAACCGCCTGCCAACCGCAGACATTGAGTTCGGAAACCTTGGGGAGCGACGACTTCATGGGTTAACTTCTCCGACCAAGGTGAATTCCTCGCGGTCGTGATACAAGTGACGGATGTGGAGATTCTTCACGCGGGTGGCCAACACCGAGCCCGGCGCCCGCACGTCGCGCAGCAGCGCAAACGGGTCGGTGCGACCGAACTTCAGATTGATCACAAACCGGCGGCACCATCTGCGTTCAATCCACGGGATGATCAGGTTCTCGAGCACGTGATTTGGTTCCTCGACGAGATCGCAAAACAACCAATCGAATACCTCGCCTTCAGCCGGTGCGAATTTGAACGCGTCCTCAAGGCGGTGCTCGATCAGCGGATTGTTCAGTGCCCCACCCTTGAGCGGGCCATTGTCGATCGCGATGACGCGAGCGCCACGCTTGGCCGCGCTAAAGCTCCATCCACCCGGTGCGGCGCCAAGATCGACCACGGTTTCTCCTTCCGCGGGTTCCCTGCCCAGCACCACGTAGGCTTCCTCGACCTTCAGGTAGGAGCGAGACGGAGCCAGATCGTCGTCCGCCATGCGTTTTTGACCGCCGCGCCACACCTCCCGCCCAGCGAACAAGCGACCGAAATCCGAGAAATACACAAAGAGCCCTCGCGCTTTCCCGGCGCCGCGTGGTGCCTCCGGCGATGCAAGCTTGGCCACGCGGTTGAGCTTCTTCTGCACCAACTCCAGAAATGCCTTCTCCACCGCCCGGGTGCGTCGGCCAAGGCCCGTCATTTCCGCTGTCTCGAGAAACACACAGGGCCAGGGCGCATCGATCCGCTCTCCCCGCAGGCTCTCAAAGAAGAATTCCGAGAGCTGTTGAGCCAGGGCGTTGACCGATTCACCGCGAATCTCACGCGGTGCCAGCAGCGTTAAATGGGGAAAGACCAGTTCATCGATTGATTGCCGCACCGCATCTCCCGGCAGGGTCTCTGCCCCGACCCAACCCGAGCCTGTCTCCACAACGGTTAAACCGTCTGCGATAAGCTCGTGCTCCAGCAGGGTTTCGTAGCTGTGTTGACAGAGGAAAAGCATGGTCGCACCAGTTTCTGTCATACCCCGGGTGAGGCGACGAAAATCTCCGTGCAATTTCGGGGCGCGTCCCTTCACTCGGAAATCCCTCATGCGCCAGCCGACTTCCGATCTCCGCATCCGCACCGCGCGCCCCCTGCTGTCGCCGGCCATCCTCGAAGAGGACCTGCCTCTCGGCGAACCGGGCGCAGCACTCGTGCAACAGGCGCGGCGGGAGATTGGCGACGTCCTCGCGCACCGGGATCAGCGCCTCATCGCCATCGTCGGACCCTGTTCGATTCACGATCCCAAAGCCGCATTGGAATATGCCCAGCGCCTCAAGCCGGTCGCTGATCGTCTGGCCGGCGACCTGCTCGTGGTCATGCGGGTTTACTTTGAAAAGCCCCGCACGGTTGTCGGCTGGAAGGGTTTGATCAACGACCCTCATCTTGACGGGAGCTTCATGGTCAACACCGGCCTGCGGCTGGCGCGCCAGCTCTTGCTCGACATCAATGCAGTCGGTCTGCCGATCGGCACCGAATTTCTCGACACCACCCTGGGCCAATACTACGCCGATCTGGTTTCGTGGGCGGCGATCGGCGCCCGAACCACTGAAAGTCAGATACATCGCGAACTTGCTTCGGGTCTCTCGATGCCCGTCGGTTTCAAAAACCGCACCGACGGCGACCTGCAGGTCGCCGTCGACGCCATTGTTTCCGCCAGCCATCCGCACTGGTTCCCTTCTCTTACCCGCGAAGGCGCACCAGCCGTGCTGGCGACCACGGGCAATCAGGAAAGTCATCTGGTGTTGCGTGGCGGGAGCCGGACCGGACCCAATTACGCCGCCCCGGCAATCGCGCAAGCGGTGGAGATGCTGCGCGGTGCCGGTGCCTTGCCGGTCGTGCTCGTCGATTGCAGTCACGGCAACAGTGGCAAGCAGCCGGAGCGGCAGGGTGTTGTCGTCCAAGATGTCGCGGCACAAATCTCCAGCGGCAACCGTGCGATCATCGGCGTCATGCTCGAAAGCAATTTGGTGGGAGGGGCGCAGCGGCACGAAGCAGGCAAATCCCTGACATACGGCCAAAGCATTACGGATGGCTGTCTGGCTTTCGATGCTGCCGTGAGGCTCCTTGACTGCCTGGCGGTCGCCGCTGCGGCACGACGCCAAGTTGGAAGCTAATTCCGATTGCGGCGCCAGCCAGGTCGAACCAAGTTCCCTCCCGGTGACGCAAAACCCCGAGCAGCACGACCACGAGGAGCATCCGATCAAGCGCGCGGAGCGGTTCGCGCGCATCCGCCGTCTCAAACAGCTGCTCCGCTTCATGCCGCGCAGGGCGATGATGCACAATTATCCGATCGTAGGCCGATTTGCCGAGATCGCGCGTCGTCGCGCTTATTTGTGGTCGATGAAACCCGATTCGATGCGCCCCGCTTTCTACGCGGGGTCCGTCCTTTCGCTTTTGCCAGTGATGGGGATGCAGTTGCCATTGGCACTGATACTCTCGATTTTTCTGCGGGCTAATTTCATGGTGCTCGGCGGCCTTCAGTTGATCACCAACCCCTTCACCGCTGCGCCAATTTATTACGCAACGCACAAGCTCGGTGCCTACGTTATCCACACCGCCGGCTTCGGCGAGGCGCTCCCCGCCGCCAACCCGCACCAGATCGTGTTGCCGTTGGTCGAAAACGCCAATTCCGCACTGGGTCCTGCCAAGCCTGACCACGAACGCCCTTCCTACGCCCAGCGCATCGGCACCGCCATCAATGCGTTGATCGTCGGCGGAGTCATTGCCGGTGCAGCCTTCGGTCTGCTCCTCGACATTCTCTATCGCAACTACTGGGAACACCACATCCGCGCACCCCGGCGCCGCCGCCCACCTCCCCGTGCCCCACCCAATTAATCCCGCTGTGCCGCGATTGTCCTCGCCAGATTGCGCCGTGCCCCGCAAAAAAATCGGTCAATGTCCCGTCGGCTGCTTGTGAGAATCTCGTTCGGACTGTGGTTTTTTTCCGCTTTCTTCCTTGGTCTCGGCTGCACCAGCAAGCCGGGAAAGGCAGCGGATGCGAGCACCGAACTCGCCGGTGCGATTGCCGCAATCTCGGCACCGGAACAGCTGCCGCCGGTCATGCTCGGCATCGACGTGCTGGAAGAGCGCAAGTTCGACGCCATCGCCGGCAAGAAGATCGGGCTGCTCACTCATCCTGCAGGCGTCAATCGCCGCGGCGAAAGCACCATTGATGTCATCCGCCGGGCGCGCAACACGCAGCTCGTCGCCCTCTTCGCGCCCGAACACGGATTTACCGGCCAGATCTCCGCTTCGGTCAATTTCGGTGACTCCGTGCACACGCCCACGGGGCTGCCAATCTATTCTCTGCACGGCACAACGCGCAAACCGACGCCGACGATGCTCAAGGGCCTCGACGCTGTCGTGATCGATTTGCAGGACATCGGCTCCCGCTCCTACACCTTTGCCAGCGCGATGCTGACAACGATGGCCGCCTGTTTTGAGCAAAACATCGAAGTCATCGTGCTGGATCGGCCAAATCCCCTCGGCGGCCTCAAGGTTGACGGTCCGCCCCTCGACGCCGAGTGGAAGAGCTACGTCGGCGCCTTCCGCGTGCCCTATGTGCACGGCCTGACAATCGGTGAGCTCGCGCGCATGGGCCGCGAAGCCCCTCATGTCATGACCATTCCCAAGATCATCAATGTCTCCGAAAAAGTGCGAGAGAAAGGGAAACTCACCGTCATTCCGATGCGCGGCTGGACGCGATCGATGCGCTGGCCCGATACCGGCCTGAAGTGGATCAAGACTTCCCCGATGATTCCGACTTTCGAGGCCGTCGTCGGCTATGCCATGGTGGGATTGGGCTGCCAGAACACGCCGTGGACTTCCGGGATCGGTCGGGAGTTTCCGTTTCGCGGCATCAGTTTTCCGCGCAAGACCCCCGACGAAATCATCAAGGCCCTGGAAGCCTACAAAATCCCCGGTATCAAATTCCTGAAGATGCAGGCGCTGGGTCCGGACAACAAGCCGCGCACCGGCGTCTACGTCGAAGTGACGGATTGGAACGCGTGGCGCCCCACCGAGTTGTCATTCTACATGCAGAAGCAGGCGGCGCTCTGGCAGCCGTTGAATCCGTTCGCCGCCCTGACCAACGTCGAGGAACGCACGTTCAACATCCACGTCGGCTCCACCGCCTGGTTTAACGCCCTCAAGACGCAGGGCGGGCGCGTGGATCCGGCGTTGTTTGTCAAAAACTGGCAGGAGCGCGCCGCCATCTACCAGCAGCAAAGCAAACGGTATTGGCTCTACCAGTAAGCCGTCGCGCCGGCGTGTTGAGGATTTATTGCGCGGATTTGACCGGACTGGTTTTTGCGGCCCACGCGTCGTAGCGCGCCCGCGGCATGAAACTAAGTGAGGCACTGTTGATGCAGTAGCGCTGACCGGTGGGCCGGGGGCCGTCATCAAACAGGTGACCCAGGTGACTGCCGCAAACTTTGCAGTGCACTTCGATCCGCACCATACCCCAACTCACATCGCGCTCTTCACCGATGAAAAGCTTCTCCAGCGGTTGCCAATAGCTCGGCCAGCCGGTGCCTGATTCAAATTTGTGCCTCGAGTCAAAAAGCGGTGTGTCACAACCGACGCAGAAATACACGCCGTCTTCGTGACTGTCCCAGTAGGCATTGCGAAACGGCGGCTCGGTGCCCTGTTGGCGGGCGACGCGGAATTGCTCGGGCGTCAGCCGCGCGCGCCATTCCTCTTCGGTGCGTTGGACCGTGGTGTTGCTCATGTCGATGACGACCTTCGACGGAAGACCACAGGCGGATTTTGCATCGTCGGGCGGACAGTAAGCGGCATCACTTGCGGGCGACCCTGCCGAGGGGGAAGAAGCGTTCATGAGAGGTTTGCTCTGGGCGTGGAGAAAGACCGCCGCCGCTGCTGCGGTGACGAACAGGACGAGGAATGACCACTTTATCATCGGTGACGAGGCTACACAGGGTTGCCGATTGTGCAAACACACGGACTACGGGGCAAATCTCCACCCAAGCATCCCCCACGCAATGCGCTACAAGGGGCAGAGCTCCGGAGCGGGCAATTTATTCCACGCGACTACGAACTTCGCCATCCGCGAATTCAGACACGAGCTTCTGCCCGGACCTTACGCCCTTGGCCCGAGCGATCGGTTGGCCCGCCTCGTCGCGCACGATGGCAAATCCCCGCCGCAAGACCGATTTCGGACTGACCGACTCCAGCCGCTTCCACAAAGCCAGCAATCGATGCGACTCAAATTGCACGCGAAACTCCGGTGACGCTGCCGTGAGCCGCGCCCGCACAGCCGATAATTGTTCGCGGCGCATCTGCGTCGCCTGTCGCAACGAGCCTCCGAGCCGATTCGTGAGGTCGTCGAGTCGGAGCTGGTGTTGCTCAAGCAGCGCCGCAGGCGACAGCAGGCGCAAGCGACTGCGTGCGTGGCTGAGGCGTTCGCCCGCACTTTCGAGATCCCGCCCGAGCCGATCTTCGAGCACACGTTGGGCCCGGGTGACGCGCTCGCGGCACGCAACGTGGCTGCTGGAAACCAATTCGGCCGCGGCGCTGGGTGTCTCCGCCCGCACATCGGCCGCAAAATCGCAGAGGGTAAAATCGATTTCATGCCCCACTGCGGAGATCACGGGCAGCGAACAGGCAGCCACCGCACGGACCAGCGGTTCTTCGTTGAACGCCCACAGGTCCTCGACGCTGCCGCCACCGCGCCCAATGACGAGGAGATCGAAAATCCCGAGTTGCTCGGCGAGTTGCAGCATCCTGACCATCTCCGATGCCGCGCCAAGGCCCTGCACTTTTGCCGGCAGGACGACAATGCGACCCGGCCATTCGCGGCGGCGCAAAATCCGGAAAAAATCCTGCACCGCAGCACCGGTCGGCGAGGTGATGAATCCCACACAAAGCGGGACCACGGGGAGCGGGCGTTTGCGCGTTGCCTCAAAGAGGCCTTCCGCGACCAACCGGCTCTTCAGTTCTTCAAACTGCTGTTGCAACCGCCCCAGCCCATGGTCGACCACGGCCCGCACAATCAATTGATACTGGCCGCGCGCCTCGTAGACATCGATCTCCCCGTAGACGAGCACCTGCAGCCCATCCTTGATCACGACGCTTTGGCGGGATGCGTCTCCGCGGAAAAGCACACAGCTCAACTGCGCTCCGGCGTCCTTGAGCGAAAAATAAATGTGTCCACTGGCCTGGGCACGGGAATTGGATATCTCCCCCTTCACCCAACTTGCCGGCAGGCCGCCCTTGAGCAACTCCCGCACCCGCCGCGTGAATTCCGTGACCGTTTGCACGCGGCCCGGATCATCGGTGGGCAGCTGGCTGGATTCGTTCACGTGGACTTGCGGCGCCGGTCGTAGTTCTTCCGGATGAGATGGAGGGCCATCATGAGTGCAATCACCACGCTGAGCGAGAGCAACGCAGTCTTGCCCTTGCCCTGGATGAGCGCGTCACCGAAAAGGAGGAACGCCGTGTTGAGCGGCCACACGATGATCGCGGACACCGTAAAATAACGCACGAACGGCAACTCCGCGAGACCGGCGAGGATGTTCTGGACAACAAACGGTATGCCCGGCGTCACGCGCAGCAGAATGATGAGATCCGTCGCGTCGCCCGATGCGACCTCGGGCAGTTTGTAGCCGAGTCGCTTCACGAGCACCGCGAGCACCGGACGCAGGCCGCGCCGCGCGAGCGCGTAGGCGAGGCAGAAATTGACGGTCATGGCAAGGAGGGCGAGGAGCACCACCGTCACGGTGCCGAACTGCGGGCCGAACAAGGGCACTGCCGGCAACACAAAGACCGACATCGGCATGCCGCAGGCAGGCAGGACCGCCATCGCGAAGAAAAATGCGGTTGGCCCGGCGGCGCGGAGAGTATCGAGCCCCATGTTGATCCAACCCCGCAGGTCGGCGCCGCTCACGAACAACACCGCCAGGACCCCGAGCGCGGCGGCGGCCAGTCCGAGCTTGAGCAGGAGAAGACGTTGGTCGCGACGGGTGTTCTCAAGCATGGCACGACGATGCGGGGGCTGCTTCCACGCCGTCAAGTCCGGACCTGCCGTCGTCTTTGCACTTCCCTACGTCCTTGGCTCCACTAGGGTGCGGGCCTGCTTTCGCATGAAGCTCTCCATCGTCATCCCCTGTTACAACGAACGTCACACCATCCGCTCATTGATCGAGGCGGTGAGAGCCGCGCCCATTGCCGACAAGGAAATCATCGTCGTCGATGATTGTTCGAGCGATGGCACGCGCGAGATCCTCAAGAATGAGATTGAAGCGCTCGTCAGCAAAGTGTTCTACCACCCGGTCAATTGCGGAAAGGGGGCCGCGCTGCGCACCGGATTTGCCGCCGCCACGGGCGACGCCGTGATCGTGCAGGACGCCGACTTGGAATACGACCCACAGGAGTATCCCCGCCTGCTCAAACCCGTGGCCGACGGAAAGGCCGACGTCGTATTCGGATCCCGTTTCATGGGCGCTGAAGCGCACCGCGTGGTTTATTTTTGGCACATGGTCGGCAACCGTTTTCTCACGCTGCTCTCCAACATGTTTACCAACATCAATCTCACGGACATGGAAACGTGCTACAAATTGTTCCGTCGCGACGTGCTGCAAAAAATCACCATCGAGGAGAATCGCTTTGGCTTTGAACCGGAAATCACCGCCAAGGTGGCGGCGATCGAGGGTTGCCGCATTTTCGAGGTGGGCATCAGTTACTACGGACGCACCTACGCCGAAGGAAAGAAAATCGGCTGGCGCGATGGCTTCCGGGCCATCTATGCGATCGTGAAGTATAATGCTTTCCGATGAGAGATTAACGCCGACTTTGCCTGCCGCCGCTTGCGCCACCGCCCCAACCCTGCCATTTGAATCGTATGCGTGCCCCTCACCCCGCGGTCACCGTTGTGATTCCGATCTTCAACGAAGAGGCCGTGCTGCCCGAATTGCTCGCCCGCCTCACGGCGGTTTTTGGCCTGACGGGCTCGGTGAAATGGCAGGCTCTGTTTGTCGATGACGGCAGTGAGGACCGGTCAGCCGAGATTCTTCGCGGCCGGGTTGCCGAGGATTCGCGGTTCGGGTTAATTGAATTGAGCCGCAATTTTGGGCATCAAGCCGCCCTGCGTGCCGGTCTGGCCCATGCGGACCATGCCGACGCCGTCGTGACGATGGACGCGGATTTGCAGGATCCACCCGAGTGCATTCCCTCATTGGTGGAAGCTTGGCAGGCGGGGGCCGAAGTGGTGCTCGCCGTGCGGCGGTCGCGGGAAGAACGCGGTTTGCGTCGCCTCGGTTTCGATATTTTTCACCGCGTATTCGGCAGCCTGAGCGACTTTCCGATCGAGCAAAACACCGGCACTTTCGGTTTGCTTTCCCGGCCGGCAGTCGAGGCTTTCAACCAATTGCCCGAGTCGAACCGTTTCTTTCCCGGTCTGAGAACATGGGTCGGATTCAAGCGCGCGGATGTGCTCTATGATCGCAAGGAACGGGCGGCGGGCCAGCCCGGCCAGACCATGCGCCGACTCGTGCGCTACGCCCTCGATGGCTTGTTCAGCTTCTCCTACCTGCCCTTGCGGACCGTGACCATGGTCGGAATGTGTGTCGCCGGGATCGGCTTTGCGCTCGGCGTATTCTACGTCACGCGACGGCTGTTTGGCGTGGAGGTTGCGCAAACGGGATTCACCACGCTTGTCACCCTGGTGCTCTTTCTCGGCGGCGTGCAACTGGTCGGAATCGGCGTGCTCGGGGAATACCTCGGCCGGATTTACGACGAGGTGAAGCGTCGCCCGGGCTATTTCATCAAGCGCAAGTCCGGTCTTGAATAGACGCTGG